>JBFFIY010000051.1:0-29832 GCA_041556195.1 Enterobacterales bacterium
CCTCGCTCGTAGAGAATGACTAGTCATTTTCAAGAGCGACAACGATGGACTGGTTTTCCACTGAAGCTCCCAGAGGGCAAGCCAATAAGCGCCCATCTTCTTCGTTATGAAAGCTGGATTTAGAATAACTAATACTGTACTTTTGCCTACAGGACGTAGGTAAGGGGCGTTAGCAGGATGCGGTAGCTTCAAGCCTCGAATATGGACGCTTATTGACTTGCTGAAACCTGCATTTCCAGGTATCACGGGTATATATGTAGAATATAACTTGTTTTAAACAATAGAGAGCATAAGTTTGGCCATTTCTTACTCTGAAAAAAGTGTATTGATAGTTGACGATTTTGAGACTTTTCGTAAAAGTCTGAAAAAAATGGTGAACGATCTTGGTGTGGTAAACATTGATATGGTTGCTACTGCTAAGGATGTCATCAAGGCCTGTCAGTTAAAATCCTACGATATTATATTGATGGATTATAATTTAGGTAAAGGAAAAAATGGTCAGCAGCTTCTGGAAGAACTGCGTACTAAAAAGCTATTAAAGCACGTCAGTGTAATTATAATGACAACGGCTGAAACCAGTCAGGAAATGGTATTGAGTGCCATCGAACACCAACCAGATGCCTATTTAGCTAAACCTTTCGCCTTCAATTTATTAAAAAGCCGTTTAGATAAGACATTAACGCGTAGTCAAGCACTTTTTCCTATCCTGTCAGCTCTGGATGATGACAATTATACTGCTGCTATAACCTTTTGTGATAAATATATCAATGAAGGTGGTCGCTATAAAAAATGGTGTATTAAAGCCAAAGCCGATTTGTTATTCAGACTGGATAGATATGATGAAGCATTACTGATTTATCAGGAACAACTGTCTGAACGACAGGAAGACTGGGCATTATTAGGACAAGGGAAAGCTTATTCAGCCCAAAAAAAATATTCAGAAGCGTTAGATGCTTTTAAATTATTGCTTGCAGCAAATCCAATGTTTATGGAAGTTTACGACTGGATTGCAAAAATGCATCTCGCATTAAATGACCCTGATACCGCACAACATATTCTTGAAAGAGCGGTGTCAATTTCACCACGCTCATTTGTCAGATTACACAATCTTGCACAGGTATGCGAACAGAATAACGATATGGAAAAAGCCACTAAGGCTTTCAGGAGAACTCTGGAACTATCTGAAAATTCGATACATTTTAGTGCGGATAACAGTTTTGAATTGGCAAACTGTCTAACTTCGTTCGCAGAACAATCAGAGGGTAATGAAGCCGATAAATTAACACAGGAAGCCCTGAATACCCTTGGAAATTTGTCGAACAAATTCAAAAGTGACGTTGTTGTTAAAATAAAATCCAAACTGATAGAATCAAAGGCTTATCATACTATGAAGGATCCAGGTAAAGCCCAGGCTGCACTTGACAATGCCATGATGCTTAGTGAATCCATGGGGGAGGAAGATAATCCAGAGGTGTTGATAGAGCTAGCCAGTACTTATACCCATGCCAATGATACTGAAAAAGCACAAAGCATCTTAAATGAGCTTGGAAAAAAACATGCCAATAATGAAGCTATTATGGATAAGATTGAAAAATTATCAGAAAAACCGTTTAGTGATAAAGCCAAAGCTGTCATTAAAGAATCAACACAAAAGGGCATTGAGTTGTATGAGAGTGGAGATTTTGAGTCTTCAATCATTCAATTTACCGGTGCAGTGAGAAAGTTTCCCAAACATGTTGGTTTACAGTTAAATTTAGTCCAGGCTTTGTTAGGAGCACTGGATAAAAACCCATCGCATGAGAAAAATTACCAAAAATGTCAGGCCTGCTTGAATCAAGTTAAGAAAAGTTCCAGCTTGGTTGAACGACGTGAGCGGTATCAGGAACTCAGTGATAAGTTTGATAAGATTGTAAGAATGCGAAAATAACACCCCCTTTAAATTGTTTTAGTGAATATACCCGTGATACCTGGAAATCCCGCATTTCCAGGTATCACGGGTATATAACGGGTATATAGGTTTTTATATGACTGAAAGTTCAGATGCTGATTTCTCTATGTTGCTGGCTTCCAGCGTACATGACATGAAAAATTCCTTAAGTTTACTAGTACATTCATTTGAGGAAATGTATGCAGACATTTCCAAAGAAAACACTGAAGAAGTTGAACGTTTGGCTTTATTGAATTATGAAATTTCAAGAGTTAATAATGATCTGATCCAGCTTTTAGGCGTTTATCGGTTACAAAACCAACGATTACCTTTGAACCTTGATGAACATTTTGTTTTTGATTTATTGGAAGAACAGGTTTTAAAAAATGAGATTTTATTCAACTTACATGGAATTACTTGCTCCATAGATTGTGATGACAGCTTGTCAGGTTACTTTGACGCTAACCTGATAGCTGGTGTTCTTAATAATGTCCTGGTGAATGCCGCGCGTTACGCTAAAAAAGAAATTAAATTAATCGCATCAGTAGACGGGCCGTATTTATGTTTACGTGTTGCAGATGATGGCAGTGGTTTTCCGAAAAACATGATTTCTGATCCTGGAGGGCATATGAAAAATATTGACTTCCATACTGGTAGTACAAGTTTAGGATTATATTTTGCAGCTAAAATTGCCCGACTGCATAAGCAAAAATCCGAAACGGGTTATATACTACTTGAAAATGGTGGCCCACTCTCTGGTGGACAGTTTTCTATTTTTATTCCATAACAGCTATTTTAAAACTTCTGAAAGGCGGATGATAATTTCAGTAATATTTCCTTGTTTCCTGAAAGATGAACTTTCTAAATGATGATGTAGCCTATTCTCAAGGAAAAAATTTCAACTCGGATGTGTTGAACATACCTCTAATCCCATAACTTTCTCTTGTATCTGTGAATGCCTGCTTTAACCTTCATTTCTTCCTGTGTTGGCATACAAATTGCTTGTTAAGTAATCAGTTGGTTTATCTGCCAAAAAAATGACGATTGGCATATTAGAAAAAATATCCAATAGGAGAGAATCATGATTGTTAAACAATTCAAATTTACAATGACTATCAGACAAATTTTTATTGTCATAGGAGTCTCGGTAGTGTCGTTGACATCTTTATATATATTGGGTTTTATTTCTGGTGCCAGCCTTTTCAAGGCATCAATTACCCTACCAGAGCAACATATGGCAATAAGTAATGAAGTTGAAAGGAACAAACCGATCTCTATTATTAGTTCTGATAGTGATAAGTCAAGCATTGAACTTGAAGTTACTGAGCCAAATTTTGAAGACCTCAAAATGACTGAGTTAATATCTAAAACTGACAACCTTAAGTCTGATGATAGTCTATTATTTGATGAAGATATGCAATCTGAAGATAATGTGACTACTGTGGAAGAAGACGTTAATCTTTATAGCCGTCAAACAGAATCTGGTACCAATCTTATATTTGATGAAAACAAACAATTTGATCAAAAATTCTCAATAGATGAAATGTATACCGTACAGATTGGCTCTTTTAGTTTTGAAGAAAATGCCAGAAAAGTAGAGCAGGCTTTGTTAGGTAAAAACTACAAAGTAAAAACTATCAGGGTGTTAAATCCGATAGATGCAAGTTTTGCTTATAAAGTAATTTTTGGTATTTATCCTTCTAAATCGACTGCTAAAATAGCAGCTATTGAATATGGTGAAACAGAGCATCAACCTGCAATTGCCAAACCAATTGCATGGATAATTGAAAATGAACTTCCAAAAGCTCAATTTCAATTATCATCTCTTTGATAACACTCTTCATACTATGAAACTCAAAAGCAATTTTGAGTTTCATAGTGACTGATTTCGTGCTCATACAATTTCTTGTTAAAGTATATACCCACTCCAAGAATACCTGGTGCTGAACAAAAAAACACCACTTGTCATCTTTAAGAAAATCTAACTTTTTAGCTTAATCAATTCAATCAACCAGGTTAATTGGGATATAATGACCTTAATTAGATCTTCTCTGAAGTTTGGAAGTAAATTTGCTATGAAGAGCAAAATTGTAAAAAAATTAGAAGAGGGTCGTCATTCATGGAACCTATGGCGTCAAGCGCAAGCCTCTGAATTTCCAGATCTTTCTCGTGCCGTATTGACGGGTATGAATCTATCCGGTTATAACCTGACGGGTTGTCGTTTTATTGCCACCGATTTTATTGATGCGAACCTTGAAGATGCTGATCTTACTGGTTCTGATTGTAGAAGAGCACGTTTTATTGCTGCATCATTAAAAGGTACAAATTTTGATTCTGCAGAATTAGAAGGCGCTGATTTTCTTACTGCAGTGGTTTCACGGATAGGATTATCTGGTCTTGATTTACGTAATGTTAACCTTACCTCTTTTGATCTTAGAAATGCTTGTCTGGATAGAGCAAATTTACAGGGTGTGGATTTATCAGGCTTTGATTTATCTGGTTCTTCGTTAAAAGGAACTTTATTGTCTGGTGCTAATTTGAGGAATTGCAATATTTCTAATGTGGATTTTAATGGTGCAAATCTTGAAAATGCTTCATTGGAGAAGTCAAATTTAAGAGCTTCTGACTTGACGAATGTGAAAGCAATGTCAGCCTGTTTTACTCAGGTCAATGCTTCTAATTCACTATTTATTGGTGCTGATCTCAGGAACTGTGATTTAACATCAGGTGATTTTAATGGTTCAGATTTTACCAATAGCTTACTTGCAGGGATCCATACTAAACTATGGTCAATTAAAAAAATTAAATGTAAAAGTTGCTCCTGGGATCAAAAAGGAAAAGAATTAGATAAATTTAAAAGGGGTGATTTTGAAAGACTTTATGGAGACAGACCAACCTTTTCTATTTTTTACCCGAATTGTATTCAGCCTCAGGAGTTAGTAACCCTGCCTTTTCTTATTGAACATTTAGCTGCAAGTAAATGGGGTTGTTTTATTCAGCTTCAATCATTGCTTCATCTACCTGGAAAAACCGAAGTAACCTTATCCATTGAAGGTACAGGTTCATTTGAACCATCTGAGCTTTTGACTGCTTTACAACAAGAAGCTGAACAGCTTCAACTTGCTCAACTGGAACTAAGAAATAACCGTAAACTGCAAGCTGAATTAAAAACCTCTTTATCATCATTAAAAGAAAAATTTTGGCCAAGAATGTTGGAATTAGCAGCAGAACAACAAGCCAATCAACAAAGATATTTAACAGTGATGTTTATGGATTTAAAAGATTTCTCTAAGTGGCCTGAAGCTGAAATGGCAAGTCGGCTGGAGCTTTTTAGAGGTTTGTTGAAACCTGTATTGAATCGCTGGCAAGCAGTTTTTCCTAATATGGAAGGTGACTCGCTTCGGGTTACCTTTCACCATTCTACTATAGCGGTACACTGTGCTTTGATGATTCAAAAAGTTTTAACTGCTGCAGGATTTCATCTTCGGATAGGTATGGATATGGGGCCACTTCAAGTAAGACATAATGATGTTACTGGAGTATCTGATCTTGGTGGTGCCGCTTTAAATTTTGCGGCCAGATTAGAGAACCTGGCTAAACCCGGCGAAGTACTGGTGACCGAACGTGTAAGACATTTTGCTCGGGAACTGTCTAAAGACCTCAGTTTTAGAACTCATAAATTGATTTTGAACAAAGCGGTCGGTGATTTGGAATTAGGGAGTGAAATAACCTGTTATCGTGTTATTGAAAATGCCTGATTATATGAAGTCATCTAGTTATTAGATAAATATACCCCTAATCATTCATTATGCCTGATTAGGGGGTGTTCAATAATGCGGAGGAGGTTCTTCCTGTGAATTACTGGAAGTTCCATCTACTGACTGAGTTTGTAATACCTGTTTCAAAGCATCAACTACCTGCTCTAATCGTTCAATTTTGAGTTGTTGTTGATAGATCTCGGCATTGAGTTGATTGATAGTGTCCTCTTGAAAACTATGGCGAGACTCCAAATCCATGAGTCTGTTGTAAAGCTCTTCATCATTATTAGTAGCCTGGTTCATAACACTATTCCTTCAAATTTGCCTTTCGAATTCTTAATCTAACAGTTTTTCAATCTTACTAGTGAGTTTTTCAGGTTCAGTTTTTGGAGCATAGCGATCTATGATTGAGCCATTTTTTGCAACAAGAAATTTTGTGAAATTCCATTTAATATTTTCACTGCCTAATAAACCTGGTGCAAGTTTTTTAAGTTGCTTAAATAGAGGGTGAGTATCAGGCCCATTGACATCGATTTTTTTGAATAATGGGAAATCTACTCCGAATCGAACCTGACAAAATTCCTGAATGGCACCACTATCAGCTGGCTCCTGATGTAAAAATTGATTACAGGGAAAACCAAGTACTACAAAATCTCTATCTTTATAAGTTTCATACAACTTTTGTAATCCTTCATATTGAGGAGTAAAACCACATTTGCTAGCGGTATTAACAATTAGAAGTACCTTATCTTGATATTGCTCCATTGAGATGGTTTCACCTTCTAAAGTGTCACATTGAATATCAAAATTTAATGTTTTTGTGGCTTTATTCATTTAAACTTACCTCTCTTTCTTATTAGAACCTAATTAACGTAAGGCAGTTATCCAGTATGACAACTACAATTTCATCAACTAGCCCAAATATTCAGATTTTTTGTGAGCAAGGTGTTATGAGTATTCAGATAAACCGTCCTGATAAACGTAACGCTCTCACTTCTGAAATGTACTTAGCTATGGCAGATGCTTTGCTTCAAGCTTCAAGACATACAGATATTAAAGTGGTTTTACTTCAGGGGCAAGCGGATTGTTTTACAGCAGGAAATGATTTGGCAGATTTTCTAGAAGGTGGTTTTGGTGATGAAAGTGGTGTGGTTCAGTTTATAAAACAAATTTCAATCTTTGATAAGCCGTTAGTTGCTGCGGTTTCAGGTGCTGCAGTTGGAATTGGTACCACTATGTTATTACACTGTGATTTAGTTTATGCCGATGAAACCGCTAAATTTGCAATGCCATTTTCCAAACTGGGACTTTGTGCAGAGGCTGCTTCCAGTTTGTTATTACCAAGACTGGTTGGTTATCATAAAGCCGCAGAATGGCTATTACTGGGAACATCATTTGGTACTATCGAAGCTTTGCAAGCTGGTATAATTAATCAGGTAATTTCAGAAGATGTCAGAGCCTACGCTTTATCTAAAGCCAGACAACTAGCTTCATTACCTCAAAGCGGAGTTCTTGCCACAAGACAGTTAATGAAGGACTCCATAGCATCTTCTGTTAGTTCCAGTATTAAGGATGAAATGGAAAAATTTGCGCGGCTTTTAGAATCAGATGCTGCAAAACAGGCATTTGAAGTTTTTTTAAATAAATCAGCAAAGTAGATAAATACATGACTTTATCAACACCAGTTACTCGTAAACCAGTCCATGATAGACAAATTTCTTGTCATGGATATTTAAGAGATGATGGTTTGTGGGATATCGAAGCTAAATTAATCGATGTTAAACACCATCCTCTTATAACTGCCCAGAGAGGAACCATTCCAACAGGAGAAAAAGTTCATCATTTATGGTTACGGTTAACCTTCGATCATCATCTAAAAGTTCACTTTGCTGAAGCCAATACAGAAATTGGCCCTTTTAGTACCTGTCGGGAAGTCAACCCCTGGTACAAAACACTTGTAGGTATGAGCATAAAACCAGGATGGACTAAAAAAGTGAAGCAAATGTTTGCAGGTAAAAGGGGATGTACGCATCTAACCGAGTTATTGCCGGTGATAGCTACAACCGCCATCCAGACAATCTATCCTTATTTAGATATGAGACATGAAGTAGAACCTTCCGATGCCAGACAGTTAAGTTCTCTTTTACACAACAGTTGCCACAGTTTTAATACCGAAGGCGAAATGGTTAGACAATTTTGGCCAGAGAGTTATACGGGCGATTAGTTTTCAGGTTTCTGTTTTTTCGAGCCAACAATCGATAAGGTAACGACTGATAGACATGGGAACGGAAATTTTAATTTGACCAAGATCTCTTTTAGCCTGTAATTCTTCACGCGAGATCCACATAGCATGTTCAAGTTCATCGTCACCTAAATCAATAGGCTGCTTCTTAGCTAAAGCGGTGAACCCTACCATCAATGAACCAGGGAAGGGCCAGGGCTGGGAAGCGACATATTGTACAGAGTCCACATTTACCCCGGACTCTTCTTTCACTTCTCTAATCACTGCTTGTTCAAGAGATTCACCATGGCTCAGAAAACCCGCCAGAACCGAATATCTGCCTGGATCCCATTCAGCCTGCCGACCTAACAAAATTTCATCATATTCATTAATGACAGAAACAATTACTGCTGGATCGATACGGGGAAATCGCGTCTCCTGACAACTCTTTTGGCTACAGACTCTTGAATGCTCTTTGCCCAATACTGTTTTTGAACCACATTTACCACAATATTTATGGGTTAAGTGCCAATGATTAATTGTCATGGCCTGGGCCGCGAGACTAGAAAGATCTGAGTCTATTTCAAGAGCTATATGTCGGAGATCCCACCATAGCGGATAGTCACATTCATTGATGGGTTTTTGATTTCTATGAATGAGTACATTTTGTTCATTAAACTGACCTAACAATAAAAATTCTTCGGAATCCTCCAGTTGTACATCAGAGGATGGAATTAATGGGCTGAGATCCTTGATTAAAATTCGATGCTTATCGATAGTTACTAATAAATCCTGAGGTTTGAGTTCGTCTTTTTGGAGTAAACGACAATCATCTAGTACAAGTTTTGAGTGGATAAAGGCAAAAGGCATAATAGTCCTACTTATTATTGTAAATAATGTAACTATTCAGCGAGTTACTAAATAATTACTTTTCAGATGAGCCAAGTTAAGAGAGAATACCGCTTATTCAGATTGAAATACATCATTATATGATACTTCATCAATTCTGGAATTAGCGAATAAAATTTGGTGAATATATGACAAATTACCCTACAAGTTATTACGCAGAGACACTGAACAATCAGATTAATTATCCTCGACTTGAACAAAATATTGAAGTTGAAAGTTGTGTGATAGGAGCTGGTTATGCGGGATTGATGACAGCTTTGGGACTTCTTGAACGTGGAGCTAAAAGTGTTGCTCTTATCGAAAAACATAAAATAGGTTGGGGTGCATCAGGAAGGAATGGAGGCTTTGTGTTTGCAGGTTTCTCTCTTTCTTCCAGAGCATTAGTTAAGCAGGCGGGTGTGGTACATGCCCGAGAATTATACGGTTTGACGGTTTCAGCCGTTGATTTAATTCGAGAGAGAATCAAAAAATTCGATATAGCCTGTGATGCAGTTGATGAGGGGGTGATTTGGGCGAATTGGTTTAAAGATCAGAAATTACTGCATGATGAGAAGAATTTCATGGCAGAGAAAATGCAGGTTGACTGGGAATACATTTCTCCACAAGATTTGCAGCAGCAGATCAATACGGAGCAATATCATGGTGGTTTATTTGAAAAAAATGCCATGCATTTTCATCCTCTAAATTATGCTCGAGGTATCGCAGAGGTTATTCAGAAAAAGGGTGGTCAGATTTTTGAAGATAGCGAAGTTTTAGATATTGATTATCAGAGCTCAGTAAAGAAAATTAAAACCTCAGATGGCACAATTTCTTGCAAAAATGTGGTGTTAGCGGGAGGAGGTTATATTGGCAAACTGTGCAAACCTGTAGCACGTTCAATCTTACCTATAGCAACCTACGTCATGACGACAGAACCTTTGGGAGACAAGTTAAGCCAATATTTATCATCTAAAGCTGCTGTTTATGATACCAGATTTGCCTTTGACTATTATCGCGCCCTGAAAGATACGAGACTGCTGTGGGGAGGGCGCATTCATGCAAATACTCAAACTCCCGAAAACTTAGAAGCGCTTTTACGCAAGGATTTGGCTAAGGTTTTTCCTGATCTTAAAGACGTGGCTATTGATCATGTGTGGGATGGTTGGATGGGGTATCCTCGTCATCAAATGCCACAAATTGGCACTCTGGCCGATAATGTTTGGTATAACATAGGTTATGGTGGTCATGGGGTTGGTCCAACTACCATGGGTGGTGAAATTGTAGCCTCTGCTATAATGAATGGAGATCAAAGGTTTCAAAAATTTTCGAATTGGGGATTGCCATGGAATGGAGGCCCATTTGGACCGATGGCAGCACAATCAAGTTACTGGTGGTTTCAATTTAAAGATTGGTTAAAAGAATCACTTGAATGAGACTGAGCTTCAGAAACAAAATTGGAAAGCAGGATAAACGTGGAAAAAAACACACAAAGTGAATCTCAGGAAATAACCAGCAAAGGAGAAGATATAGCTGCCTTACCTGATACGGATTTGATTGTGTCGGATATAGTTGAAACGGACGAACCTGAGACGAACATAGTTGATTCTGAATTTGCAGAAGAAAATTTTGTCGTAGGGGAGGCTGATACAATAGTTACACCAGAAGTTCTAAATGCAGACAATCAACAAAATTTAATTTGTGGAAATTGTCAAACGCCTTTAGACGGAGCTTTCTGTAGTGTTTGCGGTCAATCATTACGAACACCTATTCGTAAATTGCACTTTATTATGAAAGACTTATTGGAGGATGAATTAGGATTTGATAGTCGAGCAGCTAAAACCAGTTGGCGTTTATTTTTTAGACCAGGTTTTTTAAGTAATGAGTACATTGCCGGACACAGAGTGAAATTTGTTCCACCTGTACGGCTTTATTTAATTACCAGCATCATTTTTTTTCTCACATTACAGCTTGTTAATCAATTTCAGGAGCCCTGGATTGATACTGTTGATCTTGACTCATCTCAAATTCAAACGGGATCTGAAGATAATGAAAAACTTGCACAACTTTTAGAAGATGAAACTCTTCATCCAGAAGCAAAAAAAGTTTTAAAAGAATTACAAAATAAAAAAATTATCACTGATTTGATTGACAGTAAAAAAAACGTTAAAGAGCTTGAAGAGACACAGTCTAGAATTGAAACAAGCATAAAAGGGCCAGATAAAAAAAATAATAGCAAAAAAGAGTCTCAAGTTGACCCGATAATCAGTTTTGATACTTCTTCCTCAATCCCTTCAGCAGACAAGTTAGATGCTTCAGAATCAACAGATATCAATCTAAACCTTAATAATAAAGTCGGTAATTTTTTTGAAAAGCAGCCATTGAATTTAAATTTTCTAACACCAGAAAACAATCAAAAACTGACTGGGCATATTATAAAGAGTAGTGGAAGGTTGACTGAAATGTTGAAAGAAGATCCTATGAAAATAATGGATATG
Organism: Enterobacterales bacterium; assembly: GCA_041556195.1. Classification (GTDB taxonomy): domain Bacteria; phylum Pseudomonadota; class Gammaproteobacteria; order Enterobacterales; genus 21-14-all-40-8. The sequence goes on from JBFFIY010000051.1 coordinate 11,290, forward strand.
GTCATTGAGAAAATTCCCGGATTGATGTTTTTGTTGCTTCCTATCTTCGCATTAATTTTGAAATTTAGTTATCTGTTTAAAAGACGATTGTACATGGAACATCTTATTGTGGCATTGCATGGTCACAGTTTTTTGTTTTTATCCCTTTGGTTGATTTTGATTTTTACAACGATAGAAAAGTCCTTTGTAGGAACCTGGCCTGAAGCAGAGACTTCTTTTGGTGTTTTGACGACTGTGATATTAATCTGGATCCCAATTAATTTATTTGTCACTCAAAAACGAGTTTATCAACAAGGTTATTTTTTTACACTTCTTAAGTTTAGCATTATAAGTTGGAGTTACTTGATACTTCTGTTGTCTATTGGAATATTGGCTTTTTTAATAAGTGTATTATTGCTTTAGTTGATGCTTTAGTTGAATAAAGGAGCTTAATTAATTTATTGAACATCAGCACCCACTACCGGAGATAGAAAACTGAGTTCAATATCAAATTGAAGTGATTCCAGGTTGAGTGGTTCTGGTATTGGAGGTAATGTTTTTATTCTCTTGATAGTTCGGACAACATGTTTGTCCAGTATGCTAATTTCTGTTGTGCCTTTAACTGAGGCATCAAGTATTTTCCCTTCATTATTAATTTCTACGCTAAAAACACCTGTTGAAGATATCTGTCCTTTTTTCATGAGTTTTTGATATTTAGGTTTTTTAAAAATCTGAACGAAAGGGTACGTCTGTTTTTTTCGTATTTCTTCCATAACAACATCAAGGTATCTTTGTTGGATTGCTTGAGTACTATTTTGTTGTTCTAATTTCAGTTTTTCCTGAGCTAGACGTTTGATTTCTTGTACTTTTGTCAAAACGGCTTGTTCTTCCTGAGCTTTTTTGGCATTATCGTCGGCTATTTTTTTGAGCCTATTTTTTTCATCGGCCAGTTCTTTTCGCTGTTTAGTCAGGGCAATAGCCTGTAGTTTAGCGTTTTCTTCTTGTTCTTTTTGCAAAGCAATGGCGAGAATTTTGGTTTCTTCTTCAGCTTTTAGACGGGCAATTTCAGCTTTTTTTTCTGATACTAAATTAATAAATTTTTCTATACGTTTTGAACTGGGTGACACTGCTGAAAATTGTTGTTGCAGATCTGCATTGAGAGCAGCACCATGGCCTTGTACGATATTTACTTTAAAGTCATCATTTGGCGGTCTTGGCCCTATCCAGGCATTTAATACTAAAGAGTAAAATTGAGGATCACTGACCGAACCCATAAGTTGTTTATTGATGCTGACTAAGGTACCTTGTGCAGGAACATTATCAATATCAATAACATCCCCTTCAACCAGTGCAACTGGAAAAAGTTTAATAAAGGCAAGAACGTTTTGAATTTGTGGTTGCAACACATCTCTTGGATTATTGATTGAAATAGTTTCTTTCCAATATTGACCAAACTGACGAGCGGAAAATCGTTTTGTCAAAATACGTATTTCCATCCGCTTGGGATCAGAGGGATTGGTAATAACACTCATATCATTCGAAGGTTGAGGTAAATAAAGGGCAGCCAGATAAAAGTCATTTAATAAATAATTGGCCTTTGCGTAACCGTTTAATTCTAATGTAGTTCCATCATTTAGCAGGGTGGATAGAATTTCGTCTTCAGCTTGAACCGTGGTTGGAGAAAGGGTGAATAAGGTAAACAGTAAACCCAGAGAAAAAAAACATATTATTGATTGAGACTTACCGACCTGCATGTAAATATACTCTCCAAACTGAACAACTATGACTAAACTACTAAAACTCTGAAAAGTATCAGTAATAAATATAGACTTCAAGACTTGTTATAATGACATAACTTTTATAGGTAACACAATAAGATATAGATATTTTCGTATTTTATATGATCAGCTGGTAAATAACCTGAATTCGGGAAAGAATATCCAAAATACGGTTAAATATGAGTAAGTTACAATGACTTTATCGCTATATTAGTCTTATCCCGAGTTGAGGATAAATAGATTAGCAATACAATTTGTGGTGACATACGTTCTTTCTATTATTCTGATCGAATCAGATCCACAACAGATCCATAATAAAAGTAAATAAGTATTGTTTGTAGCCAATTATAGGATTACAGTTAAACATTATAATGTTAATTATTTCAATTAGTTAATCGAAAAATTACAGATTTATTAATTGACAGAGATAAGCTCAGATGAAACCTGAACAAAAAACAAACAGACCTTTATATATCCGTTATGCAGGCCCTATGCTTCTTGAAACCTCCTTGTTGAATAAAGGAAATGCTTTTTCAAAGTCTGAAAGAATAGCCTTTAACCTGGAAGGATTGCTACCCATAGCAATAGAAACCATAGAAAAACAGGTTTCACGTTCCTACCAACAATTTTCAAGATTTACATCCGATCTGGATAAACACATCTATTTAAGAAATATTCAAGATACGAACGAAACTTTGTATATTGCTCTAATCACTTCTTATTTAGAAGAAATGTTGCCAATTATTTACACTCCCACTGTGGGTTTGGCATGCCAAATGTTTTCGCAAATCTACCGACGAAAAAGAGGGTTGTTTGTTTCTTTTCCTGATCGAGAAAGAATTGATGATTTGTTACACAATGCCACCAAACACAATGTTAAAGTGATAGTGGTAACCGATAGTGAACGAATATTAGGTTTAGGAGATCAAGGTATTGGCGGTATGGGCATTCCTATCGGAAAACTGGCCATATATTCAGCCTGTGGTGGCATTAGCCCTGCGTATACGTTACCTGTCGCTCTTGATGTTGGTACCAATAATCAAGAATTGCTTGAGGATCCTATGTATATGGGTTGGCGTCATAACAGGATCACCGGTGATGAATATTTCGAGTTTGTAGATCAGTTTATTGAGGCTGTAAAAAATCGTTGGCCTGGAGTGTTAATTCAATTTGAGGATTTTTCCCAAGGTAACGCAACTCCATTATTAAATACATATAAGGATACAACCTGTTGTTTTAATGACGATATTCAGGGTACAGCTGCGGTTACCGTGGGAACTTTGTTAGCAGCTTGCCATGCACAAAAAACACCACTTAAAGAGCATCGTGTTGTCTTCGTGGGGGCAGGTTCTGCAGGATGCGGTATTGCTGAACAAATTGTGGCTCATATGAAACAGGAGGGACTATCTGATAAAGAAGCTCTTGGGCGCATCTACCTGACGAGCAGTAAAGGGTTATTAATCGATGGTATGCCTCAGTTAAGAGATTTCCAAAAACGATTTGCGAAACCAAAATCTGTGGTTTCTGGTTGGGGAAAAGATCCTGATAGAGTTGATTTGTTAGAACTTGTTCAAACAGTGAAACCTACAATTTTAGTGGGCGTTTCAGGTCAACCAGGGCTAATGAGTCAGCAAGTCATTGAAACCATGTTCAAACATTGTGCTAACCCCATTGTATTGCCTCTCTCTAACCCAACATCCCGAGTAGAAGCTTTACCGGAAGATGTGATTAAGTGGACCGAAGGTAAAGCGTTGGTGGCTACTGGCAGTCCATTTGACCCAGTTCAGTATGCGGGTAAAGATTATCCCATAGCCCAGTGTAATAATAGTTACATATTCCCAGGTATTGGCCTTGGTGTTATCGCATCAGGTGCTAAAAGGGTTACAGAAAAAATGTTTATGGTAGCCAGTGAAGCTTTGGCTAATTCTTCTCCTCTGGTAAATGGAGAAGGGGAAGAACTACTTCCAAAACTATCAGACATTCGAAATGTCAGTAAAAAAATTGCGTTTGCTGTTGGAATTCAGGCCATGGAAGATAAGGTTGCCACGCAGACTTCTGAAGATACATTAGAAAAATCTATAGAGAAAAATTTCTGGAGTCCAGAATATAGAGAATACCGTCGAAGATCATTTTAAATTTTTTTTACTTCAAATGTAATAAACCTCAGTTCTGGATAAGAGAAAAAGATTTTATTTACCACGAAAGGCCTCGAAAGACATTAGAATATGAAACACCTGCGGAAAAATTTAATGCCTGTGTTGCATCGACCAGTTGAAATCACAACCCAAAGCACTCACTGCGCTCATGGGGCAGGCTCTGGTAAAAATCTCTTAAACAGAATTCAGGTTAATAAGGTCAAAGATATTTTTTAATGGGTAGTTATTTTTGACCGCTTACTAATTTAAGTTCTGTACGTTTAGTGAGTATACGACCTTCACGTTCTTGTAGTAACTTGAGGTACTTTCTAAAGTGTTTACTAATTTTTGTATTGCGTTTGATTAAGTCTATTTCTGACCAGGCAGCTTTTTCAGCTGAAAAAATGAGTTGCTCTATGCGTTTCTGGCTTGGATTGGTGAGCAAATGTTTGTAATCTACAAAGGATCTTTTCGGTAAGATATTGATGTCTCCAACGTACTGCTGATCAATGATAGAGCGTATCTTATGAACACCTAATCGAATAGATGGATTTGAAGTTAAACTTTCTAATACATCAAAGACATAGATACTATTTCTTTTAGCCAGGTTAGCTATGTGGCGCATGGTGATTGCTGAAATACTATTGTTAAGACCTTTAGTCGATGAAATAAAGGGAGTAACAAGAGGGTTTGTCTGGCTAACAATACTATGATTAACCCCATATAAACGAGCCAGACGATCAAAGGGTAAATCCGCCATTAATGAACCATCTGCAAATTTTCGGTGGGGGATATAGGGAACAATTTTTCCTTCAGCCGTTTTAGCCCTTAAATAAACGGGTGAGAAAACATAAGGAATCGCACAAGAAGCTCTAACAGCCTGGGTTATGATGGCGTTGGGTGACGTTTTTGAGTTAAGGAGTCTTGATTGCTGGTGTAAATCTGCTGGTGACACTGTAATAGTCATGTGGCGACCAGTTTTTTTGTAAGCTTCTTCAAAAGTGGTTAATCCAAATAGATCGATCAGTGAGTTTTCCAGATTGGTGCTATCAAGTAGCCCCTTTTTACTCAGGCCTCTCCAACTGCTCCAGCCTTGAAATTGTTCGTAAATGGATTCGGCTGTTAATATCTCTTTCAACTCTTCATTACTTCTTGTTCCAACGAGTGCGGCTATTATTGAGCCAGCACTTGCTCCTGAGAGCACTCCTGGCAATAGATCGTGTTCGAGTAAGGCTTTGACAACGCCCGCATGAAAAAAACCTAAACCGGCGCCACCACTAAGCATGAGGCAACTTTGACCATAGGCATGTGTGGTTTCGTTGAAAAAGGAAAGTTTTTCATAAAAATCAACGTCTTGTTCATCTGCCTGGTAAATGAAGTCGAGGGAAGTGCAGACTTCATCTAAAAATTCTTCAATAAGCTTCTTGGTGCCTATTTTTGCATGTTTTCTTAGTTCAGGGTTAGAAATGTTACCCAGATTACCGTGGATACCTTCGTGTAAAATTGACATCAATCCAGCAGCATCTTGACGTGCTTTAGCCGCTTTAATACGCTCAAGACGCTTTTTGATTAAACGATAGTCGTATTCGTGAGATTGGTTTTTAGTCTTCCACTCATTTGCACCGCTTAATTCATCATGGAGTTTACAGGCTTCGTAATACTCCTGATAGGTATCTGCATTTTGAATGACTTTTTCTAGGGCGGAAAGTTTTGAGCCAATAAGCATACGCACGCCTTAACTTTAACTGGATTTATAGATATCTAGATATAATACTAAAAAATTAGAAAGAGCAACCAAATTTCTGTCAAAAAACTTTAAAATGGTAATTTATGATAAAAAAAATTTTATAATTTAAAAAATCTGAAATTCAAGGTTAAAATCAATTATTTAGCTTGACCATACTAATAGGAGTGGATAGTCTTTCATGAAGAAAATCTTTGTTTTTTAATCGTTATTTAGCAATAGGCTGGATTTATGGAGTGGAATGCTCAAACCCTGATGTTACTGCTGATCCCTGTGATCAGTGCATTTGTCGGGTGGATCACTAATTTTCTGGCGGTAAAAATGATGTTTTACCCTATCGAGTTTTTCGGGATAAAACCTATCTTTGGTTGGCAGGGGATTATTCCTGCTAAACGAAAGAGAATGGGTGAAATTCAGGTCGATCTGGTTTTAGGGAAATTGCTGGATGTCAAAGATATTACTGATCGGTTAGAGCCGGATAAAATATATGAAAGTATTGAGAGAAGGTTAAAACAGGTACTAAGAAGAATAGTAAATGATATTATGCAGGAAGCTGCGCCGACTTTGTGGGCATCATTGCCAGTGCAAGGAAAAAATCTGGTTTATGCCAGAGTAGAAATGGATATTCCTAAAGTTGTCAACAAAATGGTAAGTGATTTTCAGCATAATGTGTCAGAAATTTTGGATATCAAAGAACTGGTTGTGAGCCATCTGATGGATGATCCAGAACTAATCAATGAGATATTTCTAAAAGCAGGCGCCAAAGAATTTCCATTTATAGAGCGATCAGGGTTCTATTTTGGTTTCCTGTTTGGATTACCAACAATGGTGATTTGGCATTATTATCAACTATGGTGGATCCTTCCCCTGGGGGGACTCATTGTTGGCTACGCAACCAATTGGATTGCTCTCAGAATTATTTTTGAACCTAAAAATCCCATTAAAATTTTGGGGTTCTCCATTCAGGGAATGTTTTTAAAAAGACAGTATGAAGTGTCAAAAGTGTATTCTGATATTATTGAAGCTAAGTTATTGACCTCGAAAAATATAACCCAATCGGTATTACACGGGCCAGGATCAGAGCGGTTACTTGAAATTATTGAATTACATGTAAACGATGCAATCGAGCGTTATATCGCCATAGCACAACCTTATTTTGCTCTGGGAGTTGGTTCTGAAAATTATTTTAAAATGAAAGAATTGGCTATTCAGCGTATTTTTGAGGATTCAGAAAAATACTTACCTTATGCCCATAAATATGCCACTGAGGCTTTAAAAGTTGGAGATGATCTATGCGCCAAAATGAGAGAGCTTTCACCCGAAGAATTTGAGGGTGTATTGCGACCAGCTTATCAACAAGATGAATGGAAATTGATAGTAATTGGTGCATTGTTAGGAATGGGAGCAGGTTTTTTTCAGCTTTATTTTGTTTTTGGGTGAGAAAAATAGTTTCGAGATATGAGTTTCGAGGTGCGAGTTTAGAGATACGAGAAAGAAATTGACACCCCTTTAAATTAAATGGAGTATTCTCGCACCTCGCACCTCGCACCTCGCACCTCGCACCTCGCACCTTATGTCTCCAAATGCTGATGTAGCTCTATTAATGAAACAGTCAATTTGTGTTTAGGGGCGAGTTTTATTAAAGGTTTTCTCGCCTGATGAGATTCCTTCATTTTTATAGATTGCGCCACATAAACCGGTAGCACCTGGTAGTTTTCAGACAATAATTCCTGAATTATTTGATTGGGAAGCCTGGCATTAACCATATATTGGTTAGCAATAATGCCTTCTATCTCCAACTTATCGTTATGATCCTGTCTGATCTCTTCAATTTCTTGTTGTAGGCTATATAATCCCTGTCTGGCAAAATCATCACAATCTATTGGAATTAAGCAGGAATCGGCGCTAATTAAGGCTGATAAGGTGTAAAAATTGAGTGCTGGTGCTGTATCAATATAGATACGATCAAATGAATCTTTCAAGGTATCAAGTGCTTCTTTGAGTTTATAGATCTTATGGCGACTATCCAATTTGGTTTCCAGCTCACTCAAGCGAGTAGAACCAGGTATAATAAACAGGTTTTCTAAATTGGTAGGGTGACAAAACTCAATCGCATCACGGCGTTTGATATGAAAAGTAATGCATTGTTCAAACAAATCGGCAATTGTTGATTCTGTTTTAGTTTGTTCAAAATTTAAATAGTTGGTGGAGTTACATTGAGTGTCTAAATCCACAATCAGGGTTTTTAGTCCAGAATCGGCGGCTATTGCAGCGATATTGACCGTTAAACTGGACTTTCCTACACCACCTTTTTTATTAAACAACACTCGAATCATGAATATTTTCTCTGGTTTTAGCTCTACTTAGGCTATATTTAATCATAAATCTCTTAATTGTGATATTTTAACCTTCTAACTTGAAACAATCTGAGCATTCTTGAACAATCTGAGCATCCATTTTTAATGAAAACAGCTGAACGGATTTTATTAGTATCTTTAGAGTTATTTAACCAACATGGTGAGAGTAGTGTAAGTTCTGTTGATATTTCCCTGGAACTGGAAATCAGCCCCGGCAATTTGTATTATCATTTTAAGGGAAAAGAAATTATCATAGAGGCTCTATTCGAGCTTTATCGAAATAGAATGAGCAAGATCCTGCTCTCTCCTCAACTTGATGAATTGACTATTGACGAGTTTTTTTATTATTTGTTCTTAATATTTGAAACCTCACATCTTTATCGGTTCCTGTTTCGTAATCCGGCAGATTTACTTGAGAAATACCCAAAAATTTCTAGAAGATTTAAAATGCTTTTGTCAGAAAAAGAAAAGGTTTTCAGAAATGCCATTGCAAAATTTGTTAAACAGGGCACATTAATTGGAAATCCTGAACAACAGGAAAAAATGATAGAATTAATTTCCATATTAATCACGCAAGCTCCTAACTATCATATTCTTAAGGGTGATGATATTAATAATGGCGGATATATTCAGAAGAGTTTAGCAACAATTTTGTTTGCTATGGCTCCATATTTAAATATTGATGAAGCAACTTTTATGGGTTTGCATCAATCAATCGCTGAAGATAATAAAGGTTAGCTAAACCTGAGAATTTTCTGACAACGGGTATAGATATGATTTTAAATTTAACAGGATTTTATTTGTGACAAAAAAACTCACTTTTTTAGATAAAGCTTTTTGGATCACTGAAACTAACAATAATCCTAAGCATGTAGCGAGTTTACAGATCCTGGAGCTTCCTGAAAATGCCAGTGAAAATTATCTAACAGATTTTGTTAAGGAATTAAAAGAATTTTCAAAAGGGCTATCTCCTTTTAACTCGGTGGTTAGTAGCTTTCTGGGTTACCCATTAAAATTAAAACCTATCGATAAACTTGATATGGATTACCATGTTAAATATCACCAGGTGGATAATGTTGATGATCGTGTTTCATTACATAAGCTGGTTGCTAAACTTCATGAGCCAAGGCTAGATGGCGATAAACCTCTTTGGCAATACCATATTATCGAAGGTAAACAAGGTAAAGATTTTGCTATTTTTATTAAGATCCATCATATGTATGGAGATGGTGCAACATTAGTCAGATGGTTTCAAATTTCCTATTCAGCAGAGAAAAAAACTGAAGGATTTATTCCTATCTGGGAGATGGACCATTCAAGGAAAGGAAAAAAGAAGAAAAATATCTTCAAACGATTTTTTATCGGTTTTTGGAATTTCATCATTGCTACTAAAGATATCTTGTGGATTTTCTTCAGAGTCTTGCTCAAATTAATTAGAGTTAACAGGATTTATATGCCTGTTCCTTTTACCGGCACTAAAACTATGCTTACCGGACAGGTTAAACCTGGCCGAGTGGTTTCAACTACCGATATTTGTTTTGACCGTATTCAAGATTTAGCAAAAAGATTAAGAGCGACAGTTAATGAAATATTACTTTGTTGTTTTGATATTGGTGTACATCAATTTTTAAAAGAACATGGTCAAACATTTGATAAAGCACTTTTTACCAATATGCCGATCAACATGCGTAGGCCAGGTGATCAGTCTTCGGGTAACAAAATTGCCATTGTGCCAGTTGAGTTAGCTCATGGAGAAAATGATCCTTACATCAGGCTGAGACAAATTATTGAAAATCATAGAATTGTTAAGCGTACTGCAAGAAAATCACATCCCGCAGCCTTTAGTTACTACACGGTATTTATTCAATCAGTTTCCTTGATATATGAATGGTTACACCTCTCTGATGTGGTAAAACCCATTGCCAATATATTAATTTCAAATATTCCAGGTCCAAAAGAAGTTCGTTATTTAAAAGATGCAAAGCTTAAAGCTGTTTATCCCATATCTACCATTACTCCAGGCGGTGGGGTTAATATTACCCTGTTGACATATGGTTCTATGGCCAATATTGGCATCGTATGTTGTGATCGGGATATTAAATCGTTAGAACCGATGGCTCAATATTTCAATGAGGCTTTTGATTTACTGGAAGACTGTATTGATAATACTGAATTAACGGTGTATGACATGGGAGAACATTCTCCTGATAAACAACATGAAACTGTGATTGATGAGAGGATCTTAACGGTGGATGATATCCTTAAGGAACATGACAAAGCTAAGGAACATGATTAAATAATGATGCTGCTGCAAAGTTCCACTTTCCCGGTTTCAGGCCTGTCAGGACGTAAAACAGGTTATATATGAAGCAAAAAACTGACCCATGATGACATAATTAAAATCTTATTCCCCCAATCCTTTTGCCAACTCCTTATCAACAGTAATTTGACCTTCTAACGATAAAGTGTCGCTAACATTTTGATTTAAAAGGATATATAGATACTATTTCTCGTTAGAAGATATCTACTCAAGATCTAAAATAGAGATATCTATGAGTTTGATTATTATTGAATACGTATGCAGTGCGTTGTAGATCTTAGTTCAACTTTTATATGATTGCTTGGATAATTCTGATGCAACCGAACTCAAGCCTCGATTGGAATAATTTGTTTTTTGCATCATGGTTTTAAAAAAACAATACATGAAATGGGGGTTTCAATGGCAAAGTTTAAGCCGAGTTTACTAACGTTGGCCTTAGCAGCAGCAGGTTTAACGTCGAGTTTTGTATCTACATCTGTCTATGCTGAAGAAGAACAACTAAGCGTTGTACAACAAGCAGAGAAAGAAAAGGCTGAAAAAGACAAAGTTGCTAAAGAGAAAGCAGAAAAGGAAAAAGCCGAAAAAGAAGCCGCAGAAGCGGCGGCAGAAAAAGCAGCGGCAGAAAATGCTACCGGCAGAAGAGATGTGTCTGATGATGAAAATCTCCTCGTTATTACAGGGTTTAAGGGTAGTTTAATCCGTTCTCTTGATGAAAAGCGTTATGCCGATACCATTTCAGAACACCTGTCTTCAGATGATCTGGGTTCTTTACCTGATATTTCTATTGCAGATGCTCTTACACGTTTACCGGGGATCTCTGCTGTCAGAACAGGTGGCCAGGCTGCCGAAATTAATATACGTGGTCTTTCTGGTGGGTTTATTCTGGCGACCTTAAATGGACGTGAACAGGTTTCAACCAGTGGAACTAGAAGTGTCGAATTTGATCAATATCCCTCCGAACTCATATCATCAGGATCCGTGTACAAGACCCAGAAAGCATCGCTTATTGAGGGAGGAGTAGCGGGCACCATTGAGTTAAAAACTGCAAGTGCTTTAAGGAATAATCAGCAGCATACCTTCAACTTTAATGTTCGTGGGATGTTTAATGATAGAGCTGATGAGGTCTTTGACGCTGACGAAAATGGCCAGAGGATAAGTTTCTCCTATCAGGGTAAATTTGTTGAAGATACTCTGGGGTTATCCTTTGGAGCAGCCAGACTTGAGCAACCGAGTGTGGCAAGCCAATTTATCGGGCTGAATTTTAATGGAGAAAAAGACGTTGATAATGATCAAATCCCTGAGTTCATCAGTGAAGGCTTTGAAATGCAACAAAAAGGTGGCACTGAAACTAGAGATGGTTATGTTGGTGCTGTTGAATGGGTTCCAACGGAGACTTTTGCCCTAAAAGCTGATGCCTTTATCTCTCACTTTGATTCTGAACAATTTGCCCGTGGTTTTCGGGTTAAATTTGGTGGACCAACAGCGGCATTTTTTAATCCAGACATATTTGATGGTAATGTTATCGGTGGCACAGTCGTGCGTACACCTCAAAGTTTTACCAGAGTCGAAATTGTTAATGATGATGACACTAAAAAAGATGATGTAGAAAATTACGGTATTAACGCAAAATGGGATCTAACCAATAATTTTACTCTAAATGCAGATCTCTCTTATTCAGCCGCAGAAAGTGATTTTCAAAATCGTTTGTTATGGGCGCTTGTGGCTGAAGATGCAACGATTGCTAATCCTGTTTTTGATACGAATGTAGCTATTAACTATCAACTTAATGGGCTCAATGCTCCCGATTTGGGATTTAATCAAGACTTTACTGATATAGACAAAGTCATGGTGAGTAAATTTGGAACCTTTCCATTCGAATTTACCGATACTTTAAAAGCAGCCAAACTTGATGGTATTTACGAGTTTGATAATAATAATTGGTTGTCTTCAATTGAAGTGGGTATTCGATATTCCGAGCGTGAGTATGATAAAGAACGATCAGTATTTCAATATGGAGATGACGGTGGATTTTCAACTTCTGAAGGCCCCTTCAGACTCAATAGTGATTTAGCCACTCCCACTGGTTTTTCTGGAGATTTTGGTAACTTCCCTGGCTTTTTGGCCATCAACATAGATGGTGTTCTTGCCAGTTGGCTTCCACCAGGAGTTGGTGCTCCGGTACAGACATGGGGTGTAGATGCTAATGGCGTGTTGGATAACAGTACATCATGGTCTGTTTTACAAAGTGGTGAAGTTTTCGAAGATATATTATCTTACTATTTTCAAGCAAATATTGATGCAACTTTAGGCTCGATTCCTGTTACGGGTAATATTGGTATGAGAGTGGTTCGTACTGAGCAATCAGCAACTACTTTACAAAGCGTGGATGGCGATCCTCTACTGGGTGCCCAGAATGTTGTTGATGAAGCTGGTGTTGTTAATGATCAATTTGCTCCAGGTATTGATGGCATCACTTATACTGATTACCTACCTCAACTTAACCTGAATTTCAAACTCAATGATAATTCTCAGCTTAGGTTTGCAGCAGCCAAAGTCATGTCTCGACCACCTATTGAGCAACTGGCCGCTGAGATAAGTGGAGTTGTAGATGAAGATACTTTTGAATTTAATGTAACCAGTGTCAACAGTCCTAAGCTTAGACCTTTTATGGCAAATCAATATGACTTGTCCTACGAATACTATTTTAGTGAAACTGACGGTGCATTTGTTACAGCGTTATTTTATAAAGATATCGAATCATTTATTGATAAATTTACGACTCCAACAAATTTTGATTTCTCAACCACAAACATAGCGATTCCTGAAATCTTTGTTGATCCTGACTCTGGTGTAGAGACTGCCGTGACAAATGGTACATTAACAACGTCAGTGAATAACACCAATGGTGGTTATATTCGTGGAGCTGAAGTGGCTTACACTCAGGTGTTTTCCATGTTACCAGCACCCTGGTCTGGTTTAGGTGTGAATTTGAGTTATGCCTATACAGAGAGTGAAGTCAGCAAAATTGTAGATCAAGGTAGCGCTGAAGTTGAATTACCTCTTGATGGTCTATCAAGAGATGTGCTCAGTGCAACCATTTTCTATGAATATAAAGACTTTGAAACACGTATTAATGTTCGACACCGTTCAGAATTTGTTTCAGAACAAATTGCAGTAAATGAACAAACTGTATTTTTTGATGATGAAACCGTTGTGGATTATCAAGCCTCTTACCGATTTAATGAAAATGGAACCATTCTATTCCAGATTAACAATGCTACGGATCAGCCAACTAAATCATTTTTCGGGACAGCGCAAAGACAAACAGGAACGATTCAATTTTTTGGTCGCCAACTTTTCTTAGGCGTAAATTATAAATTTTAATTTCAGCCAATTAATCAAGCATTAATAACCAAAAAATTAAATAAATATAATCTGGAGAACACATATGATTAGTTTAACAAAAAAAATACGATTCTTTCTTGGAACTCTCGTATTGATCACAACTGTACTTGGGTTGTCCAGTTGCTCTGGGGGTTCATCAGGGGTTGATTCAGGACTGAAATTACTGGTTTGTGAATTACCTTTGATCCCTGACCCAACTGGCACTAGCTGTGTTGAACAACCACCATTAGAATGTCCAGCCCCAACAGTGCCCAATGCCAGTAATGATGCATGTGTGGCAGGTGCTGATCCGAACGCCCCTCAACCTAGTGTTTTTGCTGGAGAAAACCAGGCAATACTATTTTACAACCGTCCACAGGATGCGACTAATGTACCTGGCGACCCTGTTTATGATGGTTATAGATTACATAACTGGAATAATGATGCTTGTGATTCTTATGCTACTGATTCTCTGGCAGAATCCTGGGGCAATGGCTTGCAATTTGATGGTATTGATCCAAACTATGGTGCTTATTGGATTTTAAATTTAAAAGAAGATCATGGCGATTGTGCAAACATTCTCATTCATATCGGAACCGATGATGCGGGTAAAGAAATGGGGGGGGGCGATTTTACCATGAATCTGGTACAGGATGATCCGGTATTTACCCGTATGAACTGGACGCTTTCTGGTTTCCCTGCTGTATTTGAATTCCCAATTTTATCTTTAGGTGATTTACCGTTACAAATTCAGGACTTTGCTGCTCATTGGATTGATGCAAATACCCTGGTTTGGGATGTAGATCCTGCTCTTATTACTGAAGTCAGATTGCATCATTCCTCTACCGCTGGCATCGAAGCTAATGATGACGGCGTGATTTCAGGTACGACTATCACCTTAACTCCAACGACCTTAACAGACGAACAAAAAGCAGCGGCACCTCAGGTGCAGGACTTATCTGCTTTTAGTGGAGACTGGACTGCTGAAGAAGCAAAAGCCATCCTTAAAAATCAGTTAGTATTAGCTGCATACAATGAAGAGGGAGCTTTTCTTGCCACCAGCGTACAAAGTGCTTTGGTATTAGATGATTTATACACCAAAGGTGAAGCTGATGCCGATGAAGCGACTTTAGGAGTTATTTATGATGCTGGTGATATAACCACAAATTTATGGGCTCCTACTGCCCAAAGCGTGAAGCTAAATGTATACGATGCAGACAAAAACATGGTTAACTCAAATACTATGGTTGAAGACCCAGCTACAGGCATTTGGAGCTTTACCGGTGACAGTAGTTTAGATCGACAATTTTACCGTTTTGAATTGGCTATTTTCCATCAACAGAACAAACAAATTGAAACCATTGAATCAACAGATCCCTATTCATACAACCTGTCTACAAATGGTCGTTTTTCTCAGTTCGTTAATTTAGATGATGCTGATCTTAAACCCGAAGGTTGGGATGGACATCCTGTAGCAACAATTGCTGATCCAGAAGATGCAGTCATTTATGAAGGTCATATTCGTGACTTCAGTGCGCGTGATGAGAGTGTTACAGAAGCTAATCGTGGTAAGTACATGGCATTTACTGAAATGACTTCCAGACCTGTTCAGCATCTAATCAATCTTGCTGCAAATGGACTAACTCATTTTCATATTTTGCCAGTAAATGACATCGCAAGTATTGACGAAGATCCAGCACTCAAAGTTGACATCAATGACACAGTAGCTGATCTCTGTGCTATTAATCCAGATGCACCAGTTTGTGAAGATGAAGACGACAATGCAACGCTTTTATCTGTATTAGAAGGCTATCCCACTTTCTCAAACCCTAGTGATGCTCAGGCACTTGTTCAATCCATGAGAGGACTGGACTCATTCAACTGGGGTTATGACCCTCAGCATTTCAGTGCCCCGGATGGTATTTATGCTTCCGATCCCGATGGCATCGCCAGAGTCAAAGAAATGCGTTATATGATCAAATCTCTGCATGATATCGGTTTGCGAGTTGTATTAGATGTTGTATACAACCACACCAACTCAGCAGGTTTGTTTGATAATTCTGTTTTGGATAAAGTGGTTCCTGGTTATTACCATAATCGCGATATTGTAACTGGTAATGTAATTCAATCGACTTGTTGTAATGACACGGCACTAGAACATCGTATGATGGATAAACTGATGTCTGATTCTCTGGTCAACTGGAGTTCTCAATATGGTTATGATGGATACCGTTTTGACATTATGAGTCATGGCTCAAAAGATCAAATGCTAGCCGCTCGTGAAGCCGTTAGAGCCGTTGATCCAGACACTCATTTTTATGGTGAAGGTTGGTTTAGACAAGATGGTGGACGTGGGTTTGTTAATGCCACCCAGGACAATCTGGCAGGAACAGAAATCTCAACTTTCAATGATCGTCTAAGAGATGGCGTACGCGGTGCAGAACTATTTAATGGTGATACTGACAACTTAAATGCTCAAGACATCGTTAAACTTGGAATGGCTGGTACTCTGGCAGATTACGTACTAGAAGGTTCAGGTGGTTCTGCATCAACCGGTAGTAGTTTTAATCCATCCGCTTACGCAAAAGATCCAGCCGACATCATTAACTATGTGTCTAAGCACGATGACAATACATTGTGGGATCAACTACAGTTTAATTTTTCAAATGCTAAAACTTTAAATGAAAGAGTTCGTTCACAAAATATTGCAGCAGCTATACCACTAATGAGCCAGGGTATTCCATTCCTACAGATGGGTGGAGACATGATGCGTTCCAAGTCGATGGATCGAAATAGCTTCGACTCAGGAGACTGGTTTAACCTGGTTGACTTCACTATGGAAAGCAACAACTGGAATGTTGGTTTGCCACTTGCACAAGATAATGCCAATAGATGGGAGCAAATAGGTAGTATTTCTTCAAACCCTGAAACCCAACCTGCAATGTCAGAAATTTTATTTGCTAATGGCGTTTTTAATGAATTTCTAAATATTCGACGAGATAGCAAACTATTCCGTTTGACCACAGCTGATGATGTTATTGCACGAGTTGGTTTCCATAATATTGGATCACGCCAACAACAAGGCGTGATTGTCATGAGCATTGACGATGGTCTGGATTTTCCAGACCTGGATCCAGCTTCAGATGCACTTGTCGTTATGATTAATGGTACTGCTGATGAACAAAACCATACAATACCAACAGCAAGCGGATTTGAGCTTATTGCCACACAAGCAACCTCTATAGATGGAACTGTACAGGGTGCCAGTTTTGTTGGTGGCGATGGTGAAGGTACATTTACCGTTCCAGCTTATACCATGGCAGTATTTACTAAACCTCAGGGTGAAGCACAAGGTGCTGGATTATCAGCTTTTGCAACATCTGGTGCACCTGACGTGGTGCCTTACGGTGATACCATCGTATTCTTACGCGGTGGCATGAATGGTTGGGGAACTGATGATCCATTCGTATACAAAGGAAATGGTATCTACCAGGTTGCTGTTCCAATGACAGCAGGCGTGGAGCAAGAATTTAAAGTCGCCTCTGATGATTGGTCTACTGTGGATTTAGGTGCATCAAGCGAAGGAGATGAACAGATTGTTAGCGAAGGCGTTGATAAAGTTTTAGCAACCGGTGGTAGCAACCTCAAATTCACGGCGGGTGTAGATGTAACTTATTTATTCCAGATTGATGCAACAGATACCAGTGCGCCAGTATTAAATGTCATTAACGAAGAACCTTTTCCAGGTACAACCGTATTTTTACGTGGCAGCATGAATGGATGGGGAACAGATACACCCTTTAATTATGATGGAGGACGTATTTATTCTGTAACAACAACACTGACAGCCGCAACCCATGAATTCAAAGTTGCATCGGAGGATTGGGCTACCGTTAACCTGGGTGCTGAAACAAATCTTGTTGAAGATAAAACCGTTGAGCTTGGCGTTGAGAAATTGCTTGGTCAAGTCGATGACAACAATCTTATACTAACCATTGATACTGAAGCGAGTTATGTATTCATATTCGATATGGTCGACTTAATTCCAAAACTCAAAGTATTCAATCAAGAATTCTTTGCTGGAACACCCGTTTTCCTACGTGGAGGTATGAATGATTGGGGCCTTGATGATGAACTGATCTTTGATGGCAATGGTTCTTATATTGTCGATATAGCTTTAACCGCTCAAGCTGATCCCATTCTGTTTAAAGTAGCCAGTGAAGATTGGGCTGCAGTGAACTTTGGCGCAGAAAATGCTGATTCAGTTGTTGTAGAACTAGGTGTAGCTAAACCTCTGTTTATCACAAACGATAATCTGTCACTGGAGGTCACAGCGGATGGAACCTTCAGATTTACCGTAACCGGTCCAGATGGTTTAGCACCAAAAGTCACAGTAGAAGAGGTGACTCCCTAAGGGTTAATTAACTTTGGCCTTATAAAAAAACGCTCTTTATTGAGTGTTTTTTTTGTCTGTTTGAAAATGTCAGGTATAAAATTTAATTTGATTTCATCTATTATAGAGCGATTAACCCAATAAGGTGGGAAACCTTTGTACTGAACAAAGAAACGTATTTGACACAGTTATAAAAAACTTTATTTTTCTTGTCGTTATCATTCCGATGAACGGTAGAAACCCACAATTTATTTTCTTAAAATAACTCTGGTATTTTGTGAGCTTACGGCAGCATAGCTCAACACCAACAATATAATCTGGTTTACTAGTTGCGAACTCACCGGAGGACGTAACATGTCAAATCAAGATAAACTTCAAACAGTTGTGATTGCTTTTGAGCTATGGCGACACACACGGACTCATAGAGCCGCCAGAACATCAAAGGCACTACGC
>JBFFIY010000052.1:0-29645 GCA_041556195.1 Enterobacterales bacterium
ACACTGAATTTCACTTTGGTATCAGGTGATAAAGGTAATGCTTCCATTACATCAGCTCCAGCCTCGGTCACGGCAGGGACAACTGGAACCGTCGAGGTGGATTATGCCGGGCTCAATCCGAACAGTCGTTATCTTGGTGTCGTGATCCATAAGGATGAAAATGGCGAGATCAAACGATCGCTTATTGATGTGGATACTCAATAAATCAGTTTAGCGGGTATCGACTTATTAGTTTAGATACTCGCCTTACTATAAAACAAAAAGCTAAAACAAAAAGCTAAAACAAAAAACTAAAACAAAAAATGCCCACAATAAGATTTGTGGGCGTTTTTTTATTAAGTTAATGATTGTGGCTGTAGCCGATCGGATACATGCGGGAGTTTTTACAAAAATAGAAAAAAATAAAAATGTGACGTACGTCACAGTATTCACGGAACTCTATCACTAAACTTTAGTGAAGTTGGAATTCTGTTTAGGTATTCCATCCAACGTTTTGATAAGGGCACGCATAGCTGAAAGGTTATGTTCGCAAAGTTACCGGTCTAAGAGCATTTGCTTATGATAGCGGGATTGCTGAAACGATTTAAAGGGATACAACTATGGGTAGTATTTTTCGCATATGTTACCACTTGTCTTACAGGCACTATAGTAAGTTTCATGTTTTCTCAGTAATATCACCTCTGGCAATTCATTCTTGATTGTTAACACCACTGCGATTTAGTATTTGCTCAGGTAGTCACTAATGTAGCAAATACTGTAGTAAAATTATTGCTTACTACCCTTGTCTCAGCGTTTAGAAATAACAATAGAAACGCTGGGATAGAATATGAATATTGCTACAAATTTAGCAAGTGATGCCCGCATGGCGGGGGTAAACTACTTCGACTCCGAAGACTACATGATCTATATACTTCGCCGGGCGACGTCGAATAAGCAGGACATTTTGTTGGAGTCCGATGAGCATGGTGAGCTTATTTTACTTAGCAGCCGTGGTGAGTATTTTGCTGATCCAAACCATCTTGAGTTGTTCTGTACACTGCCCGTTACGCAAATCAGGGTAACGGTTCTTAAGCCAAACGATAGTCGTCTTCCCGATGAAAAAGAGTTCGGTCGAAATATTGATGAGCTGATGTGGCAGGCGGCTTTTTACGCATCTGACGGTCGTTTAATGGACGGTTGTTATCGAGACGATATGGTTGAAATCAGGCATTGGCCTAATCTGATTCGGCTGCCTCATACAATAAACACAGTGCGTATTCTTGCTTTGTTGACCCGCCATCCTACCTCAATATCCTTCGCCAAACGACTGTTGAAGATAGACGCAGAGGAAATCTATCAAGTTTATAGCGCTGCTCGTTGTGCCGGTTTGACTCGAATAATTAACCGCACACCTGAAGAACCCAGGTTGAAACCGCACCGCAACCAAACCTTGCTCTCGGCTCTGCTAGCCAAGGTTGCCGGACTGTAGGAGGATCCAATGGAACATAAGATTATTTTTACTGGCTCTGTTGGGGCGGGTAAAACAACTGCGATCAGCTCTATCAGTGATATCCCCGTAGTGCAAACTGAGGCGAAGGCAAGCGATCAAGTGGCAATTCACAAGCCTAAAACAACTGTGGCCATGGACTATGGCACATTAGATGTTGGCGCTAATGCCAGGGTTCACCTTTATGGCACTCCCGGACAAGAGCGTTTCAGCTTTATGTGGGACATACTCACTGTAGGTGGTCTTGGGCTGGTGCTACTTATCGACAATACCTCAGCAGATCCACTTGAGGAGCTGGAGTTTTATCTTAAAGCCTTCAAGCGGTTTATAGGTAAGAGTGCCGTGGTGATTGGTGTGACACGAATGGACAAGAGTAGCCGACCGGGACTCTATTCTTTCTACAGCAAACTAAATTCGCTAAGTATTAATGCACCGATATTCGAGGTAGATCCCCGCAACAAAGCCGATATAAAGGTGATGCTTATGACGCTTTTAATGTTGCTTGACCCTGGAGCACGGCGCTAATGGCCGCGCTGGAATTAATTGAAAATAGTTTGTTATCGCTTAAAGGTTATGGCGTTGCTTTTGGGGAGAAGATCATTCTCAGCCAGGTTGATTTACAGGTTCCCGAGCGGGAAGTCACTGTACTGCTTGGGCCAAGTGGCACAGGAAAATCGACTCTGCTACGTACTCTGGCTGGTTTTAATGAAGGCAATCCCAAACTGCGGATCTGGGGAGAAGCAACATACGCAGGTATGCCTGTTGGTGAAGGGGATTTGCCTGCATTGGTATTACAAAGTGCCCGGCTCATGATGGCGACCGTACTGGACAATATTGTCCATAATCTTCCAGAACGCCAAAACCTGACAAAGATACAGCAGCGTAAATTGGCACAACGTCTATTGAAAAACGCGGGGCTGAATGAGCTGGTTGGAGAGTTGGATGAACCCGTGATCAATCTAACTCTGGCACAACAGCGACATCTGGCAATCGTGCGCCTGGCGGCCAGTGGTGCGCGTCTGATCTGTCTGGATGAGCCGACAAGCAGTCTGAGTGATGAAGAAGCGGAGCGCCTGCTGGACTACATAATCGCCGAATCGGCAAATCGAGCCATGCTTGTTGTCTTGCACAATCAGGCTCAGGCTCGTCGACTACAAGGTAATACGGTGCTGCTTGCTGGTGGTACTGTGCACCGTAGCGCCTCGATGGAGGCCTTTTTCTCAGAGTCATATAACGAAGTTGTTGATGGTTTTATTGGTACAGGTTCTTGCTCTTTGCCAGCCCCGGGAGCGGATCCTGAGACACTCGATCCACAAACTGCACCGTTGCCACAGCTCCCGGTAGAGGCCAGTGACTATGTTAGTGATAGCTATGGTCCTCGAGGATTTCTCTGGCTGAAAAAAGGGAAAGTACTTGCCGGCTAACTTACGATTTTCCGGAGTGCGATGAAAGGAGTGCGATGAAAACTGTCATATACAAAGGAAACCATTATAGGTGCCGAGATGATGAGACACTGCTAGAGGCATTTCAGCGTCAGGGTGCTGAAGTACAGTTCTCCTGTCGCTATGGGGTTTGCCATACCTGTATGTTGCGTAGCGAGAGCGGTTCTCTACCGCAGGAGGCACAACGAGGTATCAATCAGGAACTGCAGGATAAGGGGTATTTCCTTCCCTGTAAATGTCATCCGGTTGATGATATGCGAATTGCGGATCCACTAAAATCTGACCTTTTTATTGATGCGGTGATCGTAGAGAAAACTATGTTGACTGAAGATATTGTCAGGATTTTACTGGAACCGATGAAAAATTTTTCTTATCGGGCCGGACAGTTTATAAACTTGCGTCATCCCGATGGCACGGTGCGTAGCTATTCTCTGGCCAGCACAGCAGAAGAAGACTATCTTTTGGAGCTGCAGATCCGCCGCCAGCCAGAAGGTAAGGTTAGTGTCTGGTTGTGCGATAGTATAACGGTGGGAGAAACAGTTTCTATACAGGGGCCAGAGGGGGAGTGTTATTACCGAGAAGACAGTTTGACAAAACCACTACTGTTGATAGGAGCTGGTACCGGCCTGGCACCTCTGGTTGGTATTGTGCGTGAAGCGCTGGCCATGAATATGGCAGAAGAGATCCATCTGTACCACGGAGATCGCCATCACTGCGACCTTTACCTGCACGACTTCCTGAATGAGTTGGCCGAACGTCATCCCCAGTTTCACTATACGGCCTGCCTGAGTATCGAGCAGCCTTTGCAAGCTGGGATTTTGCCGGGACGTGTCAATGATATAGCGCTGTCTCGCCACCCCGATCTGGTTGATTCAACAATTTATCTTGCCGGCTCACCCAAAATGGTTGAGGCGACTAAGGCAGCACTGGAGTTAAAGGGACTAACAGGGCAGAATATTTATAGTGATCCTTTCATTATGTCAAATCACGAAACGTCAGTCCCGAACCCAGTCCCGAACAATAAGAGTCAGGAAGACAAAAGATCATCTCCTACGTTTGAGCCTAACCAGGAATTATGTCTGGCTCTTGAAGAAGGGAGTTTAGTCAGCCGTATTCTTAATGATTTTTATAGTCAGGTATTTGAAGATCCTCGTCTGGCTCCCTTTTTTCATGGGGTAACGCAGCAGCGTTTAGAAGAGAAACAATTCCTTTTTATGCGTCAGTTAATTACTGGTGAAAAGATCTATTTTGGTGATAGACCACGCAATGCTCATCACTGGATGGTGATTTCCGATGAGCTATTTGACTATCGTGAAAAGCTGATGTTGGACACGTTACGCCGTCATGGTCTGCCGGAACCTATGGTGCAGCAATGGAGGGCATTGGAGGAGCAATTCCGTTGCGATATTGTTAAAGAAGAACCCTGGAAGAAAAAGATGGGTGAGATTGAGTTTCCTCTCGATGGCTACGGTGAGACAGTGTTGGATGTTGGCTCAATTTGTGACAGTTGTGGTGGTGAGGTTGATGTTGGTGTTAAGGTTCGCTACCACCTTCGGCTTGGCTCGCTCTATTGCCCCGACTGTATGACAGATAGCGATCAAACCGAAGGACAATCAAACAGTCTTATATTTTGATTATTCTTATCCCTATTCAGGTTCTAAAAAGCACACTGAAGGCAATGTGCTAGCTCTGGCTCTTTCAAAAAAGTATCTATTTTATCAAAGTGTTGAACCAGTGATTTGTCTTGTAACTGCTCCATCAGATCGCGGGTATAGGCGTAACCTTCAAGGCCGAGTAAATCTTCCCACCAACTACTTTATAGGCAATCGCTTAGTAAGCTCTCAATCAAAATCGATACCTGAGTGTTATTGTTCCCATCAATGCGTCAAAGGCTGTGTCTGGTTGCCGACGCTCAGTATAACCCACACCGACTTCCAGGTACCAGTATTTATAAATACCGAAGAAGCCCATAATTGACGCATCGTAACCAAACTCATAATTAGACATGGAGTTGTCTTTCTGGTAACCCATTCCTAAATTAAAAGCCATGCCGTTATCATCATCCCATTTCCAATAGGAAAGAAATGTTCCGGCAAAACGTTGATAATTTTCAGGAGAGTAGTAACCATTGAAGTTAGAGTTGTCAAAACTGAACCACCAACCAGAAAGACCTACATCGACCACCCATTGTCCAGTTCGTGTAAGTGCGTAACGGTAGGCTGCAATAATTTCTTGCTGTTCGTTACCATCACTGAGATCGCGATAATTGACAGTGGTATCAATAGTGTTTTTTAAATTCGGACGATAGATGGCTCGTACTGAAGATTTATCTTCTTCGATAGGCAAAGTAACGGTTCGTGGCGAGATAATGTAAGGCTGATTAGTGCTACTTAGATACCAATGCCAGTTGTCACTTGGACGATAATTCAGTGCTAATTGATAGCCGTCTTCCGAATTAAAACCTCCTCCATCAGCTTCTCTTAATTCTCCTGTAATGAACAGTTCAGGCGTCCATTGGTAGGTAAGCCCAACAAAGTCTTGTTCAAGATCGACACTCAAGTCACCGTTAACAGCTTCTAAACCGGTTTGTCCATCAGCAGAAACATCATAATCATCACGCCCTAAAACCAGATGTAGGTCATCTGTAAAGCGTAAGCGACCAGCGATATGTAGCTTATCTATCTCTACGGTATCTGATCCCTGATAAACATCATAACTAACAAGTATGTGGGATTTTAGCGGATACGTCATAAACCGGATCAAGTCCTGTGTTTCTTGCTCTTCAGGTCGTTCAAGAATGGTTTTTTGCAGCCATTGATGGCCATTTTGGTGATCCTTATAATAAAAAGAGTTCAACGTATAGGTGAACAAATTTTCATAGTGCGTACTGGCCTGGCTATCTAGTTGCGCTAAACTTGCGAATGCCGCTTGCGGTTGATCGGCCCTGGCATGAAGGCGGGCTTTTCTTTTCCAGTAGTTGCCACTCTCTCCAAATTGCTGTCGGTATTTTTCCAGAGTTGTTTGAGCCTTCGCGTAGGCACCTTGCCAGGTCTGGATCTTAATCAATTCCAGCCAGGCAACTTCGTCATCTTTTACTTGCTTGAGATATTGCTGCATCATACTTGCAGCTTTTTTAAGTTTTCCCTGCCAGGCGTATAGTTGCGCGACTAAAAAGTCAATTCGTTCATAATCGGGATCGATGTTTTTAACTTTTAAATAACTGGAAAGTGCCAATTCATTATCACCGTTCCAACTCGCCAATTGAGCGTGTGCCACCCGGTATTCAAGTTTATCAGGCTCAAACTCAATGGTTTGATTGATAGCAGTCAGTGCTTGTTCCTTCCTCCCTGCTAAAGAATAGACTTGAGACAGGCGATAATATACAGCAGCATTCCTGACTCCATTTTGAACCAGTTTATTTAACAACGTGATTTGTTCATCCAAACGGTTTTGTGAGGCATAGATATCGGCAAGCCGAAATGCAGTTTGTTGATCTTCAGGATGTTTTTTCAGGGTATCTAAATAGATTATTATCGCTTGATCCCATTGCTGTCGAACTTCGGCATCAATACCAGCCTGTGGTACCTGAGCTATCACATTTGAATATGTCGCCAGCAGTAAGACTGAAACGAAACACTTTATTATTTTCTCCATGTCGTTTCCTTCCTGAGCCAGATATCTACGGCAAATCTAGCGATCACAAAAATATCCGCAAATAGTAATAAATAACGAACTGGTGTCACCAGAAATGCCAGGAAAAAATTTTTGACTTTCTCTTTCTCACTGATAATAACCAGAATTATGCTCGATAGTAGTGTTTCAAGTAGAAGTGTCAGGCTTAATGGAAACCATGCCTGAAATGCAATCATGATAATTATCAAAGCAGGAAAGGCTATTTTTTCTAAAGTAGACATAAATATAGTCCAACCTATAGGTCTTCCGAAATCTTGCGTGTATTCTCTTCCAAACGCCTGTCGATATTGTTCTTTTATTTTTCGCTGATGCTCATGTTTTTCTGCTACGCCGCTACGCTTTTCATCGCGACGTTTTTTCAGAAGTTTAAATAGTTTAAAGGGAGTTTTAGACAGCGCATCAAAATAATAGCTACTTTGTAAAAATGCCGAAGACCATAACTGGATTTGTTGTGGCAAGCGGTGTGCTTCAGGCTCTTCGGAGCGGGCGTAAACATCCATCACCTGAACATTGTGATAGCCGTAATCATTAAAGGCAAAACCAATGAAAACATCTTCTGAATTAGTGAGGTTATCCCCAAGTAAAGGTTCGTAATGCTCAAACAGGGCCTCCAGATATTTTCTGCGATAGGCAACGGCACAACCGACGGGATTAACAATTCCACCAAAAAATACCATTTGGCCGTGATAGAGAAATCTTTGTAAAAATAAATATAGAATTTTGCGGTAACTATTGGTTAAAGACCAGGACCAGAAATGCCAGGGTTTACGATGATCATAGAAATTGAGTTCAGGATGTTTATCATGAAATTTTTGTACCGCCGGACATTCCCATTCTTTTTTTCTGTCTATTGGGCGCTCAGGAAGTATAATCCCGCAGGCACAAGCAATACCATTTCCTTTGTAGAGTTCCTCAATGGTTCTTGCAATATAGTCATCAGACTCCAGAACAGTATCGGCGTCCAGAATGAACTCTACATCTCCATCATATTCTCTGGCCTGTCTTTTTAGAGTAGGTGTTTTACCTATGCTCTCAGCGCGACTGATAACCTCAATATTTAAACCAAAATCATTTCCAAATATTCTTGCTAATTCCGCTGTATTGTCTGTACTACCATCATCAATTACTATGATCCGATAAGGTTTAAAGGTTTGCCTGGCCAGAGACTGTAAACAATAGATAATATTTTTGGCTTCGTTATAAGCTGGTATTACTACATTAACTTTAGCATCATGCCAGTCTTCCAGCTCTGTAGGTACTGTTTTATCGGGTCCATGTAATAGCCCGATTAGACTCAATACCACATTTGGACTAAATACAAAATAAGGAACGGTAGCCATAATTAACCTAACTCTTCTCTTTTTAGTTGTACTAGCTCTTTAATGGTTTGTTCAAGCCTGAAATGGTGTTGGTATTGGGTCAGACTATAAAGTTTTTTCAGACAAGGACGACGAAACCTGATTTCATCAAAAGTTTCACCATAGGCTTCATCGTAGGAAAGATGGGTGATTTCTGAATTGCTATCAGAAATTTTCTTAACCAGTTCAGCAAGTTCGTTAATACTAACCTCCTGATCCTGACCGACATTGACTATTTCTCCCTCGCTTTTATCATTGGATACCAGTAATTCTAATGCATTAACCGTATCCCTGACGTCGCAGAATGAGCGTTTTTGGTGACCATCACCGAACACAGTAATAGGATTGCCAGTAACGGCCTGTTCTACAAAGCGAGGTACTACCATACCGTATTTGGTTGCTTGCCTGGAGCCTATGGTATTAAACAAGCGTACTGTGGTTATGGGGATCTTATATTTGCGGGCATAAGCAAAAGCCATAGCTTCATCGGTGATTTTACTAATAGCGTAAGACCAACGCTCACTGGCTGATGTATCAATACGTAGTGGCATTTTTTCGTGTAAGACTACGTCTTCAGCATGACCGTAAGCTTCCGAACTGGAAGCAATGAGTGTATGTGGTTTCCAGCCTGTTTTAGCAATAGCCTGTAAGAGATGATCACAACCAATAATATTGGTGTTGAGGACGGATGTGGGATCTTGCATAACTCTAAACACACCGACAACGGCAGCCAGGTGATATACCCTGTCAGCCCAATTAACTACGTCATTGAGAGCTGGCCAGGAGACCATGTCAGCACAGTCAAAATGTAAGTTGTGGTGCCCAAGCCAGGGAGCTAAATTGTCCTTATGTCCTGTAGATAAGTCATCTACTACATGAACTTTATCACCCTTCGCCAAATGCAATTCCACAAGGTGAGAGCCAATAAAGCCAGCCCCTCCGGTAATTAATATATGCATCATCGTAATTTATGCTCGTTAATTATTCTAAGTGTAGGACAAAATGTTAAGAATAAACAGAAACTGGAATAACATTATTTAATAATAATTATACCCGTGATACCTGGTAATGCGGGTATATGAAGGAACAGGGTTTATTCAATTTCTGGGATATAAGAATTCTGTTTTGACAATTTAACCTGATTCATATAATTTGTTCAGAGACGTTGTGGCGGGTTTTGCAGTTTTTTCAGATTTTTCGTTTTGTCAGATTGTGCAGGACAGCTTAACTTTATTTTTTAGAATTATTAAATTAATCATCCATCATTAGATAGAGAGAAAAACTATGCCATTTCAAGAATGCAAGCTGCTTTATACTGGTGAGAAAAATTCAATTTATCGAATCAGGTATAATTTTTTTCAATTCAGTTCAACTTCTTTAATAGTACGGTGTGTTCTGGTTTGGCTAATCACAAGTTTTTCGATGCTAGCCAGTGCCAATCAGCAAAAAAATGAACCAACAAATGGCACAGTCCAAAGTTTCAAGGCTATGAAAAAAAGATTTGCTGTACCGCCACTTAAATTTTTTGATAAGGAAATACAGCCTGAAAATTTCACAACTTTTCATGGGAAAATTGTACTATTGAATATCTGGGCAACCTGGTGTGGACCTTGTTTAAAGGAACTTCCAGCTCTTGATCGACTTCAATCTCAATTTGACAAGTCGAAGTTTGTTATCTTACCGATCTCCATTGATGAAGAAAACCCAGTTGTTATTTCAGCATACTTAAAAAAACTTGGTTTAAAAAATCTCGACTTTTATCATGATGTTGAGAAGCAATTAAAGTCATTTTTTCCTGTCGACGTAGTCCCGGCAAATTTCATTATCGACCGTAATGGAAAAATGATTAGCTTTCTACGAGGTTTTG
This sequence comes from Enterobacterales bacterium, assembly GCA_041556195.1. GTDB lineage: Bacteria > Pseudomonadota > Gammaproteobacteria > Enterobacterales > 21-14-all-40-8. Next base: position 9,847 of record JBFFIY010000052.1, read on the forward strand.
TCGACTGGGATCAAGCGCAAGCATCTGAAATGATTAAATACTATGTAGATCAAAAAGATGGTGTGCCCAAAGTCTGGAAACCATCACATTAATCAAACCTGGTTTGTTGCATAGCATGATTTCATTGTTCTATTGAAATTTAGCATAAAAAATACCAAAAATCTGTCATTTGAAAAATATCTCGCAATTGTTTATATTTTAATTCAGGATTGCCTTGAAAATTGAATTAGATAACTAAATTTTGAATAATTGGATTAATATTAAGGTTATTCTGTGAACCATAATAAACAAAGATAGAAATATCTGATGGGAAGCAGGGGAAGGCTATAAAATGGTTTGAAAAACAGTTGGATATTACAAAATCGACTTGACCCCCTATAGTTTTATGCTATGGTTGTGGTGTTGTTTATGAGTATAATCACTCGAGTTGATAGTAAATAATTGTAATAAAAATAGTAGAGCTATCTCATCAGGATGAACCTGTGATCAGGATATATGGATCTGTAATAATCTAAACTTGTATGAAATTATTTTAGTTCGTATCATAAAACTATTCGTTGTTTTTTTCTGTTTTTATAAGTTAGGAATGTTTAACAAGCAGGCTTGCAATGTGCAGGTTGAAGTCATTCATAATAATAAAAAGATAAAAAAATGAAGCCAATGTCAAAGAGTGAAAAAGGAAAATTGCTTCTGGATGAGTTGTCGCCAGGAGCTTATGAAGATCTGGAATCCCAGCTTAAACCCATATCGCCAAGTCTGTTTGCAACAGTTGTTGAAAATTGTTACGGCGATGTCATGCAAAATGGCGCTGAAAAAACATCAACAAAACAGATGGTTGTTATAGCAATTCTTGCAGCGCAAGGTGGCAATATTGTTCAGTTAGATAAACACATTGAAGCTGCCCTTAATTCCGGTATATCAAAAGAACAATTAGTGGAAATCGCTAATGTGGTGGCTGTTTATTCCGGCGTTCAGAATGGCCTCAATTTAATTAAAAAAATCTCTTCATTCTCAAATTAAAAAATAACAATAAAAAGGAATTAGTATGAAGCCTGAACCTCGTTCCCTGGAACAATTAAATACATTAAAAATGAATGGAGTAATACCTTCAACCGAGGTTGTATCTCTTTCTCCAATTACCATAGACATAAAAACAATTGAAGAATGGAAGAGAGATATTCTAAAAATTACAGAATTAATTAGAGAAATGGTCTGTGCAGGAAAGTTGGATCAATATATTTCAAGTCAAAACCTGAAACTGGTTAAACAAGCAATAACCCGTTCAAAAAGATACCCGCCCATTATCAGACCCGATGCGATAATAACTGATGGACAACTAAAGCTATTAGAGATTAATGTCGATTCTGCTATTGGCGGGTTATATGAAACCGAACAGGTTCAATCGTTAGTATCAAACCACATTGATGAAGCTTTGCACCTGATTAATACCAATCCTATGGATGCTTTAAAGAATTATGTACTGGACTTGTGGAAAAAAGAGATTTCTTCTGATTATCTCAACCTGGCTATCATTTCTTTCGATGATATTACTGAATACAAAAAGCACATACTTGACTATACCTGTTCTTGTTTGAAGCAACTGATTGGTGTTAATGCCAGATTTATAGATTATAAAACATTAAAGGTAGATGAATACGTTTCTGATGATTCTATGAATTATCAGGTACTTTATCGTTATGGTTCACTACTCAGGTCACCCGAAAATATGATTGATATGATTTCACTATTGGAGAAATCACACAATTCAAAAACAATTATTATCTCTGACAATATTGATTTAGGCATTGAGCAAAAGGCTTCTTTGGCGCTATTAAGTGAACATTCTCATGATGATAGTTTTTTATCGGCTTCTGAGCAGGCATTAGTGGATAAATATGTCCCCTGGACCCGATTTGTAGAAAACAGGGAATATAACTTTAAAAATAGCCAATATACACTTGATGAGTTAATCACAAAAGAAAAAAACAATCTTGTTTTAAAACGTTGTAATTCACATATTGGTGGTCATGTATTTATCGGTTCTGAATTTACAACTTCAGAATTCATAGAAAAAATCAAATTCGCATTAACTGACCGTTCTTATTGGGTTTTACAAGAGAATATGCTCTCAGATAAATTCAATTTTAATTTCTTTGATGATCAGACAGGACAAGCCTTCAGTAAAGATTTAGGAGCCGTTATCTGTCCTTTTATTTTTGGAGAATATTATGGCAGTTCCCTGGTCAGAGTTGAACTTGAACCAGAATCGAGAGTGCTAGTTGTTCCCAATAATTCAAAAACCGGGCTAGCCTCACTATATGGGATCGGGTGAAACTATGAAAAATATTAAAGATAAAAAACATTTTAACCTGATATCAAATGATGAGATCCAACTGGAACATTACAAGGAGTTATTAGATAAAGAGATCTTATATCATCAGGTGAAATTCGAAACAAAAGATATTCCTGTTAGCCCTTACCCCTATTTAGTTAGTACTGAGGTTAATGCAAGCCTGGAGCAAAAATGCAAGATATTGCACAGGATAGTGGATAAGGTTGTCAGTCAGTACAGATCGGATCCAAAAATACAAAAGTACATGAATTTGCATCAGAAATTTCATGAGCTTGTAATGAAAAGTACTTCGGGTTCTCCAGCAGTGATGTTTTGCCGTTTTGATTTTTGCCTGGTTAATGGGCAGATGAAACTCTATGAAGTTAACTCAGCATGTCCTGCTGGATTACAAATTTCTAAAGGTGTTTATTCAGCTAATGCTTCATCAGAAATCATTAATGATCTGAATATCAACCACAACCTTGCTTTAAAAGCTTTCCCCGTTAATATTGATAATACATTTACAAATCTGGTAAGGGCTGCGACAGGGAGCAAAATGAGACATACAGATCCTTCTTTATCTGTTGGACTGCTGAATAGTAAACATAATACCATGATTAACGAATTAGACTCGTTTAAAAATGAGCTTACCAGCCAGGGAATTAACTGTGAGATTGGATTCGTGGAAGATGTTAAATACATCAATGGTAATGTTTATGTTAATCAGAAAAAAGTAAATGCCTGTTACCAGAAATTTGATAATGATGTGCATTCCTGTGATTATGAAACAGCATTCAGCAAAAAAAGAGAAGATGTTATTGATTATATAAAAGCTATTGAAGATGATGCTGTAATTCAAATAAATCCTTTCAATAGCATGTTCGTTGGTGAGTCAAAAACGCTGCTTGCCTTAATCAAGGATCCTTGTTTTAGCTACTTATTTAATGATGTGGAACTGAAAGTTATTGAGGATGTTGTCTCCGGGACGGAGAAACTGACAGAAAACAACCGGAAAATGACAATCAGCATGAAAGATGACTGGGTATTAAAGAAAAGCCTGGATACAAGAGGGCGAAATGTAACATTAGGGAGTGAATGTTCGCATGAAGATTGGAAAAGTAAAATCGAAGCTGCAGTAGCAGACACTACCGATTATGTAATACAGCAATGCCATGTGGCGGAAAAATCTGAATCAAAACGCGGATTTTTTTATACAACACAAGCAATGTTTATGGTTGCTGGCGAGCCAATAGGAATGATCTCACGTACATCACAAAATAAGGTAACGAATGTAGGAAAAGAAGGTTTTGTGCAATTAACCCTTTTATATTAATTGCACAAACGCACGTTCAGATCCCAGCTACTCATACCTTCAATGCATACCTTCATTTCATACCTTCAATGATTCTCGAAGATTTTTGCTGGATCGGCTTTTCCAAATCAACGCATCCAGAACGTAATGATGAAATGGGAAACCCATAAAGAATGCGGCGAGAAAGTACAGCAATAATTCGGCACTTAAAGTGTTTAATACAACATATCTGGGTATAGTCGAAAATAAATTCCATAATAATGCTACAACAGCATACAAAATCAAACTGCCAGCCAGGCGACTGGCAATTCCATATTTGTTATTTTCAGGAGCCTTAGTATATTTATTCTGATTATGAAACCAGACGATACGGTGATATTGCACATTATGGAATATTGTTAACGCCATGAATATAAGAATAAAATTTTCCGAAAGATAGGGAATAGTATTGTGCACTAGCAAAACTGTCGCCATAAACAGAATTTTCGACCAGGGATAGTTCTGTTTGGTAGAGAGGAATATGAATGCACCTGATGCAACCGCTATTGCTACCAGATCCAGATCCATAAATCCAAGTAAAAAGGGTTTTAACTGCTGAGCATTGTATAAGAACAATAATAACGAAACTGCCGCAAAAATCAGTGACATATTTTTAGCCACTACCAGATTTAAATCCACCTTTTTGTAAATTCTTAGTAACAGATAGGCTATGAATGAAACTGCGAATAAGGACAGGCTTATTTGCAACGTGTTCTGCCACGTAGCAACACTTACTGTTGCATCTCCTCCTAATAATACCGGTTTAGGATTAAATACCACCAGATACAGATAGGGATATAACGTAGCAGCAGCTAACAACGATGCATCTGACCAGTAACTTGAACGGTCTGTATCTTCTGCCTTACGACGGTAAAGAGCCAATATTCCCCAGTGCTGTCGGATCAGGTGATAATAGGCAAAAGTAAAAAAGAACTTTTCCATTATTATATAGATTGCCCTGCTTTGTTCTTCACCAGCGGTCATTTGTCCAAGTAGAATCAATATTGGACCGATGGCAAATACTAATAAACTACCGAGTAACATGGGTTTATTATTGCTCCAAAAATCCTTGTCCAAATAAGTGCGGCTATAAGTAGCAAATGCATGAGTGCCATCAAAAACCAGACTAAATAAAAAATACACTAGTGTAAATGCTAAAAGAGAGGACAGGCCCATCCAATCATTCAGCATCCAGAAGAGGAGTATCAGAAGGTAACCGGAAACAGCTGAACCGGTAAACCAGGTAAGATCATTTTTTTTATTAATTATCCAACTATTCATTATTTGTTCCTCTTAACCAAAATTATGTTACCAAGTTCTTTGATGTTTTAATTTGTCTTAATGCCCGCAACAATTACAGGGCAAGAGCATAGATATAACAAATAATATTGGGAGCCATCCCCTTTACCTGGTAAGGAGAGGGGTAGGGAGAAGTCGTAAAGAAGGATTAAAAAATTTACACTCCAGTTTTTACGTCAGGATCGATTTACCCTTTCATAACCTTACCTATTATAGGGAAGGAATGATTTTTGGTATCGTTCAATGATAGAAAACCCAATTCTCATTTTTTTATTTAAATCTAACATGAAAATCATAAATAACATAAAAATATTGAAAACATAGGGATATCTAAAGCATGTCATACGAAAAATATGTCGGAATAGTTCATGTTTTAATTCAAGAGAGCTTTAGAAATGGAATTAGATAACTAGAATTTTAATCACTGTACTTCTTATTGCCGCTGATTATAAAAAAGGAGAATGAAATTATTAATTTTATCATCTGAATACAGAAACGATTTATTGCAGGTATCACGGGTATATATGGTCACTCCTTCACAGTCAATAGTTGAGAGAGAGGGAGTGGCCATATATCCCATGTTATTTTTAAAAGACAAAATGACGTCGCAATAATGCAACAGCCCTTTGCATTTTTCATGACTTACCTTAATAAGTCTTCAGGCTTACACTCCTTTAGTTGAATTTGTAATTTCAACTAATAAGAGAGCAGATCCGCGAAAATAGAGTCCAAACAATTTAATAACCGTTATATTTAACTTGAGCTTGGGATAAGAATAGTCAAAAAACTATTGAATATTAGTAAGTTATAAATACTTTATAGCTAATATGGTGTTATCGCAGAGTTAAAATCCGTCCAGTGCAAATATTTTAGTGGTTATCAAGACGGGCTAGCGTACCAATAGCCCGCTATTGGTAGCTAGTTCAACGCTGAGAATCGCTAAAATAGTTGTGCTGGGTGGCTGTTCTTATCCCGAGCTCAGGTTATTTAAGTAGTCTTTAGTGACTCCCTGGTTACATCTTTATAAAGGCCAGAGTTTCCCTAATTAGAGACCATACACTAGCGTTCGCTAACCCCGCAAGTTTCTATACATTAGGCCAAGTTCTCGTGGCTGCCTTCACCGAAAGAAAAATGTGTGAATTAGCATTGTTATTGGTATGAGTTGCCTGCAAGTGATTTTATTTTTCGGATCCAGATAGATACTAATCCTTTTAATTGAGCACCTTGGATGATGACGGGTATATGAGGACATTAACGATATTGAATTCTATCGGGCGAATCTAAAATCAGGAATTTTAAATTCTACAGAAAAAGGAAATAGTTTGTTCTGTAGAGCTGTCCTGAACTCACGAATTCAGGGTTTATACAAAAAACTGAATGTAAATTTTTTCACATAAAGAGGAAACCAAATTGAAAATCAATAACTTTAGTCTTAAACGGCTAACTCAACTATGTTTGTTATTTACTCTACTCTGGGGTGGAGTTAGTGTTACTTTTGCACTGGTTCAGGACGATAGAATACCTCCTGAATTTACAGTTAACGTCGACCCGGGGGCTGAACCGCCTCTGAAAATGTTTGTACGGGGTGGTTTTAATGGTTGGGGAATAGCAAGTCCTCTAACGTTTACCGATGGTATCTCAAGTGCGGTATTAGATCTCGATGTTGGCCAGGTTCAATTCAAAGTTGCAGACGAAAACTGGTCAACAGGCACCAATTGTGGAGCAGGGGCACTTGAGGATAAGTTTGTTTCACCTGGTAACAAAGTTTTAGGAATTGAATGTAACAATGGGAATACACCCAACATGATTTTGGATATTACCGAGCCTGGAGAACATAAGGTTTTTTTTAGTTATAGCGATACAGGAGCGTCACAGATCCAGGTAATTCCTTTGTTAGAGGACGTAGAACCAGACTTGCCAACCATTGGTACAGTTACAGTACATTACAAGCGTGCATCAGAAGACTATGATCCCTGGGGTATCCATCTGGAAGGTGAAGCTATACCAGCCAGTTGGGGTACTACCATCAGGTTGCCACATAAATTTGATAAAGTAGAAAATGGTTGGGCAATCAAAGAGGTGCCCATTGTTGCTGATGATGTTGAATTTACTTTCACAATACTTGCTGGTAGTAATCTTAGTCCCGGCTCTCAACTAAATTTTGTCCCCTCTGTATTTGGAACCGAAGTGTGGGTTGTACAGGATGATCTGGCTTTATATACCAACGAATCTGACACCGCTGCCAGTTTAGCAATGGTTGGAAATCGATCGGCGAATGTAGACTTATCCGCAGTGGTAGTCAAAGACTCTTCAAGCAATCTGGGCAAGAACTGGAGTCAATCTGCCAGTTTTATGGAAATTTTTGTACGTTCTTACCAGGATTCAGATGGTGATGGGATCGGAGATATACAGGGCCTTATTAGTCGTCTCGACTATTTGCAGAAAATGGGTATAACTGGTTTATGGTTAATGCCAGTTACCAAAAGTGGTGACCGTGATCATGGTTATGCTGTTGAAGATTTTAGAACCATTGAGCCGGATTATGGAACAATGGCTGATTTTGAGGAACTATTGAAGGAAGCCCATTCCAGAGGGATAGGTATAGTAATTGATTATGTTATAAATCATGCCTCTAACACTAACCCTTTGTTCTTGGATGCATCATTTTCTACAAATCATGATCTACATGACTGGTTTGTATTCTCGGAAACAGATCCAAAATGGGGAGAAAGTTTCTTTGATTTGTTCTGGCAGCCATCTGACGCAGGTTTTTACTATGCTGTCTTTGGCGGACAAATGCCCGATTTTAATATGAAGAACCCTGAAGTAGTTGAATACCATATGGATAGTATGCGTTTCTGGTTGAATAAAGGCGTGGACGGGTTCAGGTTTGATGCTGTTTCCGGACTCATTGAAAATGGTAAAGATGCCTGGTTAGATCAACCGGAAAACCACCTTATAATGAAACGCGCTCAGGATCTTGTCAATAGTTACACTGGACGTTATGTTGTCTGTGAAACACCTATTAGTCAGGAAGCTTTTGCAGCGAAAGATTCTTGTGGCCGTGCATTTGCATTTGAAGTAGGTAGAGCGTATTTAGGGAGTGCTACAACAGGTGCGATGGCAGAAGAGTTAGTCAGACATTTGCAAAATCCTATTCGTGACCAGTTAGCCGTATTTTTGTCTAATCATGATACGTTTTCTGGTGATCGTTTATTCAATCGGCTAGCGGGTGATGAAGAAGCATATAAACTGGTTTCCTCTATGTATCTATTAACAACAAGTACACCTTTTACCTACTATGGTGAGGAAATAGGCGTTGCTAATGCACAAGATCTCTTTGGTGACCCAGCAATCCGTCAACCTATGAGTTGGAACGATGATCCAGTAACTGCCGGATTTACTACAGGTACACCGTATAGAAATCTGTCGTCTAATGTTAGTACGCACAACGTTGCTTTCCAGCAACAGCAGGCAGATTCACTACTAGAACATTATCAATCAATTTATAGCTTACGAAAAAAATACCCCGAGTTTGGTATCGGTGAACTGGAATTACAATCCGCCGCAGGTGACTCACACCTGATTTTTGCTCGAAATGACTCTAAAACGGATAAGACGGTTGCTGTTATGACTAACTTAAGTCATGAAGTTCAAGTGCTCACAGTGAAAGTTCCACAGGCTAACAAGGCTTTTGCGATAGTCTCGCCATCTAGATCTGTTGGCAAGCCTATGGCTGATGATCAGGTTAAATCTAAGGAAATGAATAACAATAGCTTGCATAGTATGGTTAAGAGTGATGCTAATGGTAACATCAAACTCGAAGTGGCGGCGCGGTCTACACTGGTGCTAACGTCATACAAACGAGCAATAGGTGTCGATAGCGAACAAAATTAAGGAATAGGAGAAATCAATCAAAGAAAAGGATCAGAATACCAATGATGTAACACCCATAAGTCGATAGCTGTAGTGGCGCAACTTATGGGTGTCCAATGTTACTTTATGTTACTTTTCCAATGTTCTTAGCCACGATCAATATTGCTCACTTTCCCCTTTAGTAAATTTCAATTCATATAATTTCTCCTTCAAAAACAACCACAAAAACTCATCTTTAAGGCCTGTAATGGGACAAAAACCTGGAATTGTCGTTTATCTACGAAAATTGGTCGGAAATCTACTATTTCTACATGGGGTAGATTGATATGGTCTTGGTGTCTCTATCAAGAGAAGAAATCAAGAGAAGAAATTTTGAGTACATTGTATATAAGCATAACTTAATGTGTTCAATTCCAGGAGGTTTCACTTTATAACAACAAGATGATTTTGGTTTTTACGATCTTTATCACTCAGTTTCATTTGGAGAAAAAAGAAGTATGCATAACATTTTTAAAATATCTGTGATTGCGGCACCTGTTGTGGCACTTATTATTGGTTCTTCTACAGGTACGGTTCGAGCAGAAACAAACAATACCAAATTATTCCTCCTTAAAACTTCTCGCTCTGTTGCTCCTCTTAATGGAAACGCAGAGTCCATCGCCTGGATGCACCTCAAAAAAAATGCATCCCAGTTTGGTATAAGCCAAACTACTGAATTGAACCTGGTTCGCACACAAGAGAGTTTGTTGGGCAAACATTATACTTTCCAACAGCGATTTAATGGCTATGATATTGAAAGCGCTCAATTAGTTGTTTCCTTAGACAATAACAACCAGATTTTTAAAATTTTTAACAACCTTCATGCACTCACCCAAGGTGACGCTAGCAAAATCAAAAATCGTGGAAAGGAAAAAGTTACCATAGATTCTGCTTTTGACAAGGCCTGGAATGAGCTCAGAGTTCACGGTTCTCTAATGGCTGCTCCAGAGGCTAAAACCATTTATGTTGTTGAGGGCAGTGATATTCGCCTGGTGACAAAAACTTTAGTTGCTGTAGAAGCTCCATTCGGATATTGGGAACATACCATTGACGCCATTTCTGGAGAAATTGTTAAAACACGTAGAACAGAAATTAGCCGAAGAAAACTTTCTAGCGTTGAAAAGCAATTTAAAAAGTATAAAGGTGGTATTCTCGACCGAAAAACGGAAGTCGAACGATTTGCTAAAGCAAGTACTGCTAAAGTAAGCGCTGCTAAAAAAGGTGGTGGTGGAAAACCTGGTGGCGGTGGTGGTACCCCTGCAGATGGCACAGCTACTGTCTTTAACCCGGATCCAGTGACAACCTTAACCAATTCCAGTTTGTCCGATGGTTCGTCTGCTTCTGCATTTTCGGGTGCTTATACCACTGAAATTTTAAAAGACATAAACCTGGACAGTAAAGGTGTTTACTCATTAACCGGACCCTGGATCACTATTGCTCAGTTTGAATCTCCCAGAACCTTACCAAGTACAACGACAAGTGGAAACTGGACTGCAGAACGAGGAAACAACGCATTCAATGATGCAGTTACTTACTTTCATATCGACCAAAACCAACGCTATATTCAGTCTTTAGGTTTTAGTGGTGCTAAGGGAATTCAAGAAGATTCCATCGAAACAGATACAGATGGCCTACAAGGATCAGACAACTCTCATTACATTCCCTCCAGTAACCGAATGTCTTTTGGTCACGGATGTGTGGATGACAATGAAGATGCCTTTGTCATTCTTCACGAGTATGGTCACGCCATTCAACATTCAATTGCTGGAAACAACTGGAGTGGTGGCGATACAGGAGCAATGGGAGAAGGATTTGGAGATTACTGGGCAGGCTCTTATCGTTATAGTACGCCTAATGGACCAAGCTTCAATCCTGCATGGGCATTTCCCTGGGATGGTCACAACGCCTGTTGGCCTGGACGTGATATGGACGTAACGAGTGCTACGTACGATCCCAATATTTCTTATGGTGCACATCAGGGAATGGGGGGATTTGTTTCTGATGAGCTTTGGTCTACTCCACTTTTCCAAAGCTTAATAACTCTTGTTAATCAGGGTATAGCCAGAGATGAAGTTGATCAGATCATACTTGAAGCTCATTTTGGAATAACCTCTGGTGCTAGCATGAGAGATATGGCTAACTCAATCGTTGCTACTGCCCAGGCTCTTTATCCAAATGGGCCACATGCTCAAGTATTTACACAAAAATTTCAAGCTCAAAACATTCTTCCTTAAACAAAAGAAGAGTTGGTTTTAGTTGAAATAACTTAGTATGGTCACAAAAAAGCCGTAATTGAATACATCAATTACGGCTTTTTTGTTTCTTGTTAACGGATGGGACACCCACAAGTCGATAGCTGTGATGGTATAACTTATGGGTGTCCAATGTTATCCGATTATAATTCTGAATTTAATGGTTCAGACTTTTTATACGAACTTATGGGTGTCCAATGTTAGCGTGCAAAGTATTGTGGGAAGCTGGAGGTTAGAGACCTCTGGCTACCCGATTAGTCGTTTTTTATTTCTGAGGTGCGAATTTTCCCCTTGTGCCAGAAACTACCATCGTATGTACGGCCTAACCAGAAGAACAAAACGCATGCGATGATGCTAATACTTATTATCGCAATGTATAAATTATTAAAATCTTTATTAGAATCAAACTCGGGTAACGAATAAAATAGTAAACAAGCCCACAAGGCAGAAATATATAGACTGATAATTTGGTTTATTTTTGACACTGACAAGGGCGATGGGCCAGTAACTAAATGTATGCCTTTTTCTTTCCAGTCCTTAATATTAGTTTCCTTGAATAGCGCTTTCCAACTTTTTGTGTCTCTTCTGGTAAGTACTACTTTATACAGTGGCCCCGTAACATCATCCTCTAATGAATCTACATGGTTTTCCCAGTTTTCCTGCCATTGTTTGCTACCGCGATTTACACAAAGCCAAGCTACTGAAAAAACAAAGCCTAAGCAGGACAAAATAACTGAGAGATCCTGTTTACTACCAGCACTTGATGCCTGAACTGCTACATAGCCCGCAAATGTCGCGCCTATAAATGTCCAGAAATATGTAGCACGTTTCCAATATAGTTCTATTTCGAATTTGCGAATGTCTAATGCATGCTCTAAAGCCTTTTCTCTTTTACCCCCACAAGGGAACTTTTCATCATACTGCTTCTGTGAGATATCGGAAGTTGGCATATTTATTCCTGATGACTAATGCTGCCGTAAAAGGCGCGAGTTTACGAGCGTCCAGCCCACGGTTTTGTGGGCGTTTTTCCATGGCCTTATTATATTTTCTCCGAGACGCGATTTGGAATATCAAGTTTCTCTCTCCCGTAGGCGTAATGGGAATCAAATCCATAGGCCATTACCTCTAGTGGAGCATCGGCATAACCATGACGTTGTATTTCATCAATGTACCGTCGAATAAAATTAGGTGCACCTAAATGAGCCCACTGTGCAACGTGAACGAGTTCATGGAAGTGAAGCCTTAGATTCTGTGCTACATGAGGGAGAATGTAATAAGTATTTTTGTAGGTTATAGCATCAACCCTCATGTCAATGAAATCTCCTAAACCTAGTTCACGAAGCCTTGGGAAATTAGGTTTAGGTATATTATTTACGACTACAAAATATGCGTTTTTTAGAAATGAGGTGGGATAAAACCCTTTAAAGTCCTCAGTAAAGCAAACACATGAAACCCTTTGGTTCTTATACTCGATATTAGTTTGATTAACCCATTCCTCAATTTTATTCAGCACTGAAAACTCCATAAATATAACAGCTTAATCTTGAGCAAAGCGTGCACAATCGATTTTGCTCACTTTCCCCTTTTAGTAAATTTCAATTTAAATGATTTTCTATTTCAAAATAATCGGGTAATTATAATTCTGAATCTAGAGTTTGATCTTTTTATATCAATCTATGGGTGTCCAATGTTACTTTAATTTGTTAATTAACGTTAAGCTACCCTGTTATTTTTTTGATATTTGTTTTTTTGCTAGTTATGTTTTGACTTACAACATGCTCTTGGTCAGATATGAATAGACATATGAACCCAAGATTGAACTCAAAATACCAAGACTTAGAGCAAAAAGACTGGAAATGGTTAAAGTCCATATCGGATGTCGCTTAATATGCCCCAATATCTTGTAATAAAGATCCTTTTGAATCTTCTTTATTTCCTTCTGTGCATTGCCTATATCTGATTTTGATACTTTTTTTTGCCTAAGACGCTCTTGACATTCTTCACAAATCTGGGGTTTATGACAAGATGCAATCAGATCTGTTTTAATACCATTCATATCAAATAAACAACCACGCGTCTCATCGTGGGTGAACTCTAATGCATCTTCAAAGTCAGGAATTCTATTTTCAGAGCTACGGTATAATAGAGTGTATGCGTAAAGTAATCTATAAATCACATTTTCAAGAGGAATATTGTAATGCTCTAAAATTTCTTTTATTTGGTGGAAGGTGAATACAACTTGATTATTACTTAATCGTCGAGAATACCAGTTGTCTTCAATTGGTACGTTTACTATTGAAATCATGAAGTCAGCATCAAAATTTTCTGGGAGCTGTTTTTTAATGAGTTGATCTGAAAACTCCCAATCAGTACCATCTGAATCGCAGCGTAAAGCGTAATTATCAAAACCATCTACTATCTCAAAAATTGATGATTTCCACTTAGTAATTTTTTGTACCTGAAACTCCAAAGGCAAGTGTCCAATAGTTACTAATTTTATTCTGACTTTACTCATATACTTCCTTGAGAGATATAAACAGTGATATAGACAGAAACCATAATCTAGAATTTATCCGACTTTCTGCCTTTTGCACCAAAAATACACTAAATGAACACCAAATACACTAAATGAATATCAAATACATTAAATACACAGGCAAAATCTGCCAAATTGTAAGTTTTTAATAAAAACAACTCGAAGCACAACTAAAACACTCTTTAAACTACCTGAAAATATTTTTATTGAGAATATTTAAGATAAATCAACCACAAGATTTATAACTTCACTTTACTAAAAAACAAGCCACAAAATCCCACTAACCACGAACATGCAACCTAAGCCGACTCAATGCCCACAAAATAATCCCAATCGGAATCAACGTAAGATAAAAAGCCGTCTGACCGTCGAATTTTGAAAACATTAATCCTGTGATCATGGAGCCACTGGTTCCGCCAAGGGCTGAAAATAGTACAATCAACCCCGTCATAGCCGCGTGTTTGTTTTTTGGTAGGGCACTTAGAATAGCCGAGTTGATGGCAGGATAAATTGGTGCCATAAACAGGCCAATAAGTGGAAAAACCCAGGCTGCCAGGGGAAGGGTGAGCCAGCTAACATTTTCATCCAGTTTGATGTTTTGTGTGAGAGGCATTGTTAATAAAATTAGTATTGCCATCAGGATCAGGCAGATCCTGAGGAAGGGATACCAGTCAAATCGGTGCAATAATACACCCGCAGATAATCTTCCCACGGCCAGGCTGGCAGCGAATATGCTGGCGACTTGTATGCTTATGTGAACCGGTAATTTTAGAATTTCGTTGTTAAAGGTGGGTAGCCAAGTGCCAATTCCCTGTTCTATCAAAACATAAAGGAAGGCTGAAATTACAAATATGTATACCATGGGTTTGTACATCAATTTTAGCATGTCGACAAAATCATTTAATGGTTTTGAGGTTGATTTTTCGAGTTCAGGTTCATTAAAAGGGGTGGTTAGAAGTAATAAAATATTAAAAAGACTAAGACCGCTTAATAACCAGTAAACGTTAAGCCATTCAATAGATTTGGGGTTAGCTGGATCGACAAAATAACCAAAAATCCAGTACCCGGAGAGAACGCCAATCATAAAAAAACCTTCAATGCTGTTTAAGAACGAGGAGTGATCTTTGGCATTGTTGGTGATGAGGCCAATAGTGGCATAAACAGAAACTTTGACTAGTGCAAAAGACACACCGATGCATAGAAACAGGATTTTTGTTGTGAAGAAACCTGGAAATAGGGGCATTGTGGTGCTGGCCAGTGCGACTATTGATAGACCAAGGATGAGAGAGTTCCGATAACCAAATCTGGGTAGGTATGAGGCAACCATAAAGGATACCAGAGCAATAGGCAGATCTTTGAAGCCTTCCAGTACACTGGCACTGGTTTTACTCACATCGTAGACATTGATCACCTGTAAGATCACTGTGCCAACACTGTTGAGTAAAATTGCAAATACGAAATAGGTTAGCAATAACGATAATTTAATACGCCAATAGCCCATATTTTTTCCTCTGATTATGCCGTTTTTATTACCCCGGGACGGTTTTTATTCTACGGGTTGAAATTTCTTTTTGCAATCGATTGCATAAAGATTATACTTAGTGATGATAGTTTCGAGTTTCGAGTTTCGAGTTTCGAGTTTCGAGTTTCGAGTTTCGAGTTTCGAGTTTCGAGTTTCGGGTTCCGAGGTTCGAGTTGGACATTTTAATTACGAGGTGGCTTGAGTGACTCAAGCGAAAAAACAAAATATAGATATAAACCATGAGCTCTGGGTATTAAAAGGCTCCAGGCTGAAAGGGCTGGAGGAGGGGGTAAAAGGCTCCTTGTTTGCTCTGGGCAATGGTTATATTGGTACCCGTGGTACTGAGGAAATCAGATCGGAGAATGCTGATTCTGATGAAGGTACCTATTTGAACGGGGCATTTTATCGTGAGAAAATTACCTACGGTGAGTCAGCCTACGGTTTTGCGACTCATAATAATAAGATTTTGAGAGTTGCAGATGGTAAAAAGATTGTTTTCGAATCTCAGGGGGAACTGTTCTCTCCCGATCTTCTGGTTATAGAAAAAGCTCTGGATGAAGCACTGGAACCGTTGGCTCAGTTAAATTTGGCCGAGGCTGTGTTGTCTCATCAGTACCTTCTACAAACCGCCAGTGGTAAGCAGTTAAGTGTTTCGACCAGACGGTTTGTCTCGCAAGCTGAAAAAAATCTGATGGTTGTGCAGTATCAGTTAGTGGCCTTAAATTTTAGTGGTGTGATCAAGATCCATACATTGCTTGATGTGAATTTTGATAGTTCCGAAATAGACTCAAATAAATCTGAAGATCCCAGAGAAGGCGTTTTTTCTGGACGAGACTTTATGCAGGAGCACGAGCGTTATACCGCATCGGATCTTAGTTATTTTATTCATGAAATCATCGATCCTCAAAGTTTGGTTTGTGTTGCTGCAGTATGTGACAGCGATAGCACACTGACTTTTTGTGCGGAAGAAGAAACTCTGGTGAAGCAAAATGCACAGGCTGATCAGCTGAAAACGACTTATCAACTGGAGTTGCAGCAAGGTGTGTCCAGCAATATTGATAAGTACTTGTTCTACGGGAATGAGTTTTACGGGAATGAGTTTCATGGCTCTGAGTTAAATGGTTCTGAGCTAAATAGTTCTGAGCTAAATGAAAAGCAGAACCTAGATGTTGAACAAGTCAGGAATAAATTGTTGGAGCAAGCCAGGGTGTTGCTTAATAAGTGCTGTCAGAAGGGGTTTTCAACACTTTACTCCGAACATCTAGCGTTGATGCAGCGTTTCTGGCAAAACAGCGATATTACAATCAACAATAGTCCAGTCGATCAGATCGCCATTAGACTCAATTTACTTCACTTGCATATGTCTGCCGGAAAAGATGGTCATAGTAATATTGCGGCAAAGGGTTTAAGTGGAGCAGGCTATGATGGACATTATTTCTGGGATTCGGAAATATATGTCATGCCTTTGTTTATTTATACCGCTCCCGATGTAGCTAAAAATTTACTCATGTTCAGGCATAACACCCTGCCACAGGCCAGAACTCGTGCCCGGCAGCTCTCGATTGAAACAGGTGCTCTTTTTCCATGGAGAACAATAGGAGGGGAAGAGTGCTCGGCATTTTTTCTCGCCGGTACCGCCCAGTACCATATTAATGCTGCAATCGGATATGCTGTTCGTCATTATTTTGAAGTGACTAACGATTGGAATTTTATGTGTGAATATGGAGCCGAGCTGGTTTTTGAGACTGCGCGGATCTGGCCTGAGATAGGCCACTTCAGTGAAACTCATGGAGGCTTATTCTGCATCGATCAGGTTACCGGTCCTGATGAATATACCGCACTGGTGAATAATAATTTCTACACAAATAGTATGGCACAGCTACATCTTGAGTTTGCGGTAAAAATTGCTGTTTCCTTTCAACGGATCTGTGCTAAGGAATTTTTGAGACTCTGTGACAAGATCAAACTCGACCAGAAAGAAATTATTCAGTGGCAAGTTATCAGCGATAAAATGTATATTCCATTCGATGAAACCCGTGGCATTAATCCTCAAGATGATAGCTTTCTGGACAAAAAGGCCTGGGATTTTGTGAATGTACCTGAGGATAAATACCCTCTATTATTGAACTTCCATCCTTTGGTTATTTATCGCCATCAGGTACTTAAGCAGGCCGACGTGGTGCTGGCAATGAACCTGCTTGATAATCGAGTGAGTAAAGCTACTAAATCGGCAAATCTTGATTTTTATGAACCACTAACGACTCATGACTCAACACTTTCCGCTTGTGCCCACTGTATTGCCTATTGCGAGGTGGGTGATTATGTTACGGCTTTTGATTACTTCGAAAAGACCCTGTTAACCGATCTGCAGGATTTACATCACAATTCTTGTTATGGTGTTCATACGGCAAGTATGGGGGGAGCCTGGATGTGTATAGTACAGGGATTTGCCGGGTTAAGAGTGAGGGACGGGGAACTCTACTTTATTCCCCACTTACCCCTTAAATATACTCAACTAAAGTTTCGTATACAGATCAGAGAAAATCGTCTTGAAGTTGTAATGAACCCAAGTCACACAGACTATCGATTGATTACGGGCTCAGAGCTGGTGTTATATGATAATGGGCAACGTTTTAAGTTAGATAAGATCAGACGGGATGCCTGTATTCAGCGTAATCAGATCGTTGGATAAAACGACTTATCAAGAGAGGAAAAGACATGACACCAACGGCATTTATTTTTGATCTGGACGGTGTGTTGACAGACACGGCTCAGTATCATTTCCTGGCCTGGAAACAAATTGCGCAGCAATTAGGGATCTATTTTGATGAAGTGGATAATGAATCACTCAAGGGTGTTGACCGTAGAGCTTCACTACAATGGATCCTTGATAAAGAGCAATTGGAATTAAAGCAAAGTGAATTTAACATTCTGCTTGAGCGTAAAAATCGGCATTATCTGACCCTGATTGGAAATATAGGACCAGCGGAACTATTCGAGGGTGTGGGGGAGCTATTTGAAGAGTTACGACAACGGAATATTCTCGTAGGTCTGGCTTCAGCAAGTAAAAATGCCTTACAGGTAGTTAAGCGTCTGGGAATTGCTCAGGAGTTTGATTATATAGCTGATTCTAATTTTATTGTTAACAACAAACCGGCTCCTGAAATTTTCCTGACGGTTGCAGACGCGCTTAATCAATCACCGCAACAATGTGTTGGTATTGAAGATGCAGTGGCGGGGATCCAGGCAATTAATTCGGCGAATATGTTTGCCGTTGGCATTGGCAGTCAACACGAACTAACACAGGCAAAAATTGTATTTGCAGAGATCAAACAATTTGATCTGGAAATGGTATTATCTACATCCAGCCCTAATGATAATCCTGGATTGGCTCAGGATTTGGCAGTTGACTGACGAACAACCAGTTCAACATCTAAAAGTTGAGAAGTTATAGGTTGGTTATTTAGTTTTTTCAAAAGAAGATCGACAAGAAGTTTGCCACCTGCTGATATATTTTGTTTCACGGTTGAAAGAGCCGGACTACTGTAGTGCGAAAGTGCAATATCATCAAAACCAATAACTGCAATTTCATCGGGTATTTTTATATCTTTATCAAGCAAAAATTTCATTGCGCCTATGGCAATAGCATCACTGACTGCAAATATGCCATCGATTTTGTATTGATTCATCAAAAACAGATCGCGAATTTTGCTGTAACCATCGTTTGAAGTGAAATCCGTTGAGATCTGTAGATTTTTCTCAAGAGGAATGCCTGCTTCTTCCAGGGCGTCCTGATAACCCTTCCAGCGCATTTCGATTTCATTGTGGTGGATATCACCCAAAAACACTATTTGTTTACAACCCTGTTGAATGAGATGTTTGGTAGCCAGATAACCACCTTTGCGGTTATCACTGCCTACAGTGACATATTTCTGGTGATTAGGTTGAGCACCCCAGACAACAAAGGGAGCATTTTCTGAAGCGAGTGCTTCAACCCTTTGGTCATGTTCTCCCTGACCAATGACAATTAAACCATCTGCTCGCCTTGATGTTATATAGTAACGATGCCAGTCATTGGCATTGGTTTTACTTGTGCACAGCAGTAGATCGAAATTATATTTGGTTAGTTCATCAGCAATGGTACCAAGAATTTCAAGCAGGAAAGGATCAGATATTGATTGTCCGGAATTGGGATCTAAAAGAACAATTACCGCTATGGTATTGGTCTTTTGCAGACGTAAATTTCTTGCGCTGGCATTAACCTTAAATCCATATTCTTGAGCAATCGCCTGAATTCGTTCACGAGTTTTCTTATTAATTAACTTGTTATTGCTCAAAGCCCTGGAAACAGTAGACTCGGAAACATTTGCAAGTTTTGCAATGTCGGCTAGTTTCATTGTCGAATTCTTTATCATTTGTCTATTGTCTCATATTTTTGGTGTATATATAAATAGGCGTGCAATCGATTGCAGAAATATTTGCAATCGATTGCATAGTTCTTTATATTGAAAATGGAATTATAGAGAATTTACAAAAACAGACACTTAGAACGATGATTTTTCTGGTTTTGTCACCAAAAATAATAGGGGAGT
>JBFFIY010000053.1:0-29518 GCA_041556195.1 Enterobacterales bacterium
GGACAAATAGGATTAGGCGCTGCTGGAATGGGGATCTGCAGTCTGTTATTGGATTATGGAGTGCGCGAAGTTTTAGGTGCTGATATTAGCCCTGATGCTAAAAAACGATTACGAGGACAGGGTGGAAAGCCGGTAACCCTCGAAGAACTCATGCAAAAGGCTGATATCGTCGTTGCAACCACAGGGGTTAAAGGGCTTATAAAACCAGAAATGATCCGGCAGGGGCAAATCATAATGGCATTGACTAACCCGGATCCGGAAATAGAACCTGAAGTTGCAATAGAAAATGGTGCGATTTTCGCTACTGATGGCAAAACAGTTAATAATATGTTGGCTTTTCCTGGCCTGTTCAGAGGAGTCTTAGATTCAGGTGTTCATAAGATAAACCATCAAATGAAGATTAAAGTGGCCGAAACACTTTCATCTTTAGCCAAAGAAGATTCATTAGTTCCTTCAGCATTAAATAAAAGTGCTCATAAACAAGTTGCAGAAGCTGTATATCAAGTGGCCATAAAGCAAACGAGAACAACTGGATCTGATTGAGAATAGGCTTTTAACAGACATTTGTAACAGGCGCATGATTTTACCGCTTTCTCTTTGACGTTTTAGAGTAGCGTCTACTAGTATTTAGTTAGTGATTATGATAATTATAGATGGTTGAATTAACACATCTGACCAGATAAACTCATTCATGGTTATTTTTGATAAATAAACCTGAATGTAAGTTTTAGAGGAAACATCATGACAGATTACACCCCCCCCATAACAGATATAAAATTTTTGATTGAAGATGTCTTCGACTTTTATGGGCATTATCAAAAACACGAAAACTACTCCGAAGTTAATCAGGAGTTAGTTAATATGGTTATAGAAGAATGTGGAAAATTTTGTTCGAATGAGTTGGCTCCACTTTATCAAAAAGGTGATGAAGAAGGCTGTCACTGGGAAGACGGAAAGGTTACAACCCCTAAAGGTTTTAAAGAAGCTTATCAAACCTATGTAGAAGGAGGATGGCAATCATTATCCCATCCTGTTGAATATGGTGGGCAGGGACTTCCTCAGTCTCTTGGCCTTATTAAAGCAGAAATGATGGGAACCGCAAATTGGTCGTGGAGTATGTACCCCGGTTTAAGCATGGGTGCGATGAATACGTTACTGGAACATGGTGATGAACAGCAGAAAAAAACTTATTTAACCAGGTTAACAGAAGGTGTCTGGACTGGAACCATGTGCTTGACTGAGGCCCATTGTGGCACCGATTTAAGTCAGGTGAAAACCAGAGCAGAACCTAATGGAGACGGTACTTATAAAATTACAGGGAGCAAAATATTTATCTCGGCTGGAGAGCATGACTTAACCGAAAATATTATTCATATCGTATTAGCACGATTGCCTGATGCACCTGAGGGAGTAAAAGGTATTTCGCTCTTTATTGTGCCAAAAATGAAAGTCAAAGAAGATGGAAGCGTTGGAGAATTTAACCAGGTATTATGTGGTTCAATTGAAGACAAGATGGGTATCAAAGCATCTTCTACGGCTGTATTAAATTTTGAGGGTTCAGAAGGTTACCTGATTGATGAAGAAAATAAAGGTTTACAATATATGTTTACCTTTATGAACACCGCACGAGTTGGTACCGCCTTACAAGGAGTATGTGCGGCTGAACTGGCATACCAAAAGTCGCTTCCTTATGCTAAAGAACGACTTTCTATGCGCTCTCTCACTGGCGTTAAATATCCTGAAAAAGTGGCTGATCCTTTAATTGTTCATCCAGATGTCAGAAAAATGTTGCTAACACAGAAAGCCATCACTGAAGGTGGTAGAGCAATGGTGTATTATACCTCAAAAATTGTAGATGATTTATCACAATGCAGCGATGAAGAAGAAAGGAAAAGACTTGATGACAGGTTAGGTTTTTTGACACCTATTCTAAAGGCATTTTTAACCGAAATGGGATTTGAATCAGTGAACCAGGGAATTCAGGTTTTTGGTGGACATGGTTACATAAAAGAATGGGGCATGGAGCAAATATTGAGAGATGTCAGGATTGCAACACTTTATGAAGGAACCACTGGTATCCAAGCCTTAGATCTACTCGGGCGAAAAGTTCTCCTGCAACGGGGTAAGCCTTTAAATGCCTTTGCCAGAGAGATTTTAGTTTTCTGTAAAGATAAAAGTTTAATTTCAAGCAATCCGCATAATCGACGAATGCATAAATTTGTCTGGCCCTTAAGCAAAGCGGTTCTTAACTGGCAACAATACAGCATACGTTTAGCATTAAAAGCAAAAACCAATCGCGATATTGTTGGTTCAGCTTCAGTAGATTATCTGATGTATTCCGGTTATGTGACAATGGGTTATTTTTGGGCCATGATGGCACAGACTGCCAACGAAAAAATAGCAGAGAAGCCTGACAATATTGAATTTTATCGAGCCAAGGTACGAACTGCAGAATTTTATTACAAAAGAATTATGCCAAGAATTAAATCCTTAGGGCAAACTATGATGGCTGATCCCAATACCTTGATGCGATTGGATGAGGATTCCTTCTCACTTTAAATAATAAATCACTTGCGTGTTAAACCTAAATTCATCAGTTGACTGCTTTACGCTGTCCAACTGATGATTTTAGGTTAAAATACCCTCTTTAAAATTCCCTCTTGAAACCATCATGATAAGAATTAGTGAAATAAAATTACCACTCGATCACACCGATGATGAGCTAAAATCTCTTATTATTAAAAAGCTGGCAATTCCTGCAGATGATTTACTGAGTTTCAATATTTTTAAGCGTAGTTATGATGCTCGCAAAAAAAACAATATTTTATTGATTTATCAGTTTGATATTGTGTTGACTACTGAGTCTGAAAAAAAGGTTTTAACAGCATTTCATAATCAATCCTGGATCCGCCCCAGTCCTGATCTAAGCTATCATTTTGTTACTCATGCGAATGCTGGTTTTCCCCGGGAAAACCAAATGCGTCCTTTGGTGATTGGATTTGGACCCTGTGGTATTTTAGCGGCTTTGTTATTGGCACAAATGGGTTTAAAACCCATTGTTCTAGAACGTGGGCAGGACGTGAGGCAACGTACTAAAGATACCTGGGGTTTCTGGCGCAAAGGAAAGTTGAATACTGAATCTAATGTGCAATTTGGAGAGGGCGGGGCGGGTACTTTTTCTGATGGAAAACTACACAGCCAGATCAAAGACAAAAATCATTTGGGTCGGAAAGTATTAAATGAATTTGTTAAAGCCGGAGCACCTGAAGAAATTCTCTATGTGAGTAAACCTCATATTGGCACCTTTAAATTGGTGAAGATGGTTGAAAATATTCGTGCTGAAATCATTCGTTTAGGCGGTGAAATTCGTTTTAATCAAAAGGTAGAAACAATACATCGAGAACTTTGTATTGATGCAATAGCAAATGATGTTCTCTTAAATGATGCACCTACAAAACCAGAACAGGGACAAATTACCGGACTAACCCTGAGTAGCGGAGAAACCTTACATAGTCGCCATATTATTTTAGCCATTGGACACAGTGCCAGAGATACTTTCCAGATGTTGTTGGATCAAGGAATTTATATTGAAGCCAAATCCTTTTCCATTGGTTTTCGTATAGAACATCCGCAATCGGTGATTGATAAAGCACGTTTTGGCACACAGGCCGGTAATCCAATTTTAGGCGCTGCAGATTACAAACTGGTACATCATTGTGATAATGGACGCAGTGTATACAGTTTTTGTATGTGTCCAGGCGGCACCGTTGTCGCATCTTCTTCGGAAGAAGGACAGGTTGTTACCAACGGCATGTCTCAGTATTCGCGTAATGAGCGCAATGCCAACTCGGCTATTGTCGTCGGTATTAATCCAGCACAAGACTATCCCGAACATGTTTTAGCCGGAATTGATTTACAACGCAAACTCGAAGCCATCGCTTTTGAGCTGGGCGGTTCGAATTACCACGCTCCCGCCCAACTTGTGGGAGATTTTTTGCAGGGAAAACCCTCAACCAATTTTGGCAGTGTTGAACCTTCATACAAACCAGGGATCCATTTAGGAGATTTAAGCCAGGCTTTACCTCAGTTTGCCATTAACGCTATTCGTGAGGCGATAATAGCCTTTGATAAACAAATCAAAGGTTTTGCCATGAACGATGCCATACTAACGGGTATTGAAACCCGAACATCCTCACCTATTTGCATTAAACGTAATAAAGAACTACAAAGTCTGAATACCAGAGGACTATACCCAGCAGGAGAAGGAGCGGGTTATGCTGGAGGAATTTTATCTGCGGCTATTGATGGAATTAAAGTTGCCGAGGCTGTCGCATTGGATTTATCCAGAGTTGAGGTTAACTAAAAAGCCCGTAAGTACGGGCTTTTTAGATTTTGAACAACCAGTCAATACTTATTTAACTGGAAAGCCTCTATCTCGCATGAGTGCTTCAATTTTTGCATCACGTCCTCGGAACGCACGGTAGGCATCAACAGGATCTACTGAATTTCTCACACTAAACAGGTGCTTGACTAATTTGTCAGCCACTGTTTTATCATAAAATCCACCCTTAGCTTCTGCAAAGGCTTCAGCTGCATCTGAGGTTAACACTTCGGCCCACATATAACCGTAATACCCTGCGGAATAGCCTTCTCCTGAAAAGATATGTCCGAAGTGTGGGGTGCGGTGACGCATCACGATTTGCTCAGGCATACCAAGCTTTGTGAGCGTGTTTCTCTCGAAAGCATCCGGATCAATATTCGTTGGATCCATAGTATGCAGTTTCATATCAATTAAAGCAGAGCCCAGATATTCGGTGGTTTTAAAACCTTCGTTAAAAGTAGCTGCTTTTTTTATTTTGGCAATCAGATCGGCTGGCATTGGTTTACCTGTTTTGTAATGCAACAGGTATTTATTGATGACTTCATCGGTACTTAACCAACGCTCCAGTAATTGAGATTGGAACTCTGTGTAATCACGGACACCACTATTAAGAGTAGGGTAGGCGACATTCGATGAAAGTGCATGAAGTGCATGACCAAATTCATGGAAGAAGGTTTCGGCATCATCCCATGAAACTAAAACGGCTTCTCCTGGCTGAGGTTTATTAAAGTTAGAGTTGTTTGATGAAAGTACATTTTTCTTGCCTTCAAAACTGGTATGGCTTCGATAACTATTTGCCCAGGCCCCAGAACGTTTTCCTTTACGAGCAAAAGGATCCAGATACCACAGACCAACGTTTTCACCCGTTGTTTTATCTGTTACTTCCCAGACTTTTACATCTGGATGAAAAACCGGCACAGAGCCTTGTTTGATAGGGGTAAAGTTGAAATTAAATAAACGACCTGCCACATAAAACATGGCTTCACGTAAATTATCTAATTGTAGGTATTGTTTAATGAGATCAGAATCAAGGGAGTATTTAGCGCGGCGGACTTTTTCAGCATAATAACGATAATCCCATGGTTTAATGGTGATTTTAGCGCCTTCTTTATCAGAACTATCTTTGTCAGCACTATTTTTGTTAGCAATTAGCTGCATATCTGCCACTTCTTCTTTAACCCTTGCAATAGCCGCTGGCCACACAGACTCCATTAAATTGATAGCTCTTTCTGGAGTCTTAGCCATACGATCCTGTAATCGCCAGGACGCATAGTTTTTATATCCTAATAAGTTAACTCTCTCATGACGTAATTTTAAAATCTCAGCAATAATAGCATTGTTATCAAACTCATCTCCGTTATCGCCACGGTTATAATAGGTTTCCCATACTTTTTTACGAAGTTCCCTTTCATCAGAAAACGTTAAAAATGGTGACATGGAAGAGCGAGTATTGGTAATAGCATATTGGCCTTTTTTGTCTCTGGCTTCTGCAGCAGAAGCGGCCGCAGAGATCAAGGATTGAGGAAGACCCGCTAATTGATCTTTGTTGAGATAAAGTACATAATTTTCTTCATCAGCCAGCACATTATTGGCAAATTTAGTGTGAAGTCCAGAAAGTTTTTGATTGATATCAGCATATTTTTTCTTATCAACCGGGTTTAATGTGGCACCATTTTGAGAAAATTGGTTATACGTGAGTTGAACCACTCTTTGTTGAGCTGTATCTAATTTAGCCATGTTACCTTTTTCATAGATCTTTTTAATTCTTTCAAATAATTTCTTATTTTGAGTGATCTTAGAGAAAAATTGTGAAATTTTTGGTGCTAACTCTCTTTGAATGCCTCTGAATTCAGGTGTTGAGAGGTTGGCACTCCAGATCCCATAATAGGTAAATACCCGATTTAAATCTTTTCCGGCAGATTCCATTGCTGCTATGGTATTCTCAAAGGTTGCTGCTTGTTTATTATTAGCAATAGTTTCAATTTCAGCTAATTGTCTCTCCATTGCTTCCAACATGGCAGGTTTCAGTGCTGTTAAGTTCATTTTGTCAAAACTGGGTACGGTTCCATAGGAGCCTGTCCATGGAATTAATAACGCATTTGTTTCTTTTGCTTTCTCGGAGCTGTAACCTGTTGATAAATATGAAGAGGTTAAGGCTATAATGAGTAATGGGATTATTTTTTTCATGAATTTTCGCCCGAATAAAATTTTCAGACACTAGACTACCTGTGCTTTATGGTATTTTCCAGTTTTTTATATCCAAATAAATCAAAGAATAAATTACGATAATGATTTTCACGAGGTTAGGGGGATAAGAGAACTTCCCATTCCATTGGAAATAGAAAAAGCATTGAAGATGAATGAGAAGGTCTGGAAAAACTTTAACAACCTCGCGCAAGGTTATAAGAAACAGTATGTCGGTTGGTTGATAAGCGCTAAAAGACCGGAAACCAGAGAACGTCGTTTAGAGGTAGCCATTCAACTTCTTACAGAGAATAAGAAATTTGGGATGAAGTAAAAGTGCAATCAAGGCATAATAATCACATCATGATCTATTTGTTTGATCATTAACAATTGTTTTTGGGCTGTAGAACAATGATGGAATTCCCATAAGTTGAAGGTTTTTGGTGAGCAGAGTTATCAAAAAGAGAAGGATGTGCCAAGTCCTTCAAGCCTTTCAACTCTTTAAACAGATTATAATAATACTAATTAAATTGATGAATTATGAGTTGGATAATGTTCCTGTTATTAAAGTTTGTCTGAATTACGACAAAAAATGTCAGTTATGTACCAAAGTTTTATATTTATTCGTTTAAAATAACAGTTATTGAAACAACATATTCTCTTTATATTAAAGAATATGGGATTTTATTCATGGGAATGACATTGGTGTGATAATCAGTCAATTTTGTGTAAGTGAGTTGTTGTTGTGGATTAATCATAAAACTCTTCTTTAATATCAGAAAGGAAATATCATGAAATTTATAATTACAATGTTTTTAGCTTTAATGACAACATCAAGCCATGCAGCTTTATCCATGTCCACAGGGAAAGTAAATTCGATTGGTTTTGCTACAGTAAGCTCGGGTTGGGAGGAATATGTGTTGTTAGAAGGAGTCTCAAGTTTAGGTTCATGCGCAACATCAAGTGGTTTGGTTGTATTTCGTTTTAATAGAGACGAAGACTATTCAAGAGGTTTTTCCTTAGCGCTTTCAGCCTATGCGTCAGGTAAGAAGATTAGTATTAGAGTAGATCAAGAGCATAAGAATTCTCGAGGTGAATGTTACATTAAAATGATTACTATTCCGGGTTGAATTTAACTATTATCCTCACATGGAGCGGAGTAACTGTTACGAATTTACAAAAGGGTACAAATAGCTGTACAAATTTACCACTCTAATTTACTTAACACGCATTTAAATTTGTTAACATCAATAGAGTAATCACGCATACTTCAAATGAAAATCTGGGTTCCATTGGAATGCTTGTTCAATGCGGTTTTGAAGAAACTGGAATAGGAGCTGAATCTGGCTAGCTGTGTTTCGAATAGCAAAGCTCTGAAATACACATTTTCAAGTCATTTGGGTATAGTCTATAATCTGCCAACAAATACTAAAGCTATTTTTTATGTCAAAATTTTTATTCCCTTATCTCACGCAATTGCTGTCGAGTGATGCCGTTCTTAAGCTTCGCAGAAGCTATCATGAGATTAAACGGGTGCTCAACCGACAGCAAGCCACCGTTAGAATATTTCTAAGGGTGAATGATCCTTATAGTTATCTTGTAGTGCAAACACTTCAGTCTCTTCAAGAACGCTTTGATATTAATATAGAGCCGAAAGTTGTTCTTGAGCTCCAAAATGACATGTATCCAGACATAAAAGCCTGGCAAAAATATGCCTTTGATGATGCAAAATATCTTTCACAGCTGTATCAATTCCTGTATCCAGATAATTTGCCTGTTTGGCCAGATGCTCTCATTCAACAAGCTACAATAGATTTAGTTTCGGTTGAATCTCATTCAGTTTCTAAATTACTGCAAATCTTTAATGAGTTTTGGAATGAGAGTTATGAACCGAAAATAACCATCGAAGATCAACAAAGCTCTCAAAATCAGTTAATAGCTAATCAAAAGTTATTAAAAACTACCGGACATTATCTCACTGCCATGTTTTATTATGGGGGAGAGTGGTATTGGGGACTTGATCGACTCGATCATCTTGAGAAACGCTTATATAGTTTAGGACTTTGTAAGGATAACCATCCAGAAATTGTATATCAAAAAACCTATCAAAATTTTTGCCAATTACTGACGCATGAACAGAAATTGAAAACTCGACATACTCAACCACTAGTCATGTATTTTTCAATTCGCAGTCCTTATTCCTATCTGGGTTTACAACGAGTGGTAAAACTTGCCCGTTTTTATAATATCCCACTGAAAATTAAACCCATATTACCCATGGTGATGCGAGGTTTATTAGTTCCTAAAACAAAAAAAATGTATATTTTTCACGATACTAAAAGAGAGACTAAAAAATTAGGAATTGAGTATGGAAAAATCGCCGATCCTTTGGGCAAAGCCGTAGGTAATTGTTATAGTCTATTTGAGTATGCAGTGAGTGAAAACAAAGAGATTGATTACCTTCTTTCATTTGCTGAAGCCGTTAATGCGCAAGGCATATGGTGTGATAATGAAAATGGGGTGAAAGTCGTTGTTGAACGATGTGGTCTTGATTGGGAAGTAGCCAAAAACATTTTAGAAAAATCTAAAATGAATAGTTTAAATCAATCTGAACCAGAGTGGTCTACCTGGGCTGAGAAGAATAGACAGGAACTCCTTTCTCTGGGTTTGTGGGGCGTTCCCTGTTTTCGCTATGGTGACTTAGTGGTGTGGGGACAGGATCGATTATGTCGGATTGAACAGGCTATTGTTGATTCTATTGAGACATTATAAGTCACGTGCAAACAAATATAAGCCACTGTTCTGTGTTTTTGAGATGAATAATTGATATTCGACATCATCTTTAAAAGATTCTAAATGTTCGGTATCTTCTGCTTCAAATAAAAATAATGCATCTATGAAAAACTCTCTGCTGTTTATTGAGTGGTTTTTTGTATAATCCAGATGGGCTTCCCTTAATCCTGAAAAATAAAAAGTAACAGCGTGTTTTTCGGCGATATTTTTTATATTATCCTGATTTTCGATGATAATATCTCGACTGGCTTGAAGATGATGAACCAGGTATTGGCACGAGCCATTATATCTTTTTGGCAACCTTATTTTCTGGTTAGCAGTATCAAGTCGTTTAGTAAATCCAAAAGTAAAGTTTTTCACTGCTGCAATTCGTAATAAACTAAAAAGTTGAAATGTTTTTTTACGTACCATCTGAATAAATGCTGCTGCGTTTGGATAGCATACAATCAGCAGGGTATCTCTTTGGTATTGATCTTTTTCGTATGGAGTAGTCTCGGAGTCCGTCTGGTTGTTAAGGTTATTTATAATATGTCCTTTAAATAAAACTTTGGCTCCAGCTCTTTTAACAGCAGGAAAAACCAATAATCCATATAGAGAATAAAGAAATTTGCTTTTTGTATTAAACCAATTAATTGCCCAAAGCGGTTTCTCCAGATCGGCATCAGCATGTGCACCGTTGATGGAGATTTTTAAAGAGTTTGTGACTTTGGTTGAATGTTCGGTAGCTGTTCTGATATCAAAATTACTGCTCATGAATAGTTGTTTCCTTTAATCTATCTGGGGAATGAGTTAGCAGTTTTAATCGAACAGGAATACCATTCAAAACAGCATTACCACTAAGTTTATCAAAAAATTGATCATCTGTAATATCGTTAATGCTTACACCCGGTCTTTTTGACGCAATTTGCAACCTGATCCCGGCTCTTGCATGTCCCCAACCATGTGGCATGCAGACGACTCCAGGCATGATAGTCTCTGTGATTTCGGCAGGTAAGCTTATTTTTCCTACTCTTGATGAAACTTCGACAATATCTTTATCATTTATCGATAAAGCTTTAGCATCTGCAGGATTTATCTGTAAGAGGCAGCGATCTTTACCTTTAATTAAACGATAACTATTGTGCATCCAGGAATTATTGGTTCTTGTATCGCGTCTGCCAATAAGCACAAATTCAGTAGAACCCGTAATTTCATTGTTTTCGAAAAATACCTGATCTAAACGTTTTAGATCATTCACGAAATGAGCTGGAGCCAACTGGATCTTTTTAGGGGTTGTGAACAAACGTTCTGGTAAACAGGGCTGAAGTGGGCCAAAATCAATTCCATGGGGATTGTTGCGAAGAGTCTTTAAATTAATAACTCGGTTATGCTGATCCTTTCTATTAGCATAAGGTCCCATTTTAAAGCCTTTATTTAACACCCATTCTTCTTTTAAAATATTAAACAGAAGCTTCTTAAACCATGCAACCAGAGGGTTTTTGCCTTTTTTGGTGGCAAGTCGAGCTTCTAATTCAAGAAATATTTCTCTATCACTTTTGGTGTCAGCTTTTGCTTTAAAAAGAGTTGGAGAATATTTGGCAGTATTTTGAACTGCAAAGATATGAAATACCAAGTCATAATGAGATCGTTCTAATGATGAGGTTGGAGGTAAAATAATATTGGCGTGACGTGTTGTTTCATTTAAATAATAATCAATGGCCACCATATAATCGAGATTTTCAAAGGCCCGATCCAGTTGAAGGCCATTAGGGGTAGAAAGTATGGGATTACCTGCCATGGTTACCACGGCTTTTATTTGACCATCACCTTCAGTCAGAATTTCCTCAGCTAAGGTAGTAACTGGAAAACAACCATCGAACTCTGGTAATTTGCTGACTCTTGAAAAAGATCTGGCAAAGCGTGGTTTGCGTGTTTTTTGAGATTTATTTTTTTTTGCTTTCGTTCTTTTATCAAGTATATCAATGGCCGGAGTGGTGAACATAGCTCCACCGGCTTTATCCAGATTGCCCGTTATGAGATTCAGAACAACTATCAACCATTGTACGATAGAGCCAAATTCCTGAGTCGAAACACCAAATCGACCATAACACACGGCGGTCTTTGCCTGACAGAAATCTTGTGCAATCTCAATGATAGTCTCTGTTGGAATACCTGTTAGTACTGCTGCCCTGCTTGCGGGATAATTTGAAACCAGCTCTTTAATGGTATCAACTCCATCAGTAAAATCAATCAAATCCCCAGGATTTTCAAGACCTTGCTCAAAAACCGTATGAATAATTGCTAACATTAAAAAGGGATCTGTTCCAGGTTTGATAAAAATATGTTTATCAGCAAGTGCCGCAGTCTCTGTTTTTCTCGGATCGATGACCACTAATTTACCCTGGCGATTTTTTAACGCTTTAAGTCGTTTTGGAATACCTGGTGCCGTCATAAGGCTCCCATTAGAAACCACAGGATTGGCACCCAGCATTAAAAAATAATCTGTTCTATCAATATCTGGAATAGGTACCATGAGTTCATGACCAAACATCAAACTAGATGCTAATTGATGTGGCAGCTGATCAACGGATGTTGCTGTGAATCGATTCTGAGTTTTTAAAGCATGGATAAAAAATGGAGAAAAAATCATTGAACCCAGACTATGTACAGAAGGATTGCCCTGATAACTAGCAACAGCATTATCTCCATGTTTACATTGAATTTTATGTAAGTTCTCAGCCACCTCCTTAAATGCCTGGTTCCAGGAGATTGTCTCCCAACCATCTACGGTTTTCTTTAAAGGTTGCTTTAAACGATCAGGGTCATTATGTACATCTTGTAGAGCAATTGCTTTAGGACAAATGTGTCCCTTGCTCAATGGATCCCGTTTGTCGCCCTTGATTGAAAGAATTTCATCTCCCTGAGTTTTGATTTCAAGGCCGCAAATTGCCTCGCAAATATTACAGGCTCTATAATGTGTTTGAGTGCTGGCAGTATTCGACATGCTGCGGTGAATCCTTTGTAAATTTGATTGAAATTAGTTGAGGAAAATTTTAACTGGAATCAAAACAATGAGTTGCAATTTAGTTGCAATTAAGTTGTAAATTTAGCTTTAAAATATGTCATTGTTGTACCATTATTATAGTAAGAACTGTTACAAAATCATTTGTAAATACAACATATCACTAATTTAAAGAAACTTGTATGACCTGTTGAGCTTATTTTTGTTTTTCAACGGGTATAAACCTTCTCTATGTTGCTTGGAGCTATGTATGATGCTGTTCCAATCATTAACTTTATTTTTACAAAACAATGGTGGCCTGAAACGACTGCTTTTCATTGGACTTTTAGTTTTTCTAAGTTTGGTTTTTGGTGGAGTTGCCATTATAAATATGGTTTCTTACTTGTTTTTATCTAAAGATAAACAACAGGCAGTTATCTACCAGATACCAGAACAAACGACTCTAAATAATTTAAAGCCCTACAATGGACCTCCACCGTGGCGATTAACTCGCCAAGCAGAGACATTCAACTTTCCCATTAAATCAGGTGAAATTGGGCCGGTAAATTCTTTATTTTCTGCTCCTTTACAATATCCATTTTATTGCCAGAAATATCAACCCGAATTTGGTCAGGTATTGGTGGATAATCAACAGGGGTATGGCATTGCGGTTTATCGTAGGGATATTGAAAATATCTCTGATGCAACAGAGGAAGATATCATAGGTTATTCTAAGGATTGTTCCTTACCTACTCAAATTCATTATTATTACAAACCCAAAGCGAAGGATATTTTAAAACCTATAAAGCAGGCCAACAATGATATAGCTAAAATAGAAATAGATGGGAAAATGATTGATTTTATCGTTCGCGTTGAAATTGGAACTATTAACCGTTTTGTTTACATGATTATGGCACTTAAGGGAATGAATGATAAACCTGAAAAAATTGACACCAGCTCCTGGAATAAGCGATTAATTTACTATTTTAGAGGAGGCGTTGGAATTGGCCATCAACAGGGAAAAGCGAACATACAGAAAGCATTTCAACTTTTTTCTCAGCCCTTAGCAGAAGGTTATGCCATTGTTCATTCGACCGGAAATCAGACATCGAATCATTACAATATACAATTGCAGGAAGACACGGCGCTACGAGTTAAAAAGCAATTTGTATCACGATATGGGAAACCTTTATATACGGTGGGTGTTGGTGGTTCAGGTGGCGCTATTCAGCAATATTTGTTGGCGCAGAACAACCCGGAAATCCTGGATGCAGCTATACCACTTTATTCATATCCGGATATGGTCACCCAAATCAGTTATGTGTTTGATTGCGAGTTACTGGAATATTATTTTGATGAAATTGATTCTAAAAATTCACTTTGGCAGAAGCATGAAAACAGGAGCCTTATTGAAGGTTTAAATGCCGATTCTAACCGTGATAATCGTTTTTATGAACTGGATAATTGGGCTCATTTAGCCAGTTTTCGTTGGCCTAATTGGAAAACAAAAGGTTTAACTGAATGTGCAGCCAGTTGGAGAGGTTTAACCTCACTCATTCATAATCCAAAAGTTATGAAAAAGGCTCGTTATTACTCTGAGAAGGTAAAACAAAAAACACATTGGAGTTACTGGCAGGATCTTGCCAATGTGTATGGCCACTCAAAGTCAGGTTATGCACGTGATCCCTGGGACAATGTGGGGGTTCAATATGGTTTAAAAGCATTGATTGAACATAAAATACCAATATCACAATTTTTAAAAATCAATGCCAATATTGGTGGTTGGAAAAAACCTGAAGATATGACACAGGTTCGCTATTGGCACGTTGCAGGAGATGCTGCACCTTCGAAATTTTCATTATGGAGCCACCATAATATGCTGTTGAGTCCTGATAAGGGGCAAACGCCTGCTAAGAGAAATACCGGTGATCTTCAAGCCATGCAAGCGGCTTATCTCTCTGGCAATGTTTTTATGGGAAATATTGATATTCCAATTATAGACTTACGTCATTATCTGGAAGATAAACTGGACATGCATCATCTGTCCGCTTCATTTGCCAGTAGACAACGCATCATCAATGCGCGAGGTAATGCCGATAATCAATTGATCTGGGTGACTAGAAGACCAGATATGCCAATTCTCAAAGCTTTAAAAGTCCTGGAACAATGGTTATCTGCAATGAACACCACAGGCCTTGCTGCTGATAAAGTTAAACCCGGTGCTGCAATAGATAGCTGTTTTGATGGTTCAGGTAGAATATTAGCTTCAGGAGCAGATGTGTGGGATGGTGATTGGAACAATAAACCACAAGGGGAATGTCTGAAAATTTACCCCTCTTATAGCAATTCTCGCATTGTTTCTGGAGCACCCATAGCAGGTGATTTATTCAAATGTCGCTTACAAACCATTGAACAGGCAATAAATAATGGAGTGTATGCTGATCTGGATATGAAACAATATATCAAAAAATTAAAAAACATCTTTCCCGAAGGTGTTTGTGATTACCGTTTTCCAGATTTGGGACGACCTGAAATGTCTCTTGATAATATCCAGGCTAAAAATTAATAACCTGATAAAAAACACTAACCGGGGTTTCTATAAAGTACCTCAGAACGATTAAACATAATATTCGAGCTTAAGCAGTATTTGTTATTTGATACAGGGGCATGATTTCGATATGCATGAGTATAATAGGCTGGAAATACCAGCATATCTCCCCTTCTTGGTTGAAACTGTATACTCTGGTAAGAAAACTCGGTT
Organism: Enterobacterales bacterium; assembly: GCA_041556195.1. Classification (GTDB taxonomy): domain Bacteria; phylum Pseudomonadota; class Gammaproteobacteria; order Enterobacterales; genus 21-14-all-40-8. Next base: position 15,100 of record JBFFIY010000053.1, read on the forward strand.
TCACCACCTTGCTCAACATCATTAAGAAAAATATAGAAGCTAAGTATTTGGTGCAATGAATCGTCACTGTGTTGTTGTGGATAACAATCACTTTGGTAGAAACTTGAAACTGCATTTTCGGTTTCATGCCTCTGTAGTTTATAGCCTCCCAGCCTGAACAATTGTTGCATCATAATACCTATTTGAGGTATTCCCACTTCTTCAAAATTTTCTCTGGTGAGTTTTACCATCTCTCCTGTTACCGGGTGGCCAACAGTTAAACTACTACCCGCCAATATAGTGAAATAATATTTAGTACAATACTCTGTAAGTTTACTCGTTATTGCCTGAGTCAATTGTTGTAACAAGGGTTGTAGAGCTGGATCGGGTTTGAGATAAGTTTCTTTGATGGATGGATCAATTGGGTTGATCCGACCTTGAACCCTGGCACTGTATAACTGCTTATCCTGATTTAAGGTATTAATGAGTTGTTCACATACATCAGCATCAATGGCTTGTTGGTAATGTTCAATAAAATTTGGCATGGTTTCCCCGGGCCTGTTGGCCTTTCATATTAGCCTCTGCTTTTTAACCTCTGTTGCGGCTGAGACTGAGACTGTGACTGTGACTGTGACTGAAAAAGCCTCAATCACTAAAAGTAGGCGTTTCAGGCGAGATGCGAATATCAATGTTTAATGGTTACGGTTGTGCGCCATAAAGTTGTTCTGCCCGGTTAAACATGAACCAGGCAGTAATAACAAACTTATCGCTAGAAATGGCAACATGTCCTTTATGGGCATGGGTAAATCCTGCGGGAAAAATAACCAGAGTCCCTGCTTTAGGTTTTGCAGTGATTTGTTGGTAATGAAACTCGGTTTCGCCTCCTTCTTCAACATCATTTAGATAATAAAGAAGGGCAATTTCACGATGAAGTGGCTCATTGGCCGTTCCCTGAGGATAGATTTCAGAATGCCAATAATGATATCCACCTTTGTTTTGTTCGTAACTTTGTGTGGTAAAACCCCCATAACGAAATAGGTAACCCGTTAGTTCGTCTATATAGGGCAAACCCACAGTTTCAAAATTTTCTGAATTAACCGCTGTGGCTTCTCCTGTTTCAGGGTGAGGGACAGTCGGACATACACCAGAAACGACAGCCAGAGGATGTTTTTTTAAATACTCTCTCATACAAATTTGAGTAGAACTAACTAACTGTTGCAGCAAATCCTGACATTCAGGATTATTGATCATAGCTACGTCTGTGCTGTCTTTCAAAGACAGATCGACACCTGAACCTGTGCAACCAGGCTTTCGTCTGTTGCTATCTTCATGCATCTTAATGAGCTGTTGGCAGAGTTCATCAGATAATGCATGTTCAAAAATTTCTATAAATTGGCTCATATGGTATCCAGTTTGGAGATCTATCAATCTCTTGTATAATGCTCACTGAGTAAATGCAATTACTAAAATTAACAGATAAAGATAATTTTGACCCAGGTCAATAAATGGGTGAATATTCTTTAACCTCAATTCTGGATAAGATAGGTCATCTAATTATATTAAACAGATTAAATTTCAACAAGTTACACCTATTGACATTTTGTACATGTTGATTAATTGGCTCAATATTGGGATTTTTGTGTCTAGCAAGGCAAAGCTTCCGCGTCCTGCTAACGCCCCTTACTTACGTCCTGTAAGCAAATTCACGAACAAATAGCTGGCTACTTTGAGTGAATTTAACGCAGAAAGGCGCGAAAATCACTGTATTGAGAGGCCTAGCTTATCCCGAGTTGAGGTTATTTAATAGTTGTGTGAAGGATAAAAAAATTTTTAATGAATAGATCTGATCCCATTGGGCTTTTTGATTCTGGAATTGGCGGACTCTCAGTTGCGGCTAAAATACGTGAAATATTGCCAAATGAAGATTTACTCTATATTGCAGATTCTGCCCATGCACCCTATGGTGAAAAGACCCAGGCTTTTCTTGAAGAAAGAGCCATTCAACTCTGTGAGTTTTTGCTTGAACAAAAAGCAAAGATCATAGTGGTGGCCTGTAATACCGCAACAGTGTCTACCATAAAAAAATTAAGATCAATTTTTCAAGTGCCTATTATTGGTATCGAACCTGGTATTAAACCTGCGGTAGCTATTAGTAAAAATAAAAAAATAGCCGTTCTAGCAACCCAACAAACCCTTAAAAGCCACTCCTTTAATCAACTGGCAGATAGATTTAGACAAGAATCAACAATCATCTTTCAACCTTGTTCCGGTTGGGTTGAGCAAATTGAAGCTGGTAAGATAGATTCTTTAAAAACTCAAAAATTGGTAGAATCCTATGTGGTGCCCTTAATAGAAGAGGGTGTAGATACGCTGGTGTTAGGCTGTACCCATTATCCCTTTTTGACTGAACACATTAAGAGAGTAGCTGGAAAAGAAGTTGAAATTATTGATACGGGTATAGCTGTAGCGAAGGAAGTTAAACGTCAGTTAAAAATTAATAATTTAATGAAGGAGAATATTTATCAAGGAAAAGAAGAGTTTAGAACTACAACAGAGCATCACAATTCAAAACAATTAATGGTTGAGTTATGGGAAAATATGCAGATTGTGTGTTAATTGACTTCTTATAATAATCAAGGAACTCTGTCTGTTGTTATCGGACAGCAATATATTACATTAAATTTTTTCATGGCTGTCTATAAAAATCAATAAAAATAAAAAAGGATATATGCATGAAAGAGATACTTGTTTTTGTGAAGTGTGTTTTTTTGAACTTGAGCTTCCTGGTCTTTCTGTTATTTCAAAACTCCGTTTTTAGTGAGAATATCACTCCTTCTATTGTATATTCTCATGTAAGCCAGTTTTCACAAGAGTTAAATTTACTGAGATTAGAGCTTGGTGCAAGGAAGACTGAGCCAAGTTTTATCATCATAAAGAATGCTGTTCCGCGTGAAGTGTTTTATCAGGCTTTGACATTGTGTCAAAAAACGCTTCGTTTAAGGTTTGAAAGAACAAGAATAAATGGTAAATGCCCACCAGCAAAAATTGGTGAACTGGTGCCAGATGATGTTCTGGTGCAAATAAAATTCGCAAGTAAAAATCTACTAGCAGTCAATAAAGTGTTTGATGTGCAGAAGACTATTGATTTACCTGAAGTAGAAATGAGTATGGAGTCATCTGATGTGATTATGGCTATTTTAGATGTTAATATTCAGATTAATACTTTGTTTAAACGTCGCTATCTTCCAGATGATGTTTTCCGTGAAGTTACATTATCTATTTTCTATGCCGCAGAAATTTTAAAAAAGTTTCCATCTACCTATGAACGTATACCGTCCGAGCCATTATTTAAAAGACAAAAAACACCTAAGGATGTTTATTTTAAGTTGTTAAATATAATTGAAACTATTCAAAAAATTCAACAGTTATCTTATGTGCAACCATTGGTAACAATAGAGCGTTTTGAACGAAAAAAATTAAAGGTTACTCCAAGTGATGTCTATGATTTGGCAACCTTAATTGTATCTGAATTAACTTATTTATATTGGCGTACTGGAGAAACGAAAATTATAAAAAGTTATCAGCCACCACCTAAAATTCCAGCACAGGTTTTTCAACGCATTGGTGTCCTGGAAAAACAACTGGGTGTAATTTTAGAAAATGTTAAAAGCAACCCAAATTGGTTAAAACGAGATAATTAGTATGAGTTTTTTTCTCGCTTTATCTAAGAATATGGAGAAGCTTGGGTTTAAACTGCTTTTTTCACATATGCTCATATCATTGTTCGGAGCTGTATTTTTAGTTGTTAGTCTGCTTCTTCATGAGTCTTTGTCAAAAACAGTATTTCAGCTTGTGTTAGAAAGTGGGCCAAGAGTTGAGTTTTTAAATTCAATAACAACCAGGTTAAAGACTTCTCAGGTTTTATTGCATGAATGGATCCTATTTGGTAAAGACAGTCCAAGTCAACGAAAACAAGTTTGGGATAATGATATTTGGCCTGCACTTAAGGAGTTAAAAACACAATCTGTATCTAAATGGACTATAAAAAATAAGGAAAACAAGCTGCAACAATTAAAAGGTTATTTAAGTGATATATCAGTTTGTGAATGGACTATTGAGGATGTTGTCAATACTAGAGGAGATACACCTGCTTTGGAATTATTTTTTTCTCAAGCTGCACCACAGGGAGAAGTAATAGATGAATTGATTGATTCCATGATTTTTCTTGTGCAACGTGATGAGGTTGTTATAGCTGGTTCTTTAACAGCAGCTCTAAAATTCAATGAATTAAGAAAGGTTTTAAAACATAGTTTAACCAATCTTGAGATGTTAGGTTACAAAAAAGATGCTTCACGTATATTCGTGATAGAAGAAAGTGTCATCGAATTGAATAAAGTATTAGCTGAAATTGAAATGAATTCGTTGTTTTTCTCTGCAGAAATGAAAGAAATATTTGACTGGATTAAACTGGAATTTAATGCATATTCAATATTGGTAAGTGAATTTAAGGATGTGCCGATAAGCATTAGTCATGAAATATTAGTTAATCAACACGAACCAATAAATGGTCTTATTGATGACTTATTGAGTGATATTACAATTGAATTAAAAAAACAACTGGACAATGATACATCTGCAGCTTTGATTTTGAGCTCTTATGTTATTTGGGGTTCCAGGGCACTCGTTTTATTTATGCTTTTATTGGCGTTTGTATTAGCGCGTAGAGGAGCTAAATCTATAACAGATCCTATTGCCAGGTTAAATTATGCAGCATTAGAATTTACTCGTGAAAACCTGTCAAAAGATATTGTCGAAGAGGGTAGTATAGAACTGAAATCCCTAAGTCATACTTTTAATCTAATGAGAGAGGCACTGCAAGAAAATATTGGACGCCTTAAATCTGTTCTTGAGACTGCGGCTGAAGCAATTATCAGTATTGATGAAAATGGATTCGTTGAAAGTTATAATCAGGCAGCTGAGAAAATATTTGGTTGGAGTCACCATGAAGTAGTTGGTCAAAACATCACGAAAATTATGCCTCGTGAGTTTCAATTGTCACATGATTTATTTGTAAAACGCTATCTTTCAACCAGAGAAACAAAGATTATAGGTAAAGGCAGAGAAGTCCAAGGGTTAAATAAAAAAGGAGAAGTTTTCCCCATACATCTATCAGTCAGTCATGTTGAGGTTAATGATAGACATAGTTTTACAGGTATAATTGTTGATCTTAGCGATCAAAAAAAGATACAACAAGATTTATCTTTAGCGAAAGATAAAGCTGAATTAGCTAGTCGGGCTAAAGCTTCTTTTGTAGCTAATATGAGCCATGAAATACGTACCCCTATGAACACCATAATCGGATTCGCAGAGGTTGTGTTGCTGGATAAATCTATATCTAAAGATACTTATTCTCAGGTAAGTACCATCCTGAATTCATCTAAAGCTCTATTAGTTATCATCAATGATATTCTCGATGTGTCAAAAATGAATAGCGGTAAGCTTTCTTTAGAGAAAGTTTGTTTTAACCTGCCAAACATGATGGAAAATACTATTCAAACTGTAGAACAACAAGCCAAAGAAAAAAGCCTTCAGATCAAGGTTGAACTTGAAAACAATTTGCCAGATAGATTTTTTGGCGATCCAGCTCGATTACGTCAGGTTGTACTTAATTTAGTTGGCAACGCAATAAAATTTTCAACTGATGGATATATTAGTGTTTATGTTCGTTTTGACCAGATCGAACAAATGCTTTATTTTTCTGTTACCGATACCGGTATTGGAATGACCGATGAACAGAGAAGCAAGATATTTGATACATTCAGTCAGGCGGATGATAGCACTTCCCGTCGATATGGCGGTACTGGCCTGGGAACAACTATTTCAAAACAAATAGTCGAGATGATGGGGGGCAAGATCTGGGTAGAGAGTGTTATTGGTGAAGGTTCGACTTTTTATTTTACCATTAAAATTGATGTAGCAAAAAATCCTGATGTTAATACCTGTTTGTTTGAAACTAATGAAATTGTATTAGAAGAATTTATTTCACCACGTTTGTTCAATATTCTACTTGTCGAAGATGTTGTAGAAAATGCTGAACTGACTAAATTACGCCTCAGACAGCAAGGCCATAGCGTCTATTGGGTGAGAAATGGAAGAGAAGCTGTTGATGAGAATACGGCGAATAATTACGATCTTATTCTTATGGATGTTCAAATGCCTGTATTGGATGGTATCAGCGCGACTAAAGAAATTCGAGAAAATGAGAAAAACATCTCAAAACACCAAACAATCCTGGCTTTGACCGCTAGTATTTTGAAGTCCGATAATGATGAATGTTTTTTAGCTGGCATGGACTATATTGCAACTAAACCAATTGATTTTAACGCATTATTCAGTTTGATGGAAAATACTGTTCCTGAGGGACGAGGAAAATTAAATTCTAATTTACAATCAAAAATTATGAAGACATCTTCAAATGTTGACTTAAGTGTTTTATCTGATTTTGTAGATGTGAATAAAATTTTAGACTCCTGGACTAAGTTAGATGTGTATTACGGTGCTTTGAAGAATTTTTGTAAAGATCGAACAAATGCAGCAAAAGAAATTGAAAGTATTTTATCAAGAGGTTCAGATGATGATAGTGCTGCCACTGAATTGCTTCATAAAGTGAAAGGTGGTGCTGTTAGTTTGTTTTTAACTCAAGTGTCTAACCACTCTATTAAAACTGAATCGGTACTTAATAATGGTGATATTGAAAATACTAAAAAGACATTGGTAGAATTAAATAATGCCATTAAAGAAGTTGTTAGTGCTGTCAATAAATTAGAGCTTTCTGTAATTAATTGATCAGCCTTATCCAGAGTTGAGGTTAATTGTCAAGTTAGAATGCTACTCAAAGTGCTAGCATTTTAAGTCTTGTTCAAGCGATTTATTTTCCAGGTTTTCTTTGTCTTGACTCATCATTTTTTCGATTAAATGCGGATAGTGTTTTTTAAACCCCTCATAAATAAAATCAACCGGCACATCTTCAAAACAACCATGATCCACAAGATACTCCATGTGTTTTTGTCCCGACTGAGTATAGTGTTGGAAGATAGCATCACTTTCACCATCAAACATCAAGGGTTCTGAATTAAATTTTTCACAAAGCTCCAGATTGAATATAGGAGTGACTTTGAGCCATTTGTTGTTAATGAAAATTTCGGCATAACCGTGCATGGCAAAATAATCAGTGCCGATTAAATCCAGTAGCTTTTGACTGGATAAATGATTTTTGACATCGGCTAATCCTATTTTGGCTGGTATTTTAAAATGCCGACATAAGGCGACCATTAGAGCTGCTTTTGGAATGCAATAGGCTTCACCATTTTCCACGGCAAAGCTTGCCTTTAGAGAAACAAATCCCTTCTTCACAGTATATGGGTTATATCGAATAGAATCTCTAACAAGGTAATAAATAGAGATAGCTATGTCTTTATCAGTTTCCCCAGTGATCTTGAGAGCCATATCCTGAATAGCAGGATGACTGAAATTGATATAGTCGGTTTCTTTAAGATAATTTTTCATAAATCTTACTCAGGTAATAGATTAGGAGCAGGTGATTCAATAGATGGATCTACAATGATATGGTTATTTAATAATTCAGTTACTTTCTGTTCAGGGTAACCTAAGCTTCGTAAGACTTTTATAGAGTCTTCACCAAGATCTCTTGCGGGTGTGAATTTTTGTCTTTGTTCGGAGAATTTTACTGCCGGGGCAATTTGCTGTACAGGCATACCGTCTTTGAGTTCTATTTCAAGAATCATTTTCCTTTCACTAAAAACAGGATGTTCTATGGCTTCGTGAATGTTAAGAACAGGCTCAACACAAGCATCTAAATCTTTAAAAACATCTAACCAATATTGAAAGCTGTTGCCAGATATTACCTTTTTAATCTCTTCTTTTAATGCTTGTTGATTTGCTGGTTGAAGAGTTTGCTCTAACCACTCTGGTTTATCTATTGCCTTGAAAAAAATACTTGCAAACTTTGGTTCTAATGCCCCCAGAGATAAATAACGGCCATCACTTGTCGGGTAGTAGTCATAATAACTACCGCCATTAAGAAGTTGATCTTCGTAGGAGGGATCTTGGCCACTTGCTAATGCTGAGGCACCAAATATGCTGTTTAGAGTCAGTGCCGAATCACAAATACTAATATCCAAATGTTGTCCTTTACCTGAGCCTGCTCTTGATATTACAGCTGCTTGAATACTCATTACTGCATGATGTGAACCACCGGCAAGATCGGCAATTTGAGTGCCGCTCAGGCAGGGTCCGGTTTCTTTACGACCGCTGTAACTGGCAAGACCGCTTAATGCGAGATAGTTAATGTCGTGTCCAGCTTTATCTTTATACAAACCTGTTTGGCCATAACCTGTAATGGAGCAATAGATGAGTCTCGGATTTATTTTGCTTAGTTCAGAGTAGCCTAATCCCAGCTTATCCATAACACCCGGTCGAAATTGCTCTATCAGAATATCGTATTCCTCGATCAGCTTTAAAATGATATCTTTAGCGTCCTCATTTTTTAAATCTAAAGCCAATGACTTTTTATTGCGATTAATACTGAGATGGGCAAAAGAATTTTTCCCATGTAACGGGGGCATATTCTTTAGCAGATCAGATCTTGTCGGAGATTCAACTCTTAATACAGTGGCACCCATATCCGCCATAAGCATGGTGGCGTAGGGGCCGGGTAACAGAGTAGAAAAATCCAGAATGTTTAAAGATTTTAAAGGGCCAGTAACTGTAGTCATATGCTGACAGTTAGCCTCTATTTTCAAAAAGAGAACGCGCAATGATTAACTTCATCACTTCACTGGTACCAGCATAAATCTTTTGTACTCTGGCATCGGCATAAGCTCTGGCTACAGGATACTCCCACATGTAACCATAACCACCATGCAACTGTAGACATTCATCTAATATCCTGCACTGAACCTCAGTTGCCAAAAGTTTGGCTTTTGCCGCAGTTGCAGCATCAAGTTTTTTGTCGATATGCAGTTCAAGACACTTATCAACAAATACACGAGTCGCTGTCAATTCGGTATCAGCTTCAGCTAATTTAAATTGAGTATTTTGAAAGCTGGCAATGGATTTTCCAAAGGCTTTTCTTTCAGAAACATAATCAATGGTTTGTTGTAAAATTGCTTCTGTACAGGCAACAGCACCAATAGCCACAGATAAACGTTCCTGTGGTAATTCTTTCATCAAATAAATGAAACCTTTACCCAGTTCGCCTAACAGATTTTCTTTTGGTATACGCACATCATCAAAAAACAATTCAGAAGTATCCTGAGCCTTCATACCAATTTTTTCCAGATTTGAACCACGGTTAAAACCTTTGGTTCCTCCTTCCACCAGAAACAAGCTGATACCTTTTGAACCAGCGTTTACATCTGTTTTTGCAACAACAATCACCAGGTTTGCCAACTGTCCATTGGTAATAAAGGTTTTTGAACCATTTAATACATAATGATCACCATCTAAAACGGCGGTGGTTTTAACACCCTGTAGATCTGAACCTGTTCCAGGCTCAGTCATAGCGATTGCAGTAATGGTTTCTCCACTTATTGTACCGGGAATATACTTTTGTTTTTGTGCTTCTGAACCATAATTTAAAATATAGGGTACAGCGATATCCGAATGAAGTCCCCAACCTATACCAGTTAATCCAAGTTTAAATACCTCTTCATCAACAATGGCATTAAATCTAAAATCAGCACCAACACCGCCATATTCTTCTGGCATAGTGGGAGATAAAAAACCTTGCTCACCTGCTTTTAACCACAATGCTTTATCAACACAGCCCTGTTTTTCCCATTCTGCGTGATAGGGCACCGCTTCTGCTTGTAAAAACTTATTGACCATATCTCTGAATAATTCATGGTCACTATCAAATACGGTTCTTGGGATCATTTTAAAATTCCTCTTGACTATTTTCTTTAATAATTACCAAAGAAGGCGGAGTGAATCGTTCACCAAAATCTTCAGATAATTGATTTGCCTGGTTGTTAAAATTAGCTATACCTGTTTGATTGATAAACTGTAAAGCACCACCTGTCCAGGCTGGGAATCCAATGCCAAAAATAGAACCTATATTGGCATCTCTTGTTGAAGTCAGTACGCCTTCTTGTAAACATCTAACCGTTTCTATTGCCATCACATACAGCAATCTTTGTTTGATTGTTTCAAGTGGGAGTTGTTTGTCTTCCTGATAAAAATGTTGCTTAAGCCCACTCCAGATTTTTTTAGTTTGACCTTCAGGATAATCATAGAAACCTGCACCCGTCAGTTTTCCAGCACGTTCCATTTCGAGCATTTGATCAATGACTTTATCTGCCGGGTGTGAAGGAATAGATATCCCTTCATTAAGACAATCAGTGGCAGTTTGGCGGCGAATTTTCTCAATTAATGTCAGGCTAACCTCATCAGTCACTGCCAGTGGACCAACAGGGAATCCCGCAAGAAACGCAGCATTTTCAATAGAAGCGGCACTCACACCTTCACCAAGCATAGCGACACCTTCATTAACAAAGGTGGCAAAAACTCTTGAAGTGAAAAAACCACGGCTATCATTTACAACAATGGGTATTTTGCCTATTTGTAAGACAAAATCATAACATCTGGCCAGAGCCTCTTCAGAGGTATCTTTGCCTAGAATAATTTCAACCAATTGCATTTTATCCACAGGAGAAAAGAAATGAAGACCAATAAAATTAGTGGGTTTTTTTGAAGCCTGTGCGAGTCCTGTGATGGGTAAGGTGGAGGTGTTAGAAGCGAAAATAGCATTGTCGGATAATTGCTCTTCAGCTTCTTTGGTAACCCTGGCTTTAAGTTCACGATTTTCAAATACCGCCTCAATTACCAGCTCACATCCTTCTAAATCATGAGCTTTGTCTGTAGCCTTAATTCGTCCTAAAATATCAGCCTTCTTTTGTTCATCCACCTTGCCGTATTTGATTTTTTTAAGGAGTAATTTCTCACCATAACTTTTACCTTTTTCGGCAGCTTCATAGGTAATATCTTTTAACACCACATCAATACCACGAGTCGCACAAGCATAAGCTATCCCGGCACCCATCATACCAGCGCCCAATATTCCAACTTTACTCATTGGGCTGCGTTTTATATTTTTTGGTCGACCTACACCTGAGTTAATTTCATTGAGCTGAAACCAGAAAGTACTAATCAGGTTTTTGCTGACGGACGAACAAGCAAGTTCAACAAAATAGCGAGTCTCAATTTGACTGGCTGTATCAAAATCAACTTGTGCGCCTTCAACCATGGCTGATAAAATTTTCTCAGGAGCCGGAAGAACGCCAGCGGTTTTCATACGTAACATAGAAGGGGCAATAGCCAGTAATTGAGCAATTTTGGGACTGGATGGCGCTCCCTTTGGTAGTCTGAAACCTTTTTCATCCCATGGCTTTCTAACTTCTGGATTTTGTACTATCCATTGTTTGGCCTGTGCTAACATGAGCTCTACATCACCAGCTAATTCGTCAATAAGCCCCATCTTGAAAGCCGCTGCAGGTTTTAACTTCTTACCTTCGAGCAGAAGGGGCATAGAATCCTGTAATCCCAACATTCTAACGGTACGAGTGATACCACCGCCACCAGGTAATAACCCGAGAGTGACTTCTGGTAAACCAAGCTGAATACGAGAATTATTCAGGGCGATCCTGTGATGTGCAGCTAAAGCAATTTCCCAACCACCGCCAAGAGCCGCGCCGTTTATGCAGGCTACTACAGGTTTTCCAAGGGTTTCGATGGTTCTTAAACCACGTTTTATGGATTCAGTCATGTCAAATAACTGCTGGGCATTGTCTTTGTTGGTTTTATAGAGCAGATCCAGATCACCCCCGGCAAAGAAGGTTTTTTTGGCTGAACGAATGATCACGCCGCTAAAATCATCATTACTCAACTTTTCGACAGCTTGTGTTAATGATTCACTAAAAAGTGGATCCATCAGATTGGCTGATGCATCCGGTTTATCCAGAATTAAATGGACAATATTATCTTGATCTTTCTGGTAGTTAATGGCACTCATTCGAGTCTCCCAATATATTTTTTCTAAAAGCTATTTACCACGAAGGACACGAAGAACATGAAGAGTAATTTAATTGGATCCTAAAATTTTTGATCGAATCAAAATATTTTCCTGGTGATCTTAGTGGTAAATATTGAATAACTGTTTAGTTAATTATAATTTAACTCATATCCGTTTAATACTTACACTCGTTCAACAATGGTCGCAATTCCCATTCCACCACCGACACATAGCGTGACTAATCCTCGTTTTAAATCACGAGCTTCCAGTTCATCTAAAAGCGTGCCGATTAACATGGCACCTGTAGCACCTAAAGGGTGACCCATAGCGATGGCACCTCCATTAACATTGACCTTTTCATCTGGGACATTTAATTCTTTCTGGAAACGCATAACCACAGAAGCAAATGCTTCGTTGACTTCATATAAATCAATATCTTCAGGGCTTAGTTTGGCAAGAGCCAATGCTTTTCTGGCCGCCGGGGCAGGGCCGGTAAGCATAATGGTGGGATCGGCACCAACTAAAGCTGTAGCAATGATCCTGGCCCTTGGTTTCATATTATATTTGCTAGCCATGGTTTCATTGCCGATCAAAACAGCAGCTGCTCCATCAACAATAGCGGATGAATTACCAGGACTGTGAACGTGATTAATACGCTCGATATAATGGTATTTTTCTTTAGCGACATTATCAAAACCCATGCTTCCCATTTGCGCAAAGGATGGCTTTAATTTGGCTAATGTCTCCATATTACAATTAGCTCGAACCATTTCATCTGTGCTAAGTAATTCAAAACCATTACGATCAAGCACTGGAACCACAGAGTTTTTAAAAGCGCCTCGTTCCCATGCTCCGGCAGCTTTTTTATGAGAGTTAACTGCAAATTGGTCAACATCTTCACGTTCAAAACCAGCAAGCGTCGCAATGAGATCCGCACCAATACCCTGCGGCATAAAACCTGTAGAAAGGTTGGTTTCTGGATCCATTGCCCAGGCTCCACCATCACTACCCATAGGAACACGAGACATGGATTCAACTCCACCAGTAACAATCAGCTGCTCCCAACCGGAACGAACCTTCATTGCAGCTATATTTACCGCCTCAAGCCCGGAAGCACAAAACCTGTTAAGCGTGACACCTGCCACATCATCATTCCAGCCAGCCATCAAAGCCGCTGTTTTGGCAATATCTGCCCCCTGATCACCAATCGGAGTGACACAACCCATAACAATATCATCCACGGCCTGAGTCTCAAACTTATGCCGCGTATGTAACTCACTCAATAATCCTGATAATAGGCTGATAGGTTTAACCTGATAGAGGGAACCATCTTTTTTCCCCTTACCTCGTGGAGTACGAATGGCGTCGAAGATATAGGCAGTATTTGGCATAGTTTAGACTCGGTTTAACTGAATGGATCTAATCTAAACTACCTGCCCAGTCTAGTGTATGACCGGATCTATCGAATTGACTGACCTATTGTGTCATTTTGATGGGGGGATGAAGCCATAACTGACCTTAATTTGAATATATTTACTAATATTACCAAAGTGTTACAGGTTATGGTTCTGGTAGCCTGGGTAAGTACTTCACAAGTAAGAGGGAGTATTGTTATAAACACGGGATTGATCTGTGGAGGGGGATTTGCGTATTTTGAAAAAGCGTACTACGTTTAATAATCAAACTGATAACATTTAGATGGAAAACAGTCGCTAGGGATGGTCACAATTCAAATTGTTTGAAAAACACAAGCAGATCCAACCGAAATTTTCTTATCTTCTTAGCTAACAAAGAACATCAGTATGTATCAGATGGCAGTGTCCAGTGGCACAATCCAACAGAGATTTATATTGAACTGTCGTTCAACATAAATGCTAAATAGTTATGTAGCAATAGGATTACTATTGTTACTCATGTTTCTATTACAGCTTATTAAGAGGAAGTAAATACTATGACAGATTGTGTGTTCAGTATCACCGGTCCTACCACAATTTATGAAGGCGATAATGTTACATTCAGGATTAAACCACCTGTTGTGCATCCCTGTCATACAGATATTGAATTTTTCAACCTTGAAGTAGCGGGGGAGGGGGATGCTGAAGGAATTCCTGCCCATCAGGGCGACGAAATAGGTCCAGTTCGTATCACTCAGGCCGCACGGGGTTCCGTCTCTATAAAAGAAAATTAAACAAATTAAACAGACAGTCTATCAATAGAGAATCTCCTACAATAAATAAGGATGATCTCCCACGTTTATTTAGGGGATTGCTTGTTGTTATAAAAGTCCCGTGATTTGATAATGGGAACTACTTTTTTTCAAGGATGAAATTGATGACCGTTGCCAGAAAA
>JBFFIY010000054.1:0-28438 GCA_041556195.1 Enterobacterales bacterium
CATAACCTCTTAATTTTAAAACACTTACAAGACAAAAAATTGTAGCGTGGGCAAAATTAAACAACCATGTTTGATTACGAATTGCATATAATCCAAATGAACATTGTATTAATTAATTTCTAGAATTTTGGTAATAACTACCTAGAAGAACCTTTTACACTCATTAACCTTCCAACTTAACTGTGAGGATTTGCGTTAAAAACCTATTTTGCCAACTAGTTATTGCTACAAAACTATTCTCTCACTCCATATTTTTTGGGTATACAATTCCTCTTATATATTTAAAATATTTTTAAAATTTGACACTAGTCCAATGTAATGACCTTTTTAGGATTTACACCTAATATCTACCCCATATTTATATTGCTCTCACAACCAAAAACTTAGGTTGATAGTGCTTTTTTCATCTATTAAGAATCTATTTCAATAATATTACAAGATTTACCATCCGAAAGCTCGATTTTTGTCTATAGGCTATTCTTGTTTGTATATTTTACTCAACCGTAACCGACTTAGCCAAATTCCTTGGCTGATCTACATCAGTCCCTTTAAGTACAGCCACATGATAAGAAAGCAATTGTAACGCCACGATGTAAACAATGGGTGCAAAAACTGGATCAACAGAGGGCAGGGCTATAACTTTTACACCATTATTGGGTTTGTAAGGCACTGCTTCATCGGCAAAGATGTATAATTGACCACCTCGTGCTTTGACTTCTTCAAGGTTGGATTTGCTTTTTTCTAATAATCTATCATTTGGAAGCACTGTGACTATAGGCATTTCGGGATCAACTAATGCCAGGGGGCCATGTTTTAGTTCTCCTGATGGATAAGCTTCTGCATGGATATAGGAGATTTCTTTTAGTTTAAGTGCACCTTCAACCGCTATCGGGTATTGGGTGCCTCTACCTAAAAACAATGCGTGTTCTTTGTCGGCAAAATGTTCTGCCATTTTAGTTATTTCTGGATCCAGATTAAGCATTTGTTGAATTTTTCTTGGTATTGTTTGCAGAGTTTCCAGTAGCTGTTTTTCAGCTTCAGGGTCTAAGCTGTTAAATCGTCCTAATGCCACAACCAATAACATCAGGCTTGCGAGTTGTGTGGTAAATGCTTTGGTAGAGGCAACGCCTATTTCTGTTCCCGCTCTGGTCATTAGTGTCAGATCTGATTCTCTAACTAATGAGGATGCTGCAACATTACACAGGGTTAATGAGGCAAGGTAACCCTGATCTTTGCTATTTCTCAGTGCAGCCAGGGTATCGGCTGTTTCTCCAGATTGGCTGATTGTGACAAATAATGTGCCTTCTGAAATTACGCATTTGCGATATCTGATTTCACTGGCAACTTCTACCTGACAGGGTATGCCGACTATTTCTTCCAGCCAGTATTTTGCCACCATACCGGAATTAAAGCTGGTGCCACAGGCAACAATTTGTACTCGGTTTACTTTTTCAAAAATTTCGTTGGCTTTGGGACCAAAAGTTTCTGGTAGTAATTTTCCGTTTGCGATCCTTCCTTCTAATGAGTCACCCATCACTTTTGGTTGCTCGTAAATCTCTTTCAGCATATGGTGACGGAATTCACCTTTATCTGCAGCATCAGTTTCTACATCGGATTCTATCTGTTCTCGAATAACTTCCTGGCCCTTTTCATCAAAAATAGAAAGACTTTGGCGTTTAACTATGGCGACATCTCCTTCTTCCAGATAGATAAATCGTCGTGTTACCGGGAGTAGGGCAAGCTGATCAGAGGCTACAAAATTTTCACCAATTCCTAAACCTATCACCAATGGTGAACCTTCTCTGGCGACCACTAGTTCATCGGAGTTTTCTTTATCTAAAACCGCTATGCTGTATGCGCCTTTTAGTTGTTTTAGTGTGGTTGTTACTGCTTCATATAAACTTGAGGCCGTTTGCATTTCTTTATTAATTAAGTGAGCAATCACTTCGCTGTCTGTGTCTGATTTAAAAGCATACCCCTGTTCAATTAAGGTTTCTCGAAGCTGATCATGGTTCTCAATAATTCCGTTGTGAACGATGGCAAATCGTTCGCCAGAGGTATGAGGATGGGCGTTATCATGGCTAGGTTCTCCATGGGTAGCCCAACGTGTATGAGCAATACCCAAACCACCTGTTAATGTTTGTTTTTCTGCTAGTTCATACAAACCTTCAACCTTGCCCAGGCAACGAACATGTTGTAGTTCTTTTAGATCAGAAAGGATTGCCATGCCTGCTGAATCATAACCACGGTATTCCAGACGCTTTAAGCCTTCTAGTAGAATAGGGGATACATCTCTTTGCGCCACTGCGCCAACAATTCCACACATAATTTTTCTCTTTATTTTCTCTTTGTTTTCTCTTTAAAGCGATTTTTTAGTCGGCTTCTTCCAGTTCGAGAGTTGTTTTTGTTTAACTCGACTGATCACCAGTTTATTTTCGCTAACATCAGAGGTTACCGTTGTACCCGCCGCAATAGTTGCATTTTTACCAATAGTAACAGGAGCAATTAGTTGTGTATCTGAGCCAACAAATACGCCGTCTTCTATGGTAGTAAGGTGTTTATTTGCACCATCATAGTTACAGGTAATGGTTCCAGCTCCTATGTTTACGTTTTTTCCTATATTGGCATCACCTAAATAAGATAAATGACCTGCTTTTGTATTTTCTGCTAAAAACGATTTTTTAATTTCAACAAAATTGCCAACATGGACATTTTTGGATAAATGGGTTTGTGGACGTAATCGCGCAAAAGGACCTATTGTAGCACTTTCACCAATAACTGATTTCTCTATCACACAGTTGGCTTCAATCCGGCTATTTTGTGCAATCTTGCTATCACGAACTATTGTATTAGCTCCAAGATAAACACCATCACCCAATGTCACTTCACCTTCGATGATCACATTCACATCTATTACAACATCATGACCACAAGTTAAACTTCCTCGAATATCAAGTCTATTGGGATCAAGTAAAGTTACACCCTGCTTCATGAGAGATGTGGCTTGCAGATATTGATAATGACGCTCTAACTTTGCCTGTTGTACGCGATCATTTACACCTTCAACTTCTAATTCATCATCTGTGATGTGAGTGGCAATACCAAAATCATCAGCAACAGCCATGGCAATAATATCCGTTAAATAAAATTCCCCTTGAGCATTGCGATTATCCAGCTTATTTAACCAGGCTTTAAGGTTTTTAGCTGGCACAGCCATAATTCCAGTATTTACTTCTCGAATTTTCTGTTGCTCTTTAGTGGCTTCTTTATGCTCAACGATGGCACAAGCCTGGCCAGAATCATTACGAATAATTCGGCCATAACCAGTTGGATCTGTAAGGTTTACCGTTAACACAGCCATTTGATTAGAGTTAACCAGTGCTAATAAGGTTTCCAGGGTTTCTGCTTTAAGTAGTGGAACATCGCCATAAAGCACTAACACCACATTTTCATCTGAAATGACAGGTATTGCTTGGTTTACAGCATGTCCTGTTCCTAGTTGTTCTTCCTGTAAATGCCATTGAACTTGATAGGATTTACTGGCATTAAGCACTGTTTCAGCACCATGACCATAAACCACATGGATGTGTTCAGCCTTAACTTGTTTAGCCGTATCAAGCACATGATGCAGCATGGGTTTACCTGCAACCGGATGCAGAACTTTAGCCAGGTTTGATTTCATCCTTGTGCCTTTGCCTGCAGCCAAAACCACTACAGAAATTGCATGTTTTTCTGTCATTGTATTTTTCCGATTTAAAGATGACCAACTTTAGATATTCTCGCCCAGTTTAGTTGGTTCTCGACCAGTTTAGAAGATTAACAAACAAAAAGGGTAGCGAAAGCTACCCTTTTTTATTTCTCTAACCTGCTGTTTACTCTCTAACGACCAGCTTTCTTTCTCAAAGCTTGCAAGGTTCTAAGTTGCGCCATGGCTTCCGCCAGTTCAACTGCCGCCACAGAATACTCTATTTCTGCAGACTGATCCTGCAAGGCTTTTTCAGCTCGTTCTTTCGCTTCAATTGCTGCTGCTTCGTCAACATCAGCTGCACGTAATCCAGTATCAGCTAAAATCGTGATAATTGATGGTTGTACTTCTAACATGCCACCCGAAACATAAAATATTGTTTCTTCGCCACCTTGCAGAATAACTCTGACCGGGCCAGGCTTTAAACCTGTTAACAATGGGGCATGTTGAGGTGCAATGCCTAGTTCACCAATACTACCATTGGCAATAACCATCTCAACCAAACCGGAGAACAATTTTTCTTCAGCGCTAACAATATCCAAATGGGTTGTCATGGCCATGTCCAGATCTCCTATTAAAGATTCTGTGCTTTTTCAACAGCTTCATCAATTGAGCCAACCATGTAAAAGGCTTGCTCTGGTAGATGATCATAATCGCCACCCAAAATACCTTTAAATCCGGCAATGGTATCTTTCAAACTCACATATTTTCCTGGAGAACCAGTAAATACTTCAGCAACAAAGAAGGGTTGTGATAAGAAACGTTGAATTTTACGAGCTCGTGTTACAGACATTTTATCTTCATCAGATAATTCATCCATACCCAAAATAGCAATAATGTCTTTTAGTTCTTTATAACGTTGCAATACACTCTGTACTCCACGGGCTACGTCATAATGTTCTTGACCAATCACTAGCGGATCAAGCTGACGAGATGTTGAGTCAAGCGGGTCAATCGCAGGGTAAATACCCAATTCTGCAATTTGACGAGATAGTACAACCGTTGCATCAAGGTGAGCAAATGTAGTTGCTGGAGAGGGGTCGGTTAAATCATCCGCTGGTACATAAACCGCTTGAATTGATGTAATTGAACCCGTCTTTGTAGATGTAATTCGTTCTTGCAATACACCCATTTCTTCAGCCAATGTAGGCTGATAACCAACCGCTGATGGCATACGTCCTAACAATGCTGATACTTCTGTTCCAGCCAGTGTATAACGGTAAATATTATCAATAAATAATAGTACATCACGGCCTTCATCGCGGAATTTTTCAGCCATGGTTAAACCTGTAAGTGCAACACGTAAACGGTTTCCTGGAGGCTCATTCATCTGGCCATAAACCAGGGATACTTTATCAATTACGTTTGAATCTCTCATTTCATGATAGAAATCGTTACCTTCACGAGTTCTTTCACCAACACCAGCAAATACTGAGAATCCACTATGCTCAGATGCGATGTTTCTGATGAGCTCCATCATGTTTACGGTTTTACCAACACCCGCACCACCGAACAAACCAACTTTACCACCCTTAGCGAATGGACAGATTAAGTCGATTACCTTAATACCTGTTTCTAACAAGTCATTAGCTGAATCCTGTTCTGCGTAAGTTGGCGCTTTACGATGGATTGGCATGGTTTCTTCAGCACCAATAGGACCAGCATCATCAATTGGATTACCCAATACATCCATGATTCGACCCAAAGTTTTTTGACCAACAGGTACCTGAATGGGATCGCCTGTATTACTTACAGAGGTTCCTCTTTTCAAACCTTCAGAAGCACCCATAGCAATACAACGAACAACACCACCGCCTAACTGCTGCTGAACTTCCAGAGTTAATACATCTCCTTCAGTTTTTAATGCATCATAAACTTTAGGTACATCTTCACGCGGAAATTCAACATCTACTACCGCGCCAATGATTTCAACAATGCTACCAGTACTCATTTTAAAGTATCCTCTTGGTCTTTTAAGTCAATTAACCTGTAATTGACTCTATAATCTGTCTATTCTCTTTAAATCAATAAAAATGATTCAGAAATTCGTTATACCGCTGCTGCACCTGCAACAATTTCACTCAATTCTTGAGTAATCGATGCCTGCCGCGCTTTATTATAAATCAACTGTAATTCGTCAATAATATCGCCAGCATTATCGGTTGCTGCCTTCATCGCAACCATTCGTGCAGCCATTTCACAGGCAATATTTTCCACTACCGCTTGATAAACCTGAGATTCGATATACCGGGAAAGTAATTGATCAAGCAATTCTTTAGCTTCGGGTTCATATAGATAATCCCATGAATGCTTGCTCATGGTTTCATCTTCTTCAGGTTCTGGTAATGGAATTAATTGTTCAACTTGTGGTGCCTGTGTCATGGTGTTTACAAAATTATTGTAAACAATGTACAAACGATCAATCTCACCATTTTCATACGCATCCAACATCACTTTCACGGAACCAATCAAATCTGCTAATGCCGGTTGATCACCAATATGTGAAGTTTGACTAACAACTCGCCCACCCACTCTTTTAAAAAACAAAGTGGCTTTTTGGCCTATCAGGCACATATCGATTTCAGCGTTCTGATCTGACCAGTCTTTCATATGCTTAATAACAGACTTAAATGAATTGGTATTCAGTCCGCCACAAAGCCCGCGATCAGTGGAAACCACAATATAACCAACACGCTTAACTTCCCGTTCAATTGAAAATGGATGTTTATATTCAAGATTAGCCTTTGCAATATGACCGATCACTTGACGAGCATGATTAGCATATGGACGTGAAGCAGACATTCGCTCTTGTGCTTTACGCATCTTACTTGCAGCAACCATTTCCATTGCTTTGGTAATTTTTTGCGTGCTTTTGATACTGCCGATTTTGGTTCTAATCTCTTTTGCACTTGCCATAGGATTGTTCCGTTTCGGTTTACTGACTCAACTTAAAAAAATTAAACAGGAAGTCATCTATAGAGATAGACTTCCTATTATGGATTTCACTTTAAATTAAGCAATTACCAGGTTTGTGTTTCCTTAAAGGAAGTCACTAATTTTTCGAGTTCTGCTTTAGTTTCATCATTAAAAGCAGCAGTTTCGTTGATCTTGTCAATCAAATCAGAAAATTCACGTCGGGCGTACTCTAAAAGAGCGTCCTCGAAATCTCCAATTTTGTTTAAGTCAACAGATTTTAAATGACCAAATTCTGCGGCATACAAAGAAACAGACATTTCAGCCACACTTAATGGGCTGTATTGTTTTTGCTTCATGAGTTCAGTTACACGTTGACCATGCTCTAACTGATCACGTGTTGCATCATCCAAATCTGATGCAAACTGAGCAAATGCTGCTAATTCACGATATTGAGCTAATGCCAGTCGAACACCACCACCAAGTTTTTTAACAATCTTGGTCTGTGCTGCACCACCTACTCGAGATACAGACAAACCTGCATTTACTGCAGGACGAATACCAGCGTTAAACAGATCGGTTTCTAAGAAAATCTGTCCATCGGTAATGGAGATAACGTTGGTTGGTACGAATGCTGATACGTCACCGGCCTGCGTCTCAATAATTGGTAGGGCAGTTAAAGAACCTGTTTTACCTTTTATTTCACCATTAGTGATCTTTTCAACATAGTCTGCATTAATTCGCGCAGATCTTTCTAATAAGCGAGAGTGTAAATAGAAAACATCACCAGGATAAGCTTCACGTCCTGGAGGACGACGAAGTAATAAAGATACCTGACGGTAAGCCCATGCCTGTTTGGTTAAATCATCATATACGATTAATGCGTCTTCACCACGGTCACGGAAGAATTCACCCATGGTACAACCGGAAAATGGTGCCATATATTGCAATGCTGCTGATTCAGACGCTGTTGCAGCAACAACAATGGTGTGCTTCATTGCATTATGTTCTTCTAATTTACGTACGATATTTGCAACAGTTGAAGCTTTTTGACCAATGGCAACATAAACACAACTAACACCTGTACCTTTCTGGTTAATAATGGCGTCAATAGCAATCGCTGTTTTACCCGTTTGTCTGTCGCCAATAATTAATTCACGTTGACCTCGACCAACGGGGATCATGGAATCAATTGACTTAATACCTGTTTGCACTGGTTGATCAACTGATTGACGAGTAATTACACCAGGTGCGACTTTTTCAACTGGAGAAAATGTGTCTGTCTCAATTGGACCTTTACCATCAATTGGGTTTCCTAACGCATCAACAACACGGCCCAGAAGGGCTCGTCCCGTTGGAACTTCAAGAATTCGACCAGTACATTTAGCGGATTGACCTTCTACGATACCATCATAGTCACCCAAAACAACCGCGCCTACTGAATCGCGCTCAAGGTTCATGGCCAAAGCATAACGACTGCCAGGGAGTTCAATCATTTCACCCTGCATGGCATCAGCCAGGCCGTGAATACGAATAATACCATCAGAGACACTAACAATAGTGCCTTCATTTCTAGCTTCAGAAACTACTTCAAAATCACTGATTCTTTTTTTAATCAGTTCACTAATTTCTGAGGGATTCAGTTGCATGCTCATGCTCTGTATTCCTATCTTAAGATGCGAGGGATTCGGTTAATTTTGCAATTTTGCCACGAACGGTTCCGTCTATAACCATATCTTCAGCTTTCACCAGTAAACCACCAATAATTGATGCGTCTACATGGTTGTGTATGGTTACTTCACGGCCGAGTTTTTCGGACAGTTTATCTGCAAATAGCTTTTGTTGTTCTTCATTCAAAGCAACAGCGGAAGTTAGTTCAACATCAACAGTACGTTCGTGCTCTGCTTTTAAAACATCAAATTGTAGAGAAATATCAGGCGTAGCAGCCAAACGACCATTAGCAGATAAAACCTTTAAAAAGTTTATAAAAGATCCTTCTAACTCACTACCACCAACCGTCAAAAAGACGGATAACAATTGTTCACTATCAATAGCCGGATTATTTAAAAGGCTTTTGATTTGAGAATCATTGGCAATTGTTGCTGCTAAAACCAGTGAAACTGACCAATCATTCAGTGCCTTTTGTTGCAAAGCAAACTCAAAAGCTGCTTTTGCATAAGGGCGAGCTATGGTGCTTAATTCTGCCATAACATTAACCCCTAAATTTGCTCAGCCAGTTTATTGAGTAGATCCTGGTGATCCTGTTCATTAATACTGCGCTCCAGAATTTTCTCAGCACCGCTAATAGCTAATGCCGAGACCTGGCTACGCAAGCTTTCCCGAGCACGGTTTAATTCCTGCTCAAGCTCAGCCATGGCACCAGCTTTAATTCGTTCAGCTTCTTCACGAGCATCATCCTTAGCAGAATCAACAACTTGACTATGTCTTTTGTTCGCCTGTTCAACAATATCTGCAGCCTGTTGCTTGGCTTCTTTCAACATATCTGTTGCTTTTTCTTTAGCTAATTCCAGATCTTGAGATCCTCGCTCAGAGGCAGCTAAACCTTCTGCTATTTTTTCCTGACGCTCAGTAATGGCAGCATCTAATAACGGCCACACATATTTCATTGTGAACCAGACAAACACGATCATCGCGAATGACTGGCCAAATAGGGTCATATTAAAATCCACAGCAAACTCCTCTTATGTCGGTTATGTTTAGACTTGAGAATGATTAACCTGCTGTCGCTGCTATAAATTGACCTACAAAAGGATTTGCAAAGGTGAAGAATAAAGCGATACCAACACCAATCATTGCAACAGCATCCAATAGACCAACTACGATAAACATTTTCACTTGAAGCATAGGAGCCAATTCAGGTTGACGAGCGGCACTTTCAAGAAATTTACCACCTAAAAGACCCATACCAATACCAACGCCTAATGCACCAAGACCGATAAGTATTGCTACTGCGATTGCGGTAAAACCGATTACTGTTGCCATTTTCTTCTCCTAATGAGATTTAGTTAAGTTTAAAGTTAAAAATTTGTTTGTATCTATAAATCAGTGATCTTCATGCGCCATGCTAAGATAAACCACGGTTAACATCATAAAAATGAAAGCTTGTAATACGATAACCAACAGGTGTAATAATGCCCATGGGAAATGAAGTGGCAGCTGAACGACTCCGACAACAGCAATCAAAATAAAGATCAATTCGCCTGCATACATATTACCGAACAAACGAAGTGCTAAAGATACGGGTTTTGCCAACAATCCAACACCTTCAAGCATTAAATTAAATGGGATCATCGACCAATGATTAAAAGGGTTTAAGGTCATTTCCCTGGTAAAGCCTTTAATACCCTTAATTTTAAGGCTGTACCATAGAATAAGTACAAATACTGACAGCGACATGGCGAAAGTGGCATTAACATCGGTAGTTGGTACTACTTTCAAATAAGGAATACCTGCTGCATGAGCTAAACCCGGGATCCAATCAACGGGGACAAGATCCATGGTATTCATTAACACAATCCATACAAAAATTGTTAAGGCTAGTGGTGCTATTAATTTATTGTCACCATGAAAGGTTTCTTTAACGTTGGTTTTAACAAAATCATAAATAATTTCGACAAAAGCCTGCATTCGCCCTGGTACACCTGTTGAAGCATTTTTAGCAATGCTACGAAAAACCCAGAGAAAAAGAATACCTAAGGTAAAAGAGAAGAAGAGTGTATCAACATTAAAGGTTAAAAAGTTGCCTGTACAGGCGAGTGGGTTTTCTGCGGTATTCCAGATCCAACCATTTTCAGTAGAGCAAACCTGAAGGTTTTGTAAATGGTGCCTAATATATTCTGCACTTGTTTGTTGTACTTCGCTCATTGACTCAAACCTGTTTTAAATTAATACGACGATCGCAACATAAAAAGCGACATCCAATTAACTACCAATGCTAAAACATAACCTAAAAATAGAGATCCCGGTGAAACATCCAGTAACTTAAAAGCCACTATAAATAACACCACTGTTAACATTATTTTTACTGCTTCACCCAAATAAAAAGCTTTTACTACTAACTGTGCCTGTTGAGCGCCTGCCTTACTAAATGCCTTTAAAGCAAAATAACAATTTGGAACAACACAAATCATTCCACCAATAAAAATTGAAATGCTTACTTCTGTATCTAGAAGTAACCCTGACAATGCGGCTATTATGGTGATTACAAATTGAGATGCTACCACCTTTAAGGCCAGGTATTTACCTCGTTTTGCCAAGGCATTAGACTGCATACTCGATACCCTGAAACCCCAAAAAAATGATAAGCTTAAAAACCTTTTTGAGAACCATTCTCAATTGGTATTTCTCTGACGGGCGCATTATACGGAAAACCCAGTGCTATCGCAAGCTGGAGCGGTCATAGATAGTTATTGTTTTTAACTTAACCTCAACTCTGGATAAGACAAGTCATCTGATTACATTAAACAGTCAAATTTCAACAAGTTATAACTATTGATGTTTTGTGCATGTTTGATTAATTGGCTCAATATTGGGATTTTTGTGCCTGGCAAGGCAAGTTCACAAACAAATAGCTGGCTATTTTGAGTGAACTTAACGCAGAAAGGCGCGAAAATCACTGCATTGAGAGTCCTGGCTTATCCCGGGTTGAGGTAATCTCATTCCTGTGAAAGACCCAGATGTTTTAATATTCCATCTAATTCATCCAATGAGCTATAACTTATTTTCAGCTCTCCCTTGCCTTTAGCACCATGTTTTAGTTGTATTGGAGCACTAAGGTGTTCGGATAATCGTTGTTCTAATCTGGAAATATCTGCATCTGGTTTTATGTGCTTTTTTTCCACCGGGTTAAGCGTCTTGCGGATCAATTTCTCGGTTTCTCTCACCGTTAACCCTTTAGATACTATGACTCTGGCTGTTTGAGATTGATCTTCTCCCGTCAAAGCCAATAACGCTCTGGCATGACCCATTTCCAAATCACCACGTTCTACCAGGATACGTGTATCTTCGTTGAGGTTTAATAAACGAAGCAGGTTCGTTATTGTGGTTCTTGATTTTCCAACGGCATCGGCAGTTTGTTGGTGGGTTAATTCAAACTCATCCATTAATCGTCGAAGGGCAAATGCTTCATCAATTGCATTAAGATCTTCCCGTTGAATGTTTTCCACCAACGCCATTGCGATAGCAGCTTCATCAGGTACTTCTCTAATAATGGCTGGTATTTCAGATAGACCTGCTCGTTGAGATGCTCTCCAGCGTCTTTCTCCAGCAATAATTTCATATTTATTTTTAGCAATGGTTCTAACAACAATTGGCTGAATAACGCCTTGAGTTTTAATAGAATTTGCTAGTTCTTCTAAACCCTCTTCGGTCATATCCCGTCTTGGCTGATATTTTCCTCTTTGCATAAACTCAACAGGCAAAAGTTGAAGGCGATCCTGCTTTTTTAAGTCTTCAAACCTAACTTGCTCAGAAGCATCAGTTTCAGCTTCATCAGAACCATTAGCTGTTGAACTGGAATTTGTAGGCTTTTTCTTGGTGAGTAATGCGTCTAAGCCTCTACCCAGATGGGATTTTTTTGCCATTCTTGGTTTTCCCTTATTTGGTTTATTAGGTGTTATATCGCTAGGCTAATTGAGTTTGAGATAAATCGTTTTGAAGTTGTTCTTTTTTTATCACTTCACCGGCTAAAGCCAGATAAGCTTTAGCACCTCTTGAATTTTTATCATAATACATGGCTGGCATGCCATAGCTTGGTGCTTCGGCAATTCGAACGTTTCTGGGAATAGGTGTGCGGTATACCTTATCACCAAAATGTTCATGCAATTGTGCCGAAACTTCTGTTGATAGCCGATTTCGAGGATCATACATCGTTCTTAATAAACCTTCGATATGTAACCCTGGATTATGACTTTCCGAAATTTGCTCAATGGTTGATAACAAGGCTGATAAGCCCTCTAAAGCAAAATACTCACATTGCATTGGGATGATGACGGATTTTGCTGCAACCATGGCATTAATTGACAACATATTTAAAGAGGGTGGACAATCTATAAAAATATAATCAAATAATGAATCTACTTGCTCTATAGCTAGTTTTAATTGTGTTTCTCTGTTGTCCATAGATAACAAATGGACTTCTGCCGCTGTTAAATCTCCATTTGCTGGAACAATGTGATAACCGGATTGTTCTGCATTAACCATTGCTTCATTAATTGAAGCACCTTCCACTAACACATCAAATGTAGAAAGCTCTAAATCATTCTTATCAATACCACTACCCATGGTGGTATTTCCCTGTGGATCGATATCAATCACCAATACTCGGCGTTTGGTTGCTGCAAGCGATGCTGCCAGGTTAATACTGGTTGTCGTTTTACCTACACCACCTTTTTGATTGGTTACAGCAATCACTCGAGCCACTATAATTTCTCCAGTTGTATTTCTAATTAGTATTTCAGTTTCTCAAGGGTTTATATTAATAGTAAGTACTTACCCTTGCTTGATTTTTAAATTGACTAAATGTCGTTCAGCCTCAAGCCCCGGCACCTGAATAAGCTTGATTGATTCAACCATAATCTCAGGCGGAAGATTGGTTAACTCTTCGTCTGGTTTTTTTCCCTTTAGTGCTTGAAATTTTCCCTGTGGCTTCTTTTCTAATAAAGGGCTTTCCAGTAAATGGCGGCAACCTGTTACCATATCATTTAACGAGGCAAAAGCTCGAGAAACCACACTATCCACGGTTTCTGTTATTTCTTCAACCCGATTATGATAAACCTCTACATTTTTTAACCCTAACTGGTAAATGCTCTGTTTGATAAATCGTGTTTTTTTGCCATTACTATCCACCAGAATGAAATGTTTCTCTGGAAACAATATAGCCAAAGGTATTCCGGGGATCCCTGCACCAGTGCCAATATCGGCAATTTTTTCACCTTCAATCATTGGTGCTACAGCAAGGGAATCCAGAATATGGTGAGTTAATATTCTTTCCGGTTCTCGAATAGCTGTCAAATTATAGGCATTATTCCACTGAATAAGGGCTTCAACATATTGAATTAGCAAATCTTGTTGATCTTGCGAAGGGATCAACGGTAACTGTTGGCTATAAGTCCACAATGTTTTTTTTAGTGACAACTTCAGGCGCTCTTCATATTTTTAGTGGTCGTTTTCAATAGTTTTTGTTTTTTAAGTGAAATCAATATTAGTGATATTGCCGCAGGTGTAATACCTGATATTCGAGATGCCTGTGCAATGGTTTCTGGTTTGGATAAGTTCAGCTTTTGAACAACCTCATTAGAAAGTCCTGAAATATTGGTATAGTCAAAATCCTGTGGGATCCTGGTATGTTCATTTTTCTGTTGGCGTAATATCTCTTCTTGTTGACGATCGATATAACCCGCATACTTGATTTGCACCTGTAGTTGAGCCAACACCTGTTCATCACTAGTTTCAAGATCAATTTGTTCCAGTGAAACCAGATCATTCATTTCAATTTCTGGACGAGTTAATAGTTGCTTGAGACTATAAGCTCTTAATAAAGGTTTTTCTAAATTTTTTCCGAGTGTTCTGGCTGCTGCAGAGTCTGTTTGAATAAAGGTTTTATCCAGATAACTCAATCCTTTTTCTATAGCTTCTTTTTTCTCAGTGAACGCTTTCCAACGCTGATCTTTTACCAGATCTAAAGATCGCCCTTGTTCTGTCAATCTCAGATCCGCATTATCTTCTCGGAGCAGCAAACGGTATTCGGCTCGACTGGTAAACATTCGATAAGGTTCCAGGGTTCCCTGGGTGATTAAATCATCAATTAACACACCAATGTAGGCTTGATCTCTTCGAGGTGACCATGCTGGTAGTTCTTTTGAAAAACGAGATGCATTTAACCCTGCAATAAGCCCTTGAGCTGCCGCTTCTTCATAACCTGTAGTGCCATTAATTTGTCCAGCAAAAAATAATCCTGTTATATGCTTGGTTTCTAATGATGATTTTAAATCTCTAGGATCAAAAAAGTCATACTCTATAGCATATCCGGGACGTGTAATATGCACTTTCTCAAAACCAGCTATAGATCGCACCAAATCTAGCTGTACATCAAAGGGTAAACTGGTTGAAATACCATTGGGATAAACTTCATGGGTATTAAGTCCTTCTGGTTCTATGAAAATCTGATGGCTGTTTCGTTCTGAAAATCTCACCACTTTATCTTCGATAGAGGGGCAATATCTTGGGCCTACGCCCTCAATCATTCCACTGTACATGGGTGAACGGTGCAAACCTGCTCTTATAATCTCATGAGTTTTCTCACAGGTATAAGTAATATGGCAAGATACCTGCGGAGGATGTTGTTCTCTATTTCCCATAAAAGAGAATATCGGTCTGGGATTATCACCTGGTTGCGGCTCAAGATTTTCAAACTGGATACTACGCGCATCTAAACGAGGAGGTGTACCTGTTTTTAATCGCTCAACTCTAAAAGGTAGTTCCCTTAATCGATTGGCCAGAGCAATAGCTGGTGGATCTCCAGCTCTTCCACCAGAAAAATTACTTTCTCCAATATGGATTTTTCCTCCAAGAAAAGTTCCCACAGTTAATACCACGGATCTTGCTTTAAATTCCAAACCCATTTGCGTTTTAACACCAACAACTTGTGTATTTTCAACAATTAAATCATCAACAGATTGTTGAAATAGTACTATATTCTCTGTGTTTTCAAGGACTTCTCTAATATAAGATTTATACAGAGCTCTATCAGCCTGTGCTCTGGTGGCTCTAACTGCAGGACCTTTACTGGCATTTAATGTGCGAAAATGGATACCTGCATGATCAATCGCTTTAGCCATAATGCCGCCCAAAGCATCAACTTCTTTAACCAGATGTCCTTTACCGATCCCGCCAATGGCTGGATTACAGGACATTTGCCCAAGGGTATCAATATTATGGGTCAGTAATAATGTCCGGGCACCACTACGGGCAGAAGCTAACGCCGCTTCTGTTCCGGCATGTCCGCCACCAACCACAATAACATCAAAGTCTTGATTAAATTGCATGACCTCTTCCATCTAAAAATAAACTTAAGGTTAACCTGAGCTCAGGTTAAAGTTACAACTCGGCTGGCGATCATACCGGAATTTGGTGAAAAATTGAACAATTTGTTCCATGAAGTTGTCAGGTTTTGAATTATTTACTAACGGTGTAGTTAACCTGAATCCTGTTTAAGAGATTTTCACCAGAGCCTGCCCCATGAACACAGTGAGTGCTTTGGGTACGAAGGGCACGAAGCACACGAAGAAAAAGAAAATATACTGACAATTATTGGAAATAATTATTTTAGTCTGTTTGATTCAACGTTTTTTCAGTCTCTTATAAAACTTCGTGTTCTTCGTGGTAAATAAAATCTTTTTTCTTTTATCCAGAGTTGAGGTTAGTTATTACTTTCCAATACAAAAGCTGGAAAATATTTCTCCTAGTAAATCATCGGATGTAAACTCTCCTGTGATTTCACTAAGAGCATTTTGTGCCAGACGAAGTTCTTCAGCCAAAAGTTCTCCGGCTTTAAAACTCTGTAATTGATATTTACCTCTTTCAAGCGCCAAATCTGCTCTTTCTAAAGCTGCTAAGTGTCGCCTTCTAGCCATAAATCCACCTTCATTGGTTTGTTGATAACCAATAATTTGTTTCAGGTGGTTAGTTAACAAGTCTATGCCCTGATTGTGTTTTGCGCTTATTTTTATAGTGGCTGTTTTAATTTGAGTAGTTAAATCTGCTGGTTCAAAAACTGCTATTTCTTTAGTAAGATCTATTTTATTGATGATCAACGTAACTGGTATTGAGGGTAGGGTATGGCTGGAAAGCTGCTTCCACAAATAATCGATATCTCGACTTTTTTCATTCTCGCCATCAATTACTAATAATAATTGATCGGCTTTCTCAATTTCATCCCATGCTCTGGCTATT
Organism: Enterobacterales bacterium; assembly: GCA_041556195.1. Classification (GTDB taxonomy): domain Bacteria; phylum Pseudomonadota; class Gammaproteobacteria; order Enterobacterales; genus 21-14-all-40-8. The sequence continues at coordinate 16,631 of JBFFIY010000054.1, forward strand.
CCAATTTTTTCAACAGGATCATCACTTTCCCTAAGACCTGCTGTATCAATAATATGGACTGGTAATCCATCTAGTAAAATTTGTTCTCTCAACACATCTCTGGTTGTACCCTCTATTTCAGTCACAATAGCAGAGTCCTTACCAGATAATCGATTTAATAAACTCGATTTTCCCACATTGGGTTTACCGGCAATAACAATATTCATCCCTTCGCGTAACAACGATCCCTGTTTGGCCTGAGCCTGTAATTGATTTAGGTTATTGATAATAAGGCTTAATTTATCCTCAACTTTACCATCAGATAAAAAATCTATTTCTTCTTCTGGAAAGTCGATTCCAGCTTCAACAAATATTCGTAGATGTATCAGATCATCCACTAATTGATTAACAGATTGTGAAAATTCACCTTGTAAAGAGCGCAGAGCAGAACGAGCTGCTTGCTCTGATGAAGCATCAATTAGATCGGCAATTGCTTCTGCTTGTGCGAGATCGAGTTTGTCATTAAGAAAGGCTCTTTCTGAAAATTCCCCTGGTCTGGCTAAACGAACGCCTAATTTAGTGATTTCCTTTAACAACATATCCATCACTACAGATCCGCCATGTCCTTGTAATTCAAGAACATCTTCACCTGTAAAGCTATGGGGGGCAGCATAGAAAATTGCGATACCTTGATCAATAATAGTTTTATTATCATCATAAAAAGGCAGGTAGCTGGCAACTCTGATTTCGGGTATTTTGTTTAAAATGGCTTGAGCCACTTGTCGAGAATGATTACCTGATATTCGAATGATACCAACACCACCTCTACCCGGGGCTGACGCCTGAGCAGCAATGGTGTCGGCCATAGGCATTATTGTTTTCCTGATTTCTGCGCAGTTTTTTCGTCTTCTCTTTCTATCATTTTGGTTACTGCAAGCTGTTGTGCAATTGAAAGTGTATTATTCACCACCCAATATAATACTAAACCAGCAGGAAAAAACAGGAAAAAGACTGTCATCATTACCGGCATGAATTGCATAATTTTTTGTTGCGTCGGATCCATATTAGGTGCTGTTGGTTGCATTTTTTGCATTAAAAACATCGATGCGCCCATCAATAAAGGTAAGATAAACAGCGGATCTTTAATGGCCAGATCTTCAATCCATAACATAAACGGTGCTTGTCTTAATTCGATGGATTCCATCAACACCCAATAAAGAGCAAAAAATACCGGCATTTGAATCAATAACGGCAAACAACCGCCTAAGGGATTCACTTTCTCCTTTTTATAAAGCTCCATTGTGGCTTTACCCATTTTTTGCCGATCATCACCATAACGCTCTTTCAAAGCTTGCATTTTAGGTTGGAGTTTTCGCATTTTTGCAAAAGATCTATATTGAGCATTAGATAATGGAAACAATAAAAGTTTTACTACCACCGTTACCATAATAATAGCCACACCCCAATTCCCCAGTAACGAGTGCAACATTTTCAATAAAGCAAAAATTGGCTGGCCTATCCACCACAAAATACCATAATCAACAGTTAAATCTAATCCTGGCGCAATGGTTTCTAAAACATCCTGATCTTTTGGCCCAACATATAACTGAGCCTTAAACTGAGTTTTAATGCCTGGTGCTATAGCAACAGCTGGTTGAAATGAACCTATCGCAACATTATCACCCGTTTTTAATGTGTATAAAGTGTTGACCTTATCCTGTTCAGGGATCCAGGCTGTCAGGAAGTAGTGTTGTAACATACCAACCCATCCACCTTGCGTTTTTTCCTTAAGTGGCTTTTTGTCTTCAACGATATCATCCGCGATATCTTCAAAATCATACTTTTGATAGCGAGTTTCCTGGGTTGAATAAGCAGCTCCAAGATAGGCCTGCATTCCTAAACCACCGCCCTGGCTTTCATTTGGTAACTGATCTCTTAGTAACTGAGTATAAAGTCGGGTATTTAAAGATTCATTTGAATTATTCTCAACTGAATAATCCAGATCAACCAGGTAACTACCTCTTCTTAAACGATATAATTTGGTAAAAATCACCCCATCACTATTGCTAACGGTTAAAGGTATTTCTAGAATATTTTGATTTTCACCCAAAACATATTCATTAGAAGTGGTGCTAAAGGTCAATTTTTGCGCTGAACCATCTGGGGTGTTTTTTCCTAAAAGCCCACTTTCAGCAAGATAAACTCTATCATTTTCATTGGTTAATAAATAAACCACTTCTTTTTGATTCTTAGCAACAGTAAAAGCTAAAAGTTTAGAGGAAACAATATTACCACCAACAGGATCAATAGATAATTGCAGGACATCCGTTTTAATTTGTATAAGTTGCTTTGATACCTTCTGGCTGACCACATCTGTCACTGGCACAGCAGATTGAGTCGAAGCTACAGGTATTGATGATTGAGATTCTGGAATATCTACAGCCGTATCTGGCAAGTTAGCTGCAACTTCATGTGTTGCTGGTTGTGGATATTCCTGTGTATTACCATAATCTTCTTGCCAAGCCAGAAACAGGAAGTAGGTAACCACTGCAAATAAACCTATTAATATACTACGTTGTCTTTCCATGGTTTAATTCTTTATTTTATGTGAGTGGGAACTACAACAAGTTGCAGAAGGAACAGGATCAAATCCACCATCAGACAAGGGCTGACATCGTCCTAAACGATTAATCATCAACCACAAACCACGAAAAAAACCATGAATTTCAAGAGCCTGGATAGCATAACTGGAACAACTAGGATAAAAGCGACAGCGAGAACCGAGCAATGGGCTTAATAAATGCTGGTAGCCTTTAATTAATAAGATTAAGAGAGTTTTCATTCGAATTTAGTACTCTTCTTTTAACTTTCTTATACGTTTATCGAGCGTCATCCATAATTTATTCAGTTGTTTAAACAAACAAACATTCGTTGTATCAACGGATTTAGGTTTGATTAAAACAACAACATCCAAATGACAAAATTCTAACCTATGTAAACGAAAACTTTCTCTTATGATACGCTTAAGTCTATTACGTTGTACTGCAAGTTTGGCATGTTTTTTTGCAACTGCCAGACCTAGTCGGGAGGTGTTAAGAGTGTTATTGATCGCAAGGATAGTAAAACACTGATCTCCAACTTTGACAGGCTTAGCAAAAACTTTAGAGAAATCACTAGAACAAAGAAGGCGGCAAGACTTATCAAAGCTCATCCCTGATTCGGGATATTCTTTATTGGTCTTAACCGCCTTAGCTTTTAGATTAACATCCAAAAGTATTGATTCTATCTATTTCTTTTTGCGTCTATCTTTTAAAAATTTTTTTTAAAAGTTATGCAGAAAGAACTTTACGGCCTTTAGCTCGACGACGATTTATAATTTTTCTGCCATTTCGTGTTGCCATACGTGCGCGAAAACCATGGTCTCGCTTTCGTTTAAGGACACTTGGTTGAAATGTTCTTTTCATCGGAGTGATCTCTAAATATTTAAATAATTTATCAGCTTAATACATCAAAAAATGATGCTCAAGTTCGAAGAGCGCAATATTATGAACTTTTATTTAAAAAAGTCAACATTTTTCAAACTAAATTAAAAATAAAAGCATTTATTTTTTTCCATCCCTGTGGATAAATATTTAATTCAATTAACTATGAATAATGCTTTGAAAACACTTTAATCAATAAAACAGGTTAAATCAAGTTCTTTTTAATAAAAAAACAAGTCAAAAAGAGCTTTTAATGTTCAGTAATAATAATAATATATTTAAGATCTTAGTTATTATATATAGGTGTTGATGATTCCTGTTGATAAGTATCATAACAATATGATTTTAAAAATATTTTTCTATGTAATAAGGTTGTTAGTTAAGTCTTTAAATTCTATTGATAAACATTGGATAATTTTAGTAACAGTAAGTAATCATCAGTTTATTATCAATTTGTACATAACTAACAACAATATTTATCAACAGCTGCTTTTATAGTTAACTTTAACTAAAATTCAAAATAAACGTGTTTTATTGTTTTTTTTATAGCATTATATTTTTGCTTAACTATTGTGGAAAAATATGGATCATTGGTTGCTTTGGCGTTAAACTATCCGACTGGAAAGTTTGCCTGTTCAGTAATTTCAATTTTATATCCTAAAGGAGCGCGAAAGAGGTGTCTGTAACTGATTTAGCCAAAGTTTGGGAGCGCTGTAACCGCAGGTTACAAGATGAATTAAGTTCTCAGCTCTACAGTACATGGATCAAACCTCTACAACGTGATAATACCGATAAAAACAAACTAATTTTATTGGCCCCAAACGGATTTGTTGTTGATTGGGTAAAAGATAAATATCTCGAAAGAATTAACCAATTAGTTGATGAATTTTCTTCACCAGCTACAGTTTTAACGCTGATTAAGGTTGGCAGTCCCAAAGTAACAACCCCTCAAAAAGTTGTAACTAATCAATCTCATAAACCCTCTTTTTCTACTAATAGCCCTGGAAAAGCCCTGGAGTACAAAAGTAGTTTAAACCCCGAGTTCAGATTAGATAACTATGTTGAGGGTAAGGCTAATCAGTTAGCTAAAGCAGCTGCACAACAAGTTTCAGAAAATCCTGGTGGTGCTTATAATCCCTTTTGTTTATATGGAGGGACAGGGCTGGGTAAAACTCATCTCATGCAAGCGGTTGGAAATTATGTCATTTCTAAAAATAGTAATGCTAAAGTTGTTTACTTGCACTCTGAACGATTTGTTGCAGATATGGTTAAAGCACTACAAACAAATTCAATTGATAGGTTTAAAAAATATTACCGTTCAATAGATGTGTTATTGATTGATGACATTCAATTTTTTGCAAGAAAAACTGTATCTCAAGAAGAGTTTTTTCACACGTTTAATGCATTACTTGAGGGAAATCGACAAGTTATAATTACTTGTGATCGATATCCTAAAGAAGTTGAGGGGTTAGAAGACAGACTAAAGTCCAGATTTGGATGGGGGTTAACTCAGTCAATTGAACCTCCTGAACTTGAAATGCGTGTTGCTATTTTAATGAGTAAAGCGGAACAGGTTGGGATCAGGTTACCTCATGAAGTAGCCTTTTTCATTGCTAAAAGAATTCGTTCAAATGTGAGAGAATTAGAAGGTGCTTTGAAGCGAGTTATAGCTAATGCAAATTTTACGGGCCGCTCAATTACCCTGGATTTTGTAAAAGAGGCATTAAGAGATCTTTTGGCATCTCAGGCTAAGTTAATTAATATTGATAATATTCAAAAAACAGTCGCTGATTATTATAAAATTAAACTTGCTGATTTGCTCTCTAAAAGGCGCTCTCGTTCCATTGCCAGACCACGTCAAATGGCCATGGCACTTGCTAAAGAATTAACGAATCACAGTCTTCCGGAAATTGGTAATTTTTTTGGAGGAAGGGATCATACAACGGTTTTACATGCCTGTAGAAAAATCGTTTCTTTAAGAGAACTAGAGCAAGATATAGATCAGGATTATTTGAATTTATTAAGAGTACTTTCGAGTTAATTTGTGTATTAACTATCTGATTAACATAAGGTTTTTCAATGAAATTTAACATAGATAAAACAAAACTTGTTGAAGCATTACAATTAATTGCTGGAGCTGTAGAGAAGCGTCAAACATTAGCAATTCTCTCTAATATTTTAATAGAGGTGTCTGAAGAGCAGTTGCATATGGTTGCTACAGATCTGGAAGTAGAGCTTTCAGTTGTCATAAAACCGGACACTGTCACCAATGAAGGAGTCACAACAGTTCCTGCACGTAAATTTATTGATATTGTGAAAAGTTTACCTGATGATAAACCTATTTCTCTAACCTTAAATGATAATCGCCTAACAATACAATCAGGGCGTTCAAGATTTACTCTGCAAACATTACCTGCTAACGATTTTCCTCATGTAGAAGAAGGGGTTGGCACTGCTCGTCTTTCTATCCCTTGCAGTATCCTATCTGAAATGATTGATAGAACACAGTTTGCTATGGCACAACAGGATGTCAGGTATTATCTCAATGGTATGTTTTTTGAAATTGATGGTACTCAGCTCAGAACTGTAGCAACTGATGGGCACCGTTTAGCTTTATCTGAATGGCAATTACCGGATTCATATGATATTGGAGTTATCGTACCTCGCAAGGGAATGTTGGAGCTTGGCCGGTTAGTTTCAGGTCGTAGTTCAGAAGTTGAATTGGTTATTGGTACTAATCATTTAAGAGCTCAAATTGATGGCATTTCATTAACATCTAAATTAGTTGATGGTAAATTTCCTGATTATCAGAGGGTTATACCTCGTGATACTGATAAAGAAGTTTTTGTGGATAGAGCACAATTAAAAGAAGGTTTACAAAGAGCTGCTATTTTAAGTAACGAGAAGTTCAAAGGAGTGAAACTTCAACTCAATGAGAATGATTCCATTACCTTGTTATCTAACAATCCAGAACAAGAAGAAGCTGAAATTCATATACCTGCGGAAACAGAAGCATATGAATTAGAAATTGGCTTTAATGTGCAATATTTATTGGATGTTGTTAATAGTTGTAGAGAACAAAAAGTTAAAATTCTTCTAGGAGATGTGAATAGTAGTGCATTAATCCAGGAAGTTGGTGAGTCAAAAGCTCTTTATGTAGTAATGCCGATGCGCTTATAACGTTTTAAATGAGTTGGCAAAAACTTAAAATTAACAATTTAAGAAATTTACAGCCTTTAATCTTTGAGCCTGCTACTTCTATTTCATTTATATCTGGAAATAATGGTGCTGGCAAAACGAGTTTATTGGAAGCTTTATGTCTAATTTCCACAGGTAGAAGTTTTCACGGAAAAAAACGTGAATCGGTTATAAATTCAGAACAAACTACTTTAACTATCTACGGTGAATATCAAAAGGCTGAAAGTCATTCTTTAAAATGTGGTATAGGTATTAATAAAGATGGGCAATTACATTTTAAAATAAATACTGTAAACCAGAGAAACTTTGAGCTATTAACCGAGCAGTTTTGTTTAAAAGTGATAACTCCAGACGTGTTTACATCGGTAATTGGAACATCGGAGCAAAGAAGAAATCTTATAGATTGGCAATTGTTCCACGTGGAACATCTTTTTAAGAAAATTAAATATGACTATAAAAAAGTCATAAAACAAAGAAATGCTTCCCTAAAACTATTTGCTCATAGGAAGAACACCGATCGTGCACAGATTAAAAACTGGGATGTACAGCTGGTAGATTTGTCTAATAAATTAGATTTAATGAGGCAAAACGCTATTTCCACATTAAATGAACAAATAAAGAACTTTAGTGAAGCAACTGGAAAATGGCTAAAAGAACTGGATTTAAGTCATAGATATTATCGAGGTTGGCCAAAAGAAAAAGAACTAGCATCCTTGTTAGAGAGTAATTTTGAGAAAGATGTAGAGAAAGGTTTTACTCAATATGGTGCACATAGGTTTGATTTCACTTTTTTACTCAATCAACAAACCGTTGCTGAATGTCTATCCAGGGGGGAGTTAAAGACTTTAGCTGTAGCAAGCCAGTTAGCACAGGTAAATACTGCAGTTATCAAAGGTCGAGCAGTGGTTGTTCTTATTGATGACCTTTTTGCAGAATTGGATTATAAACATGCTATCTGGTGTATTGAAACCTTATTAAGTTTATCCAATGTACAAGCCATGATTACAGGTATTAATATACCTGCGAATATTAAACAAAGGTTTGCTGGAAAAGATATTAAATGGTTCCACGTGGAACATGGTAAAATATTCACAAAACCTTTACTTACTGAACAATAAAAGAGAAACAAGGACAATTTATGTCAGAAAATTATGATTCCAATAGCATTAAAGTTTTGAAAGGACTTGATGCTGTAAGAAAGCGTCCAGGAATGTATATTGGTGATACTGATGATGGTACTGGTTTACATCATATGGTATTTGAGGTTGTTGATAACTCCATAGATGAAGCTCTGGCGGGACATTGTTCTTTAATCAACGTCACAATACATGCCGATACTTCTGTGTCTGTGAGCGATGATGGAAGGGGTATACCTGTAGCAATTCATACAGAAGAAGGTATATCTGCCGCACAAGTTATTATGACGGTTCTGCATGCTGGAGGAAAGTTTGATGATAACTCTTATAAAGTATCTGGGGGTCTACATGGCGTAGGTGTTTCCGTGGTTAATGCCCTATCAAAAAAACTCATACTAACAGTAAAAAGAGATGGAAAGGTTTATGAACAAACCTATGTTCATGGAGAGCCTCTAGCTGAAATAGAGGTTGTGGGCCAGTCTAGTTCAACAGGTACAGAGCTGCGGTTTTATCCCAGTGAGAAAACCTTTACGAATATAGATTTTCATTATGAAATTTTAGTAAAAAGACTTCGAGAGTTATCTTTTTTGAACTCAGGGGTAAGTATTCACCTTAAGGATGAACGTACTGCAAAAGAAGAAACTTTTAATTATGTTGGAGGGATCAGTGCATTTATTGAGTATTTGAATCAAAAGAAAACACCCATACATGAAGAAATATTGCACTTTATTGAACATAGAGATGATGGAACCACTGTTGAAGTTGCCTTACAATGGAATGAATCTTTTCAGGAAAATATATTTTGTTTTACCAATAATATCCCGCAAAGAGATGGTGGAACACATTTAGCAGGCTTTAGAGCTGGTTTAACACGTACTCTGAATACCTATATAGAAAAAGAAGGTTATAACAAAAAATCAAAAGTAAACACGACAGGTGATGACGCTAGAGAAGGGTTAACCTGTATTATTTCAGTGAAAGTACCCGATCCTAAATTTTCTTCTCAAACTAAAGATAAACTTGTTTCCTCAGAGGTTAAATCGGCAGTAGAAAAAACAGTTAGTGAAAAGATGAGTGAGTTTTTGTTGGAAAACCCTCAACAGGCTAAATTAGTTGTCACGAAAATGGTTGATGCAGCCAGAGCAAGAGAGGCTGCAAGAAAAGCTAGAGAGATGACAAGGCGCAAAAGTGCTTTAGATATAGCGGGTTTGCCAGGAAAATTAGCTGATTGCCAGGAAAAAGATCCTGCAAACTCTGAACTATTTATTGTGGAAGGGGACTCGGCAGGAGGATCTGCAAAACAAGGTAGAAACAGAAAAAACCAGGCTATTTTACCATTGAAGAATAAAATATTAAATGTTGAAAAAGCACGTTTCGATAAAATGATATCGTCACAAGAGGTTGGTACGCTAATCACAGCGTTGGGTTGTGGAATTGGTCGGGATGAATTTGATCCTGATAAAACCCGGTATCATCGAATTATTATTATGACAGATGCAGATGTTGATGGTGCGCATATCAGGACGTTACTGTTAACATTTTTTTATAGACAAACTACACCCTTGTTAGAAAGAGGTTATATCTATATTGCACAACCACCTTTATTTAAAGTGAAAAAGGGTAAACAAGAACAATACATTAAAGATGAGCCATCTCTGGATGAATACTTAACAACTATTGCATTAGATAAAGCAATATTAATTCCTGGTGGCGATGAGCCTGAGGTTTCAGGTGTGGCATTAGAGCATTTAGTAGAAAAATATCGAGAAGTTCAAAAAATAATGGGTAGATTAAAAAAAGTCTATCCACAACAAATACTTAAAGCTTTAATCTATGCTCATAAGGTCGAATTGGACTATTTAAAAGATCAGAATAAGTTAGAAAACTGGTGTGAACATCTGAATAAATATTTTGATAATACTAATAACCTATCTGGTGCAATCGTTTATCAGGTTACTTTGCATCATGATGAAGAAAGATCAATATATTTACCTGATATCGTAACCTTCGAGCATGGTTTAACCAAAACCTATCAATTGGGTCGAGAGTTTTTTAATAGTGATGAATATAATGAAATAACAAAACTGGGCGAAACACTATCTGGCTTGATACAACCTGGCGCTAAAATAGCGAGGGGGGATAAATCGGAGTCAGTTGACAACATAGAACAAGCAATTGATTGGTTAATGAGTCAGGCAAGGCGCGGTCAAAACATTCAGAGATATAAAGGACTAGGTGAAATGAACCCTGATCAACTATGGGATACAACAATGAACCCTGAAACACGCAGGTTACTTCAGGTTAAAATTGAAGATGCTATAAACGCAGATCAATTGTTTGCAACATTGATGGGTGATGAGGTTGAACCCAGGAGAGAGTTTATAGAATCTAATGCTATGGCAGTATCTAATCTGGATATTTAAATAGAGCTTGAGAAAACCACACAGTTGAAGGTTTAGGGGTTAGTAAGCACACGCTACAAACAAAGATAAAATAGAATAAAAGAGATGTAAAGATGACTCGCACCATTAGAATAGCAACAAGAAAAAGCCCATTAGCTTTATGGCAAGCAAATGATGTGTTGGCACGACTGGAAAAACTTTATCCTGATCTGAATTTTGAACTTGTGACCATGACTACCAAGGGTGATAAAATTTTAGATACGCCGTTGGCTAAGGTTGGTGGAAAGGGTTTGTTTGTTAAAGAATTAGAAGTGGCAATCATAGAAGAAAGAGCAGACTTAGCCGTTCACTCAATGAAAGATGTGCCGATGGAGTTTCCACAGGGTTTAAAGTTATCCACTATTTGTGAGAGAGAAGATCCTCTTGATGCTTTTGTATCTAATCAATTCTCAAATATTGATGAACTTCCACAGGGAGCCACTGTAGGGACCTCAAGCTTAAGAAGACAGTCTCAATTAAAGGCTCATAGAAGCGATTTACAGTTAAAAGACTTAAGGGGTAATGTTGGTACAAGGTTAGGGAAATTAGATGCAGGTGAGTACGATGCTATTATTCTGGCTTCAGCGGGTTTAAAGCGGTTAGGTTTAGAAAATAGAATTACCAGCCGTCTATTAGATACTCAAATGTTACCAGCTGTGGGCCAAGGAGCTGTGGGTATAGAAATTAGAGAGGAAGATCACGAATTAGAGGCTTTGTTAAAACCACTACATTGTCAAACCACTGCCAGTAGAGTTAATGCAGAAAGAGCGATGAATACAATGTTAAATGGTGGTTGTCAGGTACCAATAGCCGGGTATGCCATTGTGGAAGGAGAGTCGGTTTGGTTGCGCGGAATGGTGGCTGGGGTTGATGGTAAGGTGGTCATTAGAAAAGAACAAAAGGGCTTAGTAGAAGACGCTGAAAAAATAGGTGAACAAGTGGGTAAGATGTTATTAGATTCTGGCGCAAAAGAAATTCTGGAAGCGGTATATGAGGCTTGATAATCATTCTTCCAGAATATTATTAACCAGAAGCAAATATGATAATGAAGCGTTAAAGAAAGAGTTGGATGGCTTGGGTGTAGATAGTATTTGTTGGTCGGCCATTAGAGTAAAAAAAGAACCTGTTCTTAATTTAAAGACATTAGTACCACCTGATATTGTAATTTTTACCAGTAAGCCAGCTGTAGAGTATGGTTTGGACAGTATTAGAGATATGCTCAGCACAGAAATTTATGCTATAGGTAAATCGACAGCAAAAGCCTTAACCAATCAAAACATAAAAAAAGTGATTGTACCGGAAGTTGAAACATCAGAAGGATTATTAAAATTAGAATCTTTAAGTGATGTGAAAAATAAAAAAATTTTATTGGTCGCTGGAAAAGGTGGTAGAAACCTTATCCAGAAAGAGTTGACAAGTAGAGGTGCTAATATGAATAAAATAGCAGTCTATAGGCGAGAGAATAACACTATCTCAACAGAAATTCTTCAACAAATAAAACACTTCTCACCGACAATTTTATTAGCTACAAGTGTGGATATTTTAAAATCGACCATCAAAAATATTCCACTA
>JBFFIY010000055.1:0-28077 GCA_041556195.1 Enterobacterales bacterium
ATGATTACTTTGATGTGGAATAGTAAATCAACCGGCTTTGCCGGTCAAAAATGGACTTTCAGTCCTTAATGTTAACCCACCGTCTTTAGACGGTGTGTTGTTAAGTCTGACTTTTTAGCCATTACAAACTGCACATCATACTCAATACCTAACCCTGTAAAAAATTCAGCTTGTCTTTTTATGTCTTCAGCGATGACTCTTTTTTTGTTGGAAACAACTGAAAATAGTATAGAAAAACTAGTGAGTATTGCAAAACCAAATAGCGTTGATAGAGCATCTGCTGTTATGATACCAGATGCCAAACTACAGGATATGATAACAGCTAAGAACTGAATTAATTTGGAGTATGACCAAAAAGTTTTTGCTGCGGACTTGTAATTAGCTGCTATAGGACGTGGATCTTCTAGTTTTTCCATGCAATCAAGTCTCCATTAAATGAAACACTATTCGTTATTACAGAATAAACATTCTTCTGAATTCTGTCCAGAAATACCTTGAACTCTAGAATTTATTTTTATTGATGTAGTTTTAACACTTTATTAATTTATCTAGCATGTGCCAAATGTCATCGCATAATCCTTGACGGTAAACAGCTGTTGCAAATTCAGTATGTTCCAGTTTATACATGTTTAGCAACTCATTATTAGAACCACTAATGCAAGCCTGAACATTTGCGAGCCGATCAGCAGCTTTTACAATCAGGGCTAATTTTAATTTGTGGCTTATATGTGACATTTTTTTATAGGTCTTTTTTTTTCTTTCTTTTCTGTTTCGACCTGATTCATCTGTGAGAACATTAACGCAATCAGCAACAATATCACCAAAAATATTTTTTATGTCCTTACAGGATATATCAGTATCTTCAACTACATCATGAAGGTAGCCAATAATCTGTGCAGTTTCCCCATAGTTATTCAAAATTGTTACTACTGCTTCCAAATGAACAAGATAAGGTAGATGACCATATTTTTGATTTTGATGAGCATTAATGGCAAATTCTCTAGCTTTTTTTAACATTATTTTCCGACAAAGTGGATGTTTCGATCTGTGTGAATGGTTTTTTCTGAGTACTCTACACATAATATGAAATGTGCTTCAAGCTGTCGTACTATTGTCCTTCATCTTTCATGCTATATTAATATACACCAAATAAATCAACAAACTAGATGTTTTTTTTAGTAGGGGAGCCGCTGGGCCCCTCTTAGAACTCTGCTAAATTCCGCCTTGATATTCGAAAGCACCGCACTGCAGTCCTGTTCTATAATTGCTAGTAGTGGTGACTGTTTGGCCAGCACTATTAGTTATTGTTGTTTCGGTTACCATATGCTCCCAACCAGAATTACAAGTAGTGTAGGTTGTTGTTGAACTCGCAGATGCAGTAAGTGGCGCTAATAGAAAAGCAAAAAATGTATTAATAGCGACTGTAGATAGAAAAGTTTTTTTAATTATCATTATTTCCTTCATTTAATTAAGAATTGTTTGTTCGAAAATTATCGAACCGTCGTAGTTTAATGAATCAGGCATATTCTTAGTTAGCATAGTACTGACATTCATTGTTAACAAACTGCCAGAAAGCTGTTTTTACTGGAAATAATCTGAGACTCTCATCAGTTGCTCTATTACATCTAACGATTTTTTGGTGTCTCAATATTGTGGGTATGTGTTCTGGTTTCAGACATGAAATTTATCTAGTGTTCTGTTTTTTTAGAAAGTTGCTATACTTTGAATTGAAGCATAGTCAAGGTTAGAAGCTTACCTGAAGCAGAAATCAAATCGGTAAGAATAGAGTAGTAAGTTTTTTCCAGTAAAAATACAAAGCAGTCAGGGGAAATATTATGGTTTCCATCAAAAAAATTGTCCTGGATATACTTAAACCTCATCAGCCTAACGTCCTCGAATTTTCCCAGGCGATAGCTGAAGTTGGTAGCGATTATCAAGTACATTTAGTCGTTCTTGGAGTTGATGAAAATACTGAAACTATTCAGTTAGAAGTGCAAGGTAGTTCGATTGATTTTGATTCCATTCAAACGGCCATCAATAATCTGGGGGGATCTCTTCATAGTATCGACGAAGCGGAAGTTCACAGCGAAATCGAATCGGATTAAGGCTTATGAGCATCTTAAGTCAGGTAAGGTTTCTGCTCAATATCACTCGAAGTAATGACATTGCCCGTCGATATTTTTTCGTTAACGGATTCGATGGTGCGCTCACGATGTTAGGACTCATCATTGGGTTCGTCGTTAGTCTGCCGGCTGAATTATCAGTCATTATCAATGTTTGCATGGGCGCTGCTATTGCCCTGTGCATGAGCGGGTTAAGTAGCGCTTACATCAGTGAATATGCTGAACGACGACATGCTTTACGGAAACTGGAACAAGCGATGGTACATGACTTAAAGGAGAGTGCGCATGGCGAAGCTACTCGCTGGGTGCCACTGCTAATTGCTCTGGTCAATGGCCTGGCCCCCCTTGTGATTTCACTTTTAATCTTATTGCCACTGTGGCTGGCCCAAGCAGGTATCCCACTGCCGATTTCGCCACTTTTTGTTGCTATTATCGTTGCGTTAATATTGATCTTCTTTTTAGGTGTTTTTATTGGTCGTATTGCTGAAATATCCTGGGTAGCAAGTGGGGTTCAGACTATGTTGGTTGCTATAATAACAGTGACACTTATCTATTTGTCTGCCAACGACTAAAAGCCCAATCTATTATAGACATTCAATTAAGATAAGATGGATTTGTAACTACTCAGCGAGTTGTTACATGGATTTTAAGATAAAAAAGGATAAATAAAGGTATAAAATGACGTCAGTCAATTGGAGTAATATTGAGTCAGATGAGGCTTTGAGCCGACTCAAATCTACAGCATCAGGTATCTCTACGGAACAAGCAAGGAGCCGTTTGAATGAGCACGGCCCAAATGAGCTTGCCGAAACAAAAGGTCACTCTGTGTTGGCCATGCTGATCGGGCAATTCAGCGATTTTATGATTATTATACTAATAATTGCTGCACTTATTTCAGGTTTCATTGGAGAAGTCATAGACACCATAGCTATTGTGGTAATCGTTTTACTTAATGCCATTATCGGCACAATACAAGAATATCGAGCGGAACGTGCTGTAGCAGCGTTGCGTAAAATGGCGGCACCAGAAGCACATGTATTGCGTGATAATCATGCGGTTACGTTAGCTGCATCAGAGCTGGTGCCGGGCGATGTCGTTTTACTCGAAGCGGGTAATGTTATTCCGGCGGATTTGCGTCTGTTACAAGTAGAAGAAATGCAGGTCGATGAATCAACGCTTACTGGAGAGTCTCATCCAGTAAAAAAGCAGTCGACGCTGATAAAGGAAGCTGTTCTGCCCATCGGAGACCGAAAAAATCAGGCTTTCAAAAGTAGTCTCGTAACTCGAGGTCGCGGTAAAGGAGTTGTTGTCGCTACCGGTATGGAAGCTGAAGTTGGTCGTATAGCAGAACTCATACAAGGCGAAGCGGGAGTCAAGACACCGCTGCAAGAACGCCTGACGCGTTTTGGCCGTTATCTTGCGTTTGCTGTTGTAGCGATTTGTATAGTTGTGTTTAGTGCCGGGTTGTTGCAAGGCCAGCCTGTATTATTGATGTTTCTAACTGCTGTGAGTCTGGCAGTCGCTGCAATACCGGAGGCATTGCCCGCAGTGGTGACAATTTCTCTTGCCCTTGGTGCGCGGAAATTGATCCGGTACAAAGCTTTGGTGCGTAATCTTCCTGCGGTGGAAACTCTCGGTTCAGTGACCTATATCTGCGCTGATAAAACAGGCACTTTGACGCAAAATCGCATGAGCGCAGAAAAATTTTATACGAATGGTGAGTGGTGTACTTTATTGTCTGAAGTCAAACCCGAAATCGTACGCACAGAATTAGGTAGTGCCCTGGCTTTGAACAACGATGTCGCTGAGAAAGATGGTAAAGCCGCAGGAGAACCGACCGAACTCGCGTTGTTTGAAGCAGCTTTGGAAGCGGGCTTTAAAAAGTCAATATTGGAACAAGATAAGCCGCGCTCAGGGGTGCTCCCTTTCGACAGCAAACGCAAACAGATGACTACCCTGCATCAATCTTCTGAGGGAACTGTGGCATATATCAAGGGAGCTCCTGAAAAGGTTTTGGCGCAATGCAATAGTGCATTAACGGCTGATGGAGTAGTAGTATTTGAGCGAGAGCCAGTGCTAAATGAAGCGACTCGCCTGGCCAATGAGGGGTATAGGTTGTTAGCGTTCGCAACACGAAGAGCTAATACCACGCTGACACAAATAGATCTGGAACCAATGGAACAGGAGCTTACCTTTCTCGGACTGGTGGCTTTAATGGATCCGCCGCGTCCCGAAGCCCAGCAGGCTGTTGCAGATTGCCTGTCTGCGGGGATAATACCCGTGATGATCACCGGTGACCACGCAGGAACTGCAACGGCTATTGCACACCGCCTGGGGATCTGTAAAGACAATCAAAAAACGCTAAGCGGCCCCGATTTAGAAAAACTGTCTGATGAACAATTTGATCGGCTTGTTGGAACAGTGCGGGTTTACGCAAGGGTTTCGCCAAAACAGAAATTACGTATCGTAAAAGCCTTACAAGCCAAAGGCGAGTTTGTAGCAATGACAGGTGATGGTGTAAACGATGCACCGGCTTTAAAACGAGCCGGTATTGGTGTAGCTATGGGGCTGAAAGGTACTGATGTTGCACGCGAGGCATCAGACATGGTGCTTTTGGATGATAATTTTGCCACTATAGTCCATGCAGTAAGAGCCGGACGCAGGATTTTCGATAACATTCGTAAATTTATTAAAGACACCATGAGTTCTAATTCCGGCGAAATCTGGACTTTATTTCTCGCCCCTTTCCTCGGACTCCCCATCCCTTTATTACCTATCCATATTCTGTGGATCAACCTGGTGACAGATGGCCTGCCTGGTCTGGCGTTTACTGCCGAGCCGGCCGAGCCCGATATTATGGAGCGGCCGCCAAGACCTCCCGAAGAAAATATATTCGCCCATGGCATGTGGCAACATATCGTTTGGGTTGGTCTATTTGTTGGCGGTTTATCTATTGTGGCTTTGGCATGGGCGGTCTCTCGTCAGGCAAGTCATTGGCAAACCGTAGTATTTACGGTGCTAACCGTATCGCAATTATTTCACTCAATGGCGGTACGCAGTGAAAGTACTTCATTGTTCAGGCTTGGTTTATTGAATAACAAGCCGATGCTGGGAGCTGTCCTATTGACGTTAATATTGCAGATCTCGGTGATCTATATCCCCGCATTGAATCGTATATTTCATACTCAGGCGCTACCTCTTTTTGATCTTGTCGTTTGCCTGCTATTGTCTTCCCTGGTTCTGGTCGCAGTCGAGATTGAAAAGTATCTGATGCGTGCAGGTATTATTTATAAAGAAACCACTTATAGCAAAACTGCTATGAAAGTTTAATTAATCCGAGTTGAGGTTAACTAACCTGAGATCGGGAGCTGAGTTCATCACACAAATAGTTATGCTGTTACCTGATTATCTCAATAGTTACTGACAAAAATCATAGACAATATTAAACGATTTGATAAATTTATTCATAGGGTAAAATATATTGATGTCTCGGTATATTTTGTATATTAAGTAACTATTCAGGAGTCGATCATGGCTGTTCCAGATACTATACTGAACTACTTGAATCAAAACAAGATTGATTATCAGGTTATTCAACATGAACATTCTTTGAGTAGTTACCAATCTTCTCAGCTGGCTCATGTTGATGCCCGTAAGATAGCAAAAGCAGTTTTGCTAAAAGATAACAATGAATATTTCTTAGCTTTGTTACCCGCCAGTTGTAGTATCGATATGCATAGCATTCGAGAAGAATTTGGTGAGCAAATACAAATGGCAAAAGAGAATGAAATTGGTCAATGCTTTCCAGATTGTGAACCTGGAGCCATTCCGGCTATTGGTGAGCTCTATGGTTACAGTACTATTGTCGATAAGAAATTACGGTTGCAACCAGAGATTTATTTTGAAGCTGGTGACCATGAAGATCTTATACAGGTATCTGAGCCTGATTTTGAAAAAATGATGCCTGAAGCTCGTTATAGCTATATCAGTAAAGACTGGGGTTGAAATAGCATTTTTTTTGCACACTACAAAATTGCCACCGAATTCATACCTCATTTTTCAGCTGCTTCAAAAAAGACTGCATAAAGTCAGTCCGTTTTTTAGCCTCTATTATGCCTGAGTCCGTAGTCATCAATTTTCCGAGCCGCAATAGTTTTAGATAAAAGTGATCGATGGCATACTTATCATCATCAGGCACACGGGAGGTACAAAACGTATCTGTTGAACAATAGAGAGCTCGTTCTAAAGTTGTACTTACCTGAATACAACGAGCAACACCAATAGCACCGATGGCATCAAGTCTGTCTGCATCTTGGACAACCCTGGCTTCTATCGTTTCCGGTTGTACATTAGCACTATAGCTATGAGCAACAATTACATGATGTATTTCACCGAAGTATTCTTGAGAATAACCAATGCTACTTAAAAATTTGATAGCTTTGTCTGCGGCCATCTTCGAACTTTTGTGACGCTCTGGGTGATTCTTAGCTACCGAGTAGCAATCATGAAGCCAGGCTGCGGGAATAACTACGCTGGATACTGCATTCTCTCGTTCACAAAGTAGTTTTGCCATTTTAACGACTCTTCTAACGTGGTTTAGATCATGAGCAGGATCTGCCTTCATTTCCACTTGAACGAACTCTTCGTATTGTTTCTCCATAATGATCCTTAAATTGAATTTTTAGCTAAGAATTTGCAGGACACTCCAATCTTATATTCAGAACATGGAGCACACATAAGTTGCTTAACTACAGTCATCGACTTATGGGGAACCCATCGTATAACACTGACAGGGAATGGGCAAATCCGCTATACTATTATTTATCTGGAGTTCAGGTTATCCAGAGTTCAGGTTATCTAGATAATCGCACCAAACTTAAATTCAGGGAGAATCGATAGTGCCTGCAGGAATTATCGCATTACTTTGTTTTTTGTTGTTATTAGTTTTGACACCGTTAATTTTTATGGAAGTGATGGTGATCGCCTTTTATAAATTGGGCATTCCTCCGTTCTTAGGGCTTGTCATAGCCATTGGTATTTTTTTGGGAAGCCTGATTAATTTGCCGATTAAACGCTATCGGATTGAACAAAAAATTGATACTTTTCCACCCATGTTATTTGGCCTTGAGTACAGATTTTTCAGAAAAATGTTACCTCAAACAGAACGAGTGATCGCAGTTAATGTTGGTGGTTGTGTGATCCCGGTGATGATTGCTATCTATGAACTGAGCAGGTTGGCTTACCAGGGCATTTTTCTTCCTCCGCTAATTGCTATATTGATTAATATTAGTGCATGTTTTGCCTTATCACGCAGTCTTCCAGGCACCGGTATTGTTATACCAGCCTTTTTACCAGGGATCCTGGCTGCATTCTGTGGAGTACTTTTGTATCCGGAAAATTCTACTGCAGTGGCATTTTGTGCCGGAGTTCTGGGTCCCGTTGTGGGCGCTGATCTGTTAAAACTTCACAAAGTTAGTACTTCAACCGGGGGACTTATCAGCATTGGTGGTGCTGGTACATTTGATGGTATCGTAATTTCAGGGATCGTGGCACTTTTATTGAGTTGAAAAAGGGACTTAGATGTTGTTCATATTATCTGTTTTTATTGTCTTTACTTTTGCCATTCTTTGAATTCTTATTCGGCGGCTTCCTTATTATTAGCCTGACCGACTTTTTTCTCAGCCTGTTTTTTGGTTACTGGTGGTTCGCCCTTTGGCCAGGAGTCAAAAGGATAGGGATAAGAATCTCTATTAAATGTGAGAAATTGAATAATTAGATAAATATAAGTTGCCAGACTCTGGCCCAATTTTAACAAGCGAGCATTAGTTTTATTGGTAAAAAGTTTGAGCAAAAATTGAAGCACTATCACAACGAATAGCAAGATTTCTGCGAGACCATAAAACACTGCAAAAAGTGACATATATAAAGCTCGGAGCCAGGTGGATTGTTGTTTAATATTGTACTTGATTTCATTACTCATGATGCCCCCTTAAAATGGATGTTTTTTAATTAACTGAGAAAAACCCATTGAGTGAGTCATTAACTCTATCTTGCATTAAGAAAACAATACTTTCTACCACATTTGTCAGTTTAAGTTGTTAATTATTAATTTAAATTATCTAGGGCCTGTTGAGTTTTAAAACAATAAACATAAAAAATTGCTCTATTTCCCAATTATGTCTTTATTAGCGAACTGATTGCGAACTGATTGCGAACTGATTGGGACACCCACAAATTGCTCTACGGTTGTCGACTTATGGTGTTTCATCATAGTACAAACATATATCTATAGACATAATAAAACAACCCAGTGATAAGATCCCCAATAAACCTTACCGCTTCAGGATATTCTTCTCGCATAGAGCATTGCTTATTTAAAAAGAAATACTTATTTTATACTCGAAACTCGAAACTCGAAACTCGAAACTCGAAACTCGAAACTCGAAACTCGAAACTCGAAACTCGAAACTCGAAACTCGAAACTCGAAACTCGTTACTCATACCTCAATGCATCAATTGGATCAAGATTTGCCGCTTTTGCTGCAGGTAAAATTCCAAACAATACCCCCACAAATGCAGAAAAACCAAAAGCTATAGCGACAGCCCAGAGAGGAACGTTAGAGGGTGGAAAGCCTGGTATGGATGCGGCAGCCAGAGCACCAAGTCCGTAACCTATGGCAATACCTATAACACCTCCCAATAATGAGAGTACGACAGCTTCAATGAGGAATTGTAATAATATGTGGTGGCGTTTTGCACCTATGGCTTTACAGATCCCTATTTCACGGGTGCGTTCGGTAACAGATACCAACATGATGTTCATGATACCGATCCCACCAACCAAGAGTGAAATACTGACTATGCCGCCTAACACAATCGTCATTGTGGTGATAATTTTCGATATACCAGAGGTTAACTGTTCAGCGGTTTCAATTTTAAAATCATCATCTTCACCCGCTTTTAAATGATGTTGTTTTCGGAGAATAGTTTTAATTCTGGATTTTATTTCATCCAGATCCTCAATGCTCTTAAGTTGTATTTGCACGAAAATATCAGGTTGCATCAGGCTACCATTGAGTCCCCTCATTGTGCTGTAGGGTAGGATGGCGAAGTTATCCTGGCTAAAACCAAAGAAGGCGCCTTTGGGTTCGGCGAGTCCGATGATCTTGAGCCATTCACCTGCAAAATTGATAAATTCTCCCACTGGGTTATCAGGTAATTCCAGATCTTCTCGTAACTTATCGCCTATCACGACGACTTTTCTATGGGTTTGATTATCACTATAAGATAAAAAACGACCGTATTTTATATCGAGATTTTGTACGTTTTGGTAGGTGTAGGTGGTACCTGAAACCTGAGCAAATGCCTGATTTCCTTTGTATTTCATGCCGCTGGTGCCTCCTACATTAGAACCCAAAATGGGTGTAATGTATTCAATGCCCTCGGCATACTTAGAGACGATTTCAACATCTTCGGCGGTTATCCTGGCGATTTTTCCTTTTAATCTTTCATTGCGAGGTGTGTTGGAGCGTATGGATATAGAGTTTGAACCAAAGCCCTCAAACTGTTTATTGATGGAATAACTCAGTCCCTGGATCACAGACACTACAGCGATGGTTGAGCTGACACCTATAATAATACCGAGGGTGGTCAAAAAACTTCTGAAACCGTGGGCGCGGACAGAGCTAATTGCACTGCGAAAACTTTCGATCAGGCTAAACAACTTCAACCTCCCTGTGATTCTGGTGGTCTTCAATGACTCGTCCGTCACTTAACCGAACCACTCTATGACAGTGTTTGGCAATTTCGTCTTCGTGAGTCACCATGATAATGGTTTGACCTTCATGATGTAGTTGATCAAATAATTGCATGATGTCTTTACCCGTTTGGCTATCTAAATTTCCTGTGGGTTCATCGGCCAGTAAAATAGAGGGCTCGGTCACCAACGCTCGGGCTATAGCTACACGTTGTCTTTGTCCGCCTGATAGTTGACTTGGAATATGATGCATACGATCAGCCAGTTTTACTTTTTCCAGAGATTGAATGGCCAGTTTTTTTCTTTGTGCCATTGGAATGCCTTTGTAGACCAAAGGCAGCATCACATTATGCAAGGCAGATGCTCTGGGTAGTAGATTGAAACTTTGAAAAATAAAACCGATTTCCTGATTGCGAATATCGGCAAGTTGGTTGGCGCTGAGTGAAGCGACGTCTTTTCCATTAAGTGAATACTCACCTTCCGTGGGCTTATCCAGACAACCAATTATATTCATAATAGTTGATTTACCTGAACCCGATGAGCCAATAAAAGCGATGTATTCATTTTTTGTAATTGATAAACTAATGTGATCAAGTGCTTTAACCGTTTGATCACCCATGCTATAAAATTTACAAATATTGTTGAGTGTGATCAGTTCCATTATCTTAGCTCAGATAAATTACTGTTTAGAGTCGGATGAGGAATTTTCTTCAATGACTGAGACTTTATCTCCATCATGTAAATGTCGAAGAATTTTATCTGGTCCGGTGATGAGTGACATGCCTTTATCCAGCCCGCTGATGATTTGCTGGAAATTGTCATCAGAAATGCCTGTTTCTATCTGAATTTTTTTGGCGATCCCATCGGCTAATACAAAGACAAAATTTT
The DNA here is from genome assembly GCA_041556195.1 of Enterobacterales bacterium. GTDB lineage: Bacteria > Pseudomonadota > Gammaproteobacteria > Enterobacterales > 21-14-all-40-8. Next base: position 10,768 of record JBFFIY010000055.1, read on the forward strand.
CAACCAGATCGTTATCATTATCTTCTTTAGTTTGAATGGCTCTTACCGGTACAGCCAGTAGATCCTGTTCGCCCTGAGTGAAAACTTCAGCGCGACAGCTCATGCCAGGACGTAAGTTTATAGTATTGCTATCGGTCAATTTTAGTTTAACTGCAAAACTCAGACTTTGACTTCCTCGTGATGTTTTGGCACTGGATGCAATTGACTCTACAATGCCCGTTAGCGGTTGCCTGGCAAAAGCAATAGCTATAATTTCAGCTTTTTGACCCAGTTCTACATTAGCTATATCTGCTTCATCAACATTGATTTCAGCCAACATACTCTGTGGATCTGCAATGGTCATAAGAGAAGAACCTGCAATATTGGTCGTGCCGGAAATAGCTGTTTCACCCTGCTTGATATCAAGGGAAGTAATGGTGCCGTCTATTGGAGAGACAACTTTGGTTTTGGAGAGCCTGTCCTGAGCTTGATCTAAACTGGCCTTTACCTGTTTAAGTTGCTCATAACTACTTTTGAGATCAACTTTGGCTACTTTATATTCATGGGTGATGGCTTCATAGGCATCTTCATCTAATAGTTTCTGTTTAAAAATACCTGTTTTGCGCTCCCATTTCCTTTTCAGGTTAGCCAACACCATTTTTTGTCTTTCAATGGCGACATTTTGTTGATCAACAACTGCTTGTTGCTGCTCAACGGCTGCCACAAAGGTTTGATCGTCAATCTCCAGAACAAGTTGTCCTTCTTCTACCTGATCACCTTCTTCAACATAAAGACGTGTGATTTTACCTATAACTTCCGAGGATAGCATGACCTCTTTTTCGTGTTTGAGTTGACCAGAGGCCAGAATTGAAGCCTTGATGGTTTGCATGGAGACCAACTCGACTTCAACCTGTTTTGAGCTATCAGCGGTAAAGTACTTTTTACTGACAGGTATACCAATCACAACTGCAAGAATTACTGTGAAAATGATAGTTTTTTTCATAATAGTCTATTAGGATCCGTAAAAATTAATTTGTGTGAATTGACCGTTAAACCATTAAAAACCGAATACCATAAAATAGTATATAGGGAACAAGTATAATGAAAAATGAAACGGGCACACTTTTGTTAGTCCATTTGGAATAACCGATTGTCATAAGTGTCATAGTCCAAAATACAGAAAGATCTATCGAAGCTAAAACGGCTCCCAACCCTTTAACAGCATTGAGATTAAAAAAGAGTGCGTTTAAACTTAAAGGGTTTAAAGTTTCAGGCGCAAACTGTCCGTTAGAGGAGGTAAAAATGACCACCAAAGAGGCTAGCGCACCCATTAAAGAAGGAAGTGAACACCAGCTGATAAATGAAAACCATTGTTTAAATTCAAAACCATCATTATTAATGTTTGAAACAATAACAAAATAAGCTGCTTGTAAGCTAAAAACGATGGGTAGGAATATTGCTACAGTGCCTGCGCCTATTGCGCCCATGGTGTTGGGGGACATCATTTCAAAGGCACTTCTAACACCTTTTTGTTCAGCCAGGGAAAGATCACCAGCCTGCATTTCAACCATATGATCCACATACCATTGAAAATCTATAAAGGTGAATAATAATAACACTAAGGCTGCATTAACCAGAATAAGGGTCAATAACGGCAATAAAACAGGGTAATCTTCGCGTAAATCCTGGAAGGCCTGTTGCGGTGAGGTAAATATATTGGTTAATAAAGTAAGACTTGAGGTTGAATCACTCATCTTTTTCCCCTGATTTGTTATTTTTGATGCCTGGTATTGGATGTTTATTATAGGCTCAAATAAGACGCATATTTTATAATTTTTTATAAAATAACTCTATAAGTCCATTTTAACAAGAGCAATAGCAATGCATACATAATGATACTTTTGGAAACAGTATAGCAAAATACCAGGCATTAAACTGAGGGAAGTTGTTGAAATTTGTAACTATTTATTATTTCAGGATTATGAGGGAAGGAGTTCAGGTCTTATTTTTTATTTTTTATTTCAAAGCTCATCTAACTGACTAATGTCAGAGAGGTATTTTCTGACTCATTTAAAATGGGTAGAGGTTCGTCACTTTTACCAAAAATTGGGTATAGAAAAATGTAGTACCTGGAACAAAGAGGTAGGCGTTATGGTCGAAATTAATGTCAATGATAGAAATGTTCATAATTCCAACGTAGTTAATGATAATTTGCAAAAAATGCAGTCTATGCCAGAAGAATTGTCTGTGTTGCCATTACGAAATGTTTTGCTATTTCCCTATACCGTGATTTCGGTTGCGATCAGTCAACCGCGTTCCATACGATTACTTGAACAACTTAAAGATCCACGTCAGTTAGTTGCTATTGTTGCCTATAAAGATATAAAACAAGTTCAACCGGATCCAACACAGGTTTATCAAACGGGCTGCCTTGCCAGAATTCTGAGATCTGAATTGGTTGAAGAAAGGGGATGCACTCAGTTATTGCTACAAGGATTGGAAAAAATTCATATTGATGAATGGATTGCAGAGGAGCCGTTTCTTCAAGCTAAAATTAGCAAAGCTTCTGATATTGAGCCTGAAATAGGTGACATTGAGGCAGAAGCTGTACGTAGCAACCTGGATCAACTATTCAAGAAATTGGTTACAATGATATCTTATTTACCTGAGAATGTGGTCGAGCTAGTTTCTCAAACAAAGGATTATCGACAGTTTGCTTATTTAATCAGCTCCAGCATTCAAATGGATTTAAAGCAAGCCCAGGCAATATTGGAGCAAGAAGATGTAATGGCTAAAATGCTTAAACTGATAGATTTGGTTAATCATGAAATTGAAGTATTTGAACTCGGAAAGAAAATTCAAAGTGAAGCTCGATTGGAAATGGGCAAAGCACAACGTGACTATATCTTACGTGAACAACTCAAAGCGATTAGAAAAGAGCTTGGTGAGGAGAGTGATTCTCAAATTAAAGTAGAAGACTATCGCAAAAAGATTGAAAAAACCCAAATGAGCCCGGAGGCTCAGACTCAGGCAGAATCAGAACTAAAAAGATTAGAACGTATTCCTGCGGCTTCATCTGAATATAATGTGATATTAACTTATCTTGATTGGCTTATTTCACTCCCCTGGAAGATTTCTACTAAAGATCTGTTTGATATTGAACGAACCAGAGAAATTCTGGATGAAGATCATTTTGGATTAGAAACAATTAAACGTCGGATCCTGGAATACATTGCTGTTCGTCAATTAAGACAACAGAGAAGTCAATCAACTGTTGAACCACCAGATATTGAAACGCACTTGAAACGAGTATCAAGAGAAGGAGTGATTTTGTGTCTGGTTGGCCCTCCAGGAATAGGTAAAACCTCTTTAGGGCATTCTATTGCACGATCTTTAGGACGTAAACTACAGCGCATAAGCCTTGGTGGAGTAAGGGATGAAGCTGAAATACGAGGTCATCGCAGAACCTATCTGGGGGCTATGCCCGGAAGATTTATTACGGCTTTAAGAGACGTAGGTACTAACAATCCGGTTATCCTGCTTGATGAAGTTGATAAGTTAGGCTCTGATTGGCATGGAGATCCATCTTCAGCTTTATTGGAAGTGTTAGATCCAGAACAGAATCGAGACTTTAGAGATCATTATTTAGAAGTTGCTTTTGATCTTAGCCAGTTAATGTTTATTGCAACAGCCAACGTGCTGGATAATATCCCACGGCCATTGCTGGATCGTATGGAAGTCCTGAATTTACCTGGATATACCGATCAAGAAAAACTTTATATTGGACAAAATTATTTAATGAGTCGGCAGTTAAGAGAAAATAGTTTAAAAACTAAAGAGTTAACTGTGACTGATGAGACAATGCTGAAAGTGATTCGAGAGTATACCCGTGAGGCAGGTGTTCGAGGCCTTGATAGAAAACTGGGTGCCATTTGTAGAAAAGTAGTGATCAAGATAGCCAGGAATGAAAAATCTCAATTGGTAATTGAACCAGATAAATTGCAAGATTATTTAGGGAAGCCAGAATATTATTATGATGTCGCCGAAAGAATAAGAGTTCCTGGAGTTGCCACCGGTTTAGCCGTCACTGCTGTAGGTGGAGACATTTTATTTGTTGAAGTGACCAGTATGCCAGGTAAGAAAAATTTGATTATCACAGGCCAGTTAGGTGATGTTATGCACGAATCAGTGGAGACTGCCTTAAGTTATGTCAGATCAAGGGCCGAGTCGCTAGATATAGACAAACACTTTTATGACAAAATGGATCTGCATGTTCATCTACCTGCCGGAGCTATTCCTAAGGATGGACCTTCAGCAGGAGTTACGCTGGTCACAGCTATGGTGTCATTATTAACTCATCGAAAAGTTCGTATGGATGTGGGAATGACTGGGGAAATTACCCTACGTGGATTAGTGTTACCGGTTGGTGGAATAAAAGAGAAGGTATTGGCTGCACATAGAGCTAATTTAAAAACTGTGATTCTGCCTGAACGTAATGAAAAGGATTTAGATGATTTACCTTCATCCGTTAAAAAATCTATGAATTTTGTGCTGGTTAATAATATTGATGCAGTGATTAAAGAGGTTTTTAAAGAATAGCTAAAGAGGTATTTAACCCGAGCTCAGGTTAAATACAGTTGGGCCGATGTATGGTTTTCGTAGTAGTAAAATTCATACTATGAGAGTTTATAAACATCCAGGAACTGTAAATATTATACAACGACCCAACAAAAATTTACCCGTGACACTTCAAAATGCAGGATTTCAGTAAGCTTCAGCGTCCTCTGCTAGCGCTCCTTACCTACGTCCTGTAGGCAAAGCTACTATGTCCTCCTTACCTATGTCCGGTAGGCAAAGCTTCTGCGTCCTGCTAACGCTCCTTGTAGGCAAAGCTTCTGCGTCCTGTTTATTCACATGGATGTGGTGTATACCTTTTTTTGCAGTAGCAAAAAATTGTTTTATTCACATGGATGTGATGGTCATCCTCGGCATCCTGCATGGTATGACACTTGCAAGTCCCTGTACATTTTATTGCAGCTTTACAACTATTGAAAAGGACTGGCCAGAGCCTGCCCCGCAAGCGGAGCGAGTGCTTTGGGTGTTCTCTTCATGTTGCGCCTTGCTGTGACTTCCTGATTGAGCTCTGAAACCTGCATTTTGAGGTGTCACGGGTATAGTTAACTCCTATTTAATCACTGAGAACCGGTATAGCTTTTTGATTGCTTGACATAGCTCTGGGAATGGTAACTTCCAGAACACCATTATGGTTGTGGGCTTTAATATTCTCAGCCTCAACAGCCTCTGGCAATCTAACGCAACGATAAAAACTGCCATAACTACGTTCAATACACCTGTAATCTTCTTTGTTTACTTCAGCTTTAGTATCACGTTTTCCTTCTATGGTTAGTAAGCCATTATCCAGGAAAACCTTGATATCTTTTGGTTCAACACCTGGGACATCTGCACGAATGACATATTCTTTATCTTTTTGCTCAATATCTATAGCTGGTTGCCACTGAGTTCCCATGACATCGAAACGATTCTCAAGTGAGTGAAGATCTCGATCGAAGAAACGATTCATCTCATCACTTAGTTGGGAAAACAATGGTAATTGAGGCAATGTGGATAAAGCTTGCCGTTTAAATAGATTCATCTTGATTCCTCCTGTCAGAGTTTAATAAAAGCCACCATTGATGACTTTTTCTTCATTTATAGTACAAGACACAATAAATATCAGGTACTGAAATCAATATAGAGAATTTCTAATTAATATCTCTGATATTTGTCATGAAAACAGCATTTGATGAAATCTAAGAAATGAAAATAGATAGAGCAATCTATAAGTCACCATTCATTGCCAGTTGTTTCAATCTGGCTATGTCACAAAGTTTAATGAAGTTTCTATTAACCTGAATTAATTTTTCAATTTTTAGTTGAGTGAACACTCGACTGACTGTCTCGGAACTTAGTCCAAGATGGTTACCTATATCATGTCGACCCATTGAAAGGGTTAATTCTGATCCTGATTGCCCCTGTTTTTTTGCATGAGTAGATAAATCGAGTAAAAACTGAATGACCAATTCTTTAGAATTGTAGGTACCATGCATGGAATAAGCATGCCAAAGTTGTTGGCTGAAGATATCAATAAACTGTTCTTTCATTTCAGGTGATTGTTGTTGCAGAGATAGAAATTTTGACAGGTTTATATAGCAGATGTGGCTAGTTTCTAACGCTATAACATTAATAAGAAATTTTCTAAAAAAAATAGATTCCAGGCCAATAATATCTCCAGGATAGTAAAAATTGGAAATGTGTTCTCTCCCAGAAGCATCAATATAGTAACCTTTACAACATCCGGCATGAACAATATATAAATACCTCTGAGGATCTGATCTGTAAACTAAATGTTCATTACGTTTGAACAGGCGAGTTCTTTCTATGTGGTTATTAATATATTGAAGGATCTGGTTGTCGTTAATTAAAGGTGAAGAACAGGAATTAACAGGAAAATTTTGGGTTACCTGTACCATTTGTGTTTTTTTAGGCCGAGGCTCAGAATATGAATTTTCCGTAATTTCAGGAATTGGGTGTTCGGATCTGAACATGGTTTACTTCCTTATGAAACAGAGATAACCAACCGTAGTTCTGTTTAAGAGCTTTTTGGCACATGCTCCGATCACGGAGCAGGCACTGGTAAATAAAACGTCTTTTAGCTTATTAAGAACTGAGATTAACTAGAACAAGTATAGACTATTATAAATTGAACACAAATTGAGGACATGATTCAGTGAGAGATATTTGGGTGACTCTCTTTTTAGTTGTTTTTAATACGATTAGTTTCTATCAATTTTTTTTTGATTTCAAAAACACATGTCAACATCAATTTCTTGATAAGAGGCTGAATGTTAAATGAAAACGAGTATTATTTCGAGATGTTTTTTGTGCCCCGAATTGAATAGCAAAGTGGTATGTCATGTTTTGAATCTGCCAAATAAAACCTGCCTGGTGCTCTCTCTTCCAGCCCTTCAAAACAGTTGTATGGACTAAAAGGAAATTCGTTAACTCTGTCTATTTGAATTCCAGCTTGAATGAGAGCATTAATCACATCACTTAATGGGTGTGCCCATGTCACAGAGGTTGTTTTTGTTCCATCACAATTTTCGGTATAAGTCCCTTCTTCTTCGATATCAGGTTGCTCTAAATGAAAATAAGGGTAACCGGAAAAAAGATCATACGCTGGGTGGAACTCCACCATATAAAACATACCACCTGACTTTAAGTTCTTAGCGATAGTATCTGCCCATTTGTTTAAACAGGGCAACCACACAATAGCACCGTATGACGTAAAAACAATATCGTAGAGTTTATTATTGACTACACCTAACTCATAAATATCAGAGCAAATAAAATCTGCTTCAAGTTGGGTTGTTTGTTTTATTTTATTGGCTTGTTTAATGGCTTCAGAAGACAAATCAACTCCCGTAACAATTGCGCCTTTTCTGGCCCATGACAATGTGTCCTGACCAAAATGACATTGTAGATGGAGCATGGTTTTATCTTTGACACCTTTCAGTTCTGATAGCTCGATTTCTTTAAGAGAACTAGAACCTTTAATAAAACCATCTACATCATAAAATTTTGAAGCTATATGAGTTTGAGTTCTGCTATCCCAGGATTTTTTGTTGATTGTTAAATAATTCATCTATTTGTTTTTCCAACGATTTAAGTTCAATGAGTATTCAGTTACCACTATTGATAGACTGCTGCTCAAGCTAGTTTATTTGATAATTTCTGACTTGAATTCTACTTTTAATGACAGAGAATTTTAAGTCTTATTCGAGAAAGATTTTTCATAGCAGGTTTTCACCATCGAATAGCTCTATATTTAGAGCGTGTTTATCAATGGCATCCACACAACCCAGATTGACTCGATATGTTCCGGGTTCATAGATGGAGTCATGGAAAGGGTAGATCCCACAATGTTGACAAAAATAATGGTTAACATCTTTATCTCCCCAGTGATAAACGCTCAATGACTGTTTACCCTGTAATAATGTAAAGTCAGAAGGGGAGATATAGTCTTTTGACATAACCGCATTTTTACGGCTACAGATAGAACAGTTGCATTGAAGTGCTGATTTTATCGGAGTGCTTGAAAATTCAAATTTCACTTCACCGCAGTGGCAGTTGCCCTGATATTTTATTTTGTCATGTTTCATGTTCTTTTACAGGTTCTAGTGAATTGTCTGGATCTGGTTTTATCGGTTAAAACTTATTTGTCCCTCTGTAAATTTAACTTCTTAACCATTATTATACCGAGGATGATCCCTATTAAGCTAACGCTACCAGCGAGCGAAAATGCGGGTAGTGCCAGAAGAATTAATGAATCATTACCACCACCTGCGAGTGATGCACCTATGCCCATAAGAGTTCCAGCAAATAAGTGGACCATGGATGTTTTGAAATTCGGGATCCGAAGTCCAAAATATTTATTTTTCCAGGCAGCTAATACCATTCCAATCACTGTTGAAAAAGCTAATAAAAATCTATGATTAGCTGGCCATCGTTGGTCATCCTGATGAATGAGAGAGTAACTAAGATCTTGTAAAAAACTACTGTGCGTCCATCTGGGCTCAATTAAAAACAGGGAACCTGCAACTAAACCAATTGTCAGCATGGAAAACCAGATTTTTCGATGTTCTTTAGTTAAAGAAAATGTCCAGGCTAATATTCCAATAGATAAGGCCATTAGAACAAAAGTATGCCAATGAGTTGTTTTTGCCACTTTCAGGTAAACGAGTGTGGGAGACCAATATTGTGATTGTATCCAGTAAGTAATAATGAGCCAACCGGTAAACCAACCAATCACGGTGACGAGCATTTTCAGCTGCCCGCAGGCGAGTCTACCTATAGTTGAAACACTGCAGCCTTGATTGAAAGCGGAGCCAATGCCAAATATTAGTCCTCCCACAAAAACCCAGGGTGAGATTTGAACGTCATGAAACGGATAATTTATATTCAATTGTTCTGCTATTAACACGGAGATCCAAACGAATGCACCACTGGATAAAATTGCCATAATAAAATATGGCCGGCCATTAAGTAGTTCTGATACGCCTCTAACCATGCAAAGGCCTACCTGTTGAGCCATATATCCCAGTAACATGACTCCTAAAACCGCAAAAAAAATTAACATCATTATTTATTTGCCCTTAAAATCACTGAGTTTAAGAAGAAAATAACAACTAAATAACCTGAGCTCGGGATAAATATATTTAATTGTTTCAATTGGCCTGTAGATGGTTTTACATAACTTGATGAGTTATGGCAAGTTATTACAGCTAAGTGTTGGTTTTCTACTAATATTTCTACCTTAAAACAGGTTAAGTAGATTTTTGTTATAGTACTAGCTTAGTGAATAGATTAGATGTCAATGTTTGGAGGTGTCTGGTGAAAATTATTGGAGGTTTCTCCAGATGCTGTAGATCAGCATCTGGAGAAATTAAAGGTTAGAGGAATTATTTAGCCAGTTTTAACAACATGCGGTTTAAACGTGAGGTGAAAGTCGCAGGATCATCCAATTGACCACGTTCAGAAAGTAAAGCCTGTTCAAACAATAGGTGAACCCATTCAGAGAATGCTTCTTCATCTTGTTCTTCTTCAATACGTTTGACCAAATCATGTTCCGGGTTGAGTTCAAACGTAGGTTTGGTGTCTGGAACATTTTGACCTGCAGCTTTCATGATTTGGGCCATTTGCGCACCCATATCATGTTCACCTGTAACCACACAAGCAGGCGTGTCTGTGAGACGATGTGTCAAACGAGCACCGGTAACTTTGTCGGTTAAAACTTCTTTAACTCTTTCAAGAAATTGCTTGGCTTCTTCATTTTCTTTTTCAAGTTTTTCTTTGTCTTCTTTGTCTTCCAAATCACCCAGATCAAGTTCGCCTTTGGCAACAGAATGAAGCTGTTTTCCATCAAATTCAGTTAGATGGCTTACTAACCATTCATCGATGCGATCGGTAAGTAATAAAACTTCAATACCTTTCTTTCTGAAGATCTCTAAATGAGGGCTGGTTTTTGCAGCTTGTAAAGATTCTGCTGTAATGAAGTAGATGCTCTTCTGGCCATCTTTCATACGTGTCACATAATCTTCTAATGATACATTTTGAGCTTCAGTATCGGTATGTGTTGAGTTGAAGCGCAACAACTTAGCGACAGCGTCTTTATTGGCAAAATCTTCAGCAGGGCCTTCTTTTAACACCTGACCAAATTCATTCCACATGGTTTGATATTTTTCAGGATCAGATTTAGCCAGCTTTTTAAGCATATCTAAAGAGCGTTTAGTCACTGCACTTTTCAGACTTTGTCCAATAGCACTGTCTTGTAAGATTTCTCTGGAAATGTTTAATGGCAGATCATTTGAGTCGAGAACACCACGGATAAAGCGTAAATAACTTGGTAGGAACTGTTCTGCATCATCCATAATGAAAACGCGTTGTACGTAAAGTTTTAAACCACTGGTTTTATCTCTGTTCCATAAGTCAAAGGGTGCACGTCCGGGGACGTATAATAAACTGGTGTATTCCAGTTTACCTTCAACAGAGTTATGTGCCCAAGTTAAGGGATCTGAAAAGTCATGTGCTACATGCTTATAGAATTCGTTATAATCTTCGTTGGTCAGGTCAGATTTTGACTCAGTCCACAGAGCTTTTGCTTTATTAACCGTTTCCCAATCTGGAACTTTGGCATCTTTCTCTGCTTTTGCAGCTACTTTTTCAGGATCTGCTGCATCTTCTTCACTCAGTTCTGGTGATGGATAAATCACTTCCAGTAGTTGAACTGGAATAGACAGGTGTTCTGAATAGGTGTGAATGATGTTGCGAATACGAGCGTCTTCAGCAAATTCTTTGGCATCTTCTTTTAAATGTAGAGTGATGCAGGTACCCCGAACTGTTTTTTCTGCAGGCTCAATGGTGAAACTTCCATCGCCTGTTGATTCCCAGCGAACTGCTTCAGTTGCGCCAGCAGCAAGAGTTTCAACCGTTACTCTATCAGCTACAATGAATGAAGAGTAAAAACCCACACCAAATTGACCAATCAAAGAAGCACTGTTCTTTTCATCTTGAGAAAGTTGTTTGATGAATTCAGCAGTTCCTGATTTGGCAATGGTTCCGAGGTTTTCGATAACTTCAGCTTCGGTCATACCCACACCATTATCAGAAATAGTTAAGGTACCAGCTTCTTTATCCATGGCTATCTGGACTTTAAGATCAGAGTCGCCCTGATAGAGGTTGTCATCTGAAATAGCTTTAAAGCGTAGCTTGTCACAAGCATCCGCACTATTTGAGATAAGTTCTCTTAGAAAAATTTCCTTATTGGAATATAAAGAGTGCACCATCAGGTGCAATAACTGGGTAACTTCTGTTTGAAAACTATGAGTTTGTTTAGTACTGGCAGTTGTCATTGTTTAGTGCTCCGAACATTAAATTTAATTGCTGGAACCTATGATGGGGGCGTGTTTTACAGGTTCAAGGGGGGAAGGGGATGGGATATTGAATTTTTTTAATATCACCATGTATCACGGGTATATACTCATATGAGCTACATGGTGATGTTTTTAAGTGGGTACTTACTATCTTATCTTGAGGTTACATCGGCCACCTCACAAGTTTTACATGTTCGGATAGTTTGGCCCACCAGCACCTTCCGGCGGAGTCCAGGTGATATTTTGCATGGGATCTTTAATATCACAGGTTTTACAATGAATACAGTTTTGTGCATTGATCTGAAAGCGAGGATTGCTTCCGTCATCTTCACGCACGATTTCATAGACACCTGCCGGACAATATCGTTGTGCTGGCTCATCCCAATTGGGCAAGTTGATACCTAATGGAATATCTGTATCAGCCAGTTTTAAGTGGCAGGGTTGATCTTCTTCATGATTGGTATTGGATATATAAACAGAAGATAAACGATCAAAACTCACTTTATTATCCGGTTTGGGATAATCAATGGGTTGGCAAGCACTCGCCTCTTTTAAGGAATCGTGATCGGCTTTTGTGACATGTAGGGTAAATGGGAGTTTACCTCTGAAAATCAGTTGATCTAGCCCAGTGAATAGGATGCCTCTTAACAATCCCCACTTATGGAAAGCAGGGTAGGTATTTCGTTGACGATGAAGTTCTTCATATACCCATGATTTGTCAAATGCCTCCTGATATGAGGTTAATTCAGAAGTTGGTGCTTCTTTCCCTTTGTCGGAAGAGTGTAACAGGGCATCAGCGATAGCTTCAGCTGCCAACATGCCTGATTTCATGGCTGTATGAGAACCTTTGATTTTGGTTAGATTTAGTGTACCTGCCTCACAGCCTGCCAACATCCCACCTGGGAAAGTGAGTTTTGGTAAAGACTGTATGCCACCTTCAATTAAAGCTCTGGCACCATAAGATATACGTTTTCCGCCCTCTAAATAGGGTCGAATAGCTTTGTGGGTTTTAAAGCGTTGGAATTCTTCAAATGGACTTAAATAAGGATTGTCATAACCGAGACCCACAACGTAACCAATGGATACTTGATTATTTTCCAGGTGATACATGAAAGAACCACCGTAGGTATTACTATCTAGTGGCCAACCCGTACTGTGTAGAACCATCCCCTGCTTGTGTTGTGATTCAGGTACTTCCCACAGCTCTTTAATGCCAATACCGTAATGTTGTGGATCTTTGCCTTCATCGAGATTAAATTTCTTGATGATTTCCTTCCCAAGATTGCCTCGACAACCTTCAGCAAAAATGCAGTATTTGGCATGTAATTCATAACCTTGTTGATAAGTGGCTTTTTGTTCTCCATCTGCTGAAACGCCCATATCGCCTGTGGCGATGCCTTTCACACTACCATCGTTATTATAAAGAATTTCAGTTGCGGCAAAACCCGGGAAAATATTTACTTCCATCGCTTCAGCCAGTTCCCCCATCCAGCGACATAGGTTACCAAGGCTAATAATGTAGTTGCCATGATTTTTTTGTTGTGGGATCAACAATGGAGCAGGCCAGCTTAAAGATTTATTTTTCCCCAAAAATAAAAACTTCTCTTTGGTGACCGGGGTGTTCAGTGGTGCACCTTTTTCGTTCCAATCAGGTATGAGTTCATCGAGTGCGCGGGTTTCAAAGACGGCACCGGATAATATGTGAGCACCAATTTCAGCCCCCTTTTCCACCAAACAGACAGAAATATCAATGCCTTTTTCGGCACCTAATTGGCGTAAACGTATGGCCGCTGCTAATCCAGCAGGACCACCACCAACAATAACAACATCAAATTCCATAGATTCTCGAGACACAGGGAATTCCTCTTAGCTTTGTACTTTTCAGGTTGAATTAATTCGAACATTGTGAGTAATTACCTCAAAAGAGAAGTATCCTTTACTGTTCGGCATATCATCTATTAAGCTTGTAACTGAATAGTTGCTAATATTCTAGCATTTTATCTATCAAATGTTGGGTATATTCTTGACCTCATCAGGCGTTGAAGGCATGATTCGCATCAAGATTTTATATTTTGATGTATGTTATCCTAATTTTCCAATTATTTTAGAGTCGATTAATTAATTCAGGAGATTTTATGAAGATCCTTGTTGCTGTCAAACGAGTGATAGATGCTAACGTAAAAGTGCGTGTTAAATCTGATAATACGGGTGTAGAAACTGCCAATGTTAAATTATCAATGAATCCATTTTGCGAAATTGCTGTTGAAGAAGCGATCCGTTTAAAAGAGAAGGGCGTAGCAACAGAAATAGTCGCAGTATCAATAGGACCTGCTCAAGCTCAAGAAACGTTAAGAACAGCTTTAGCCTTAGGTGCTGATCGTGCCATTCTGGTTGAAACCGATCAAGAATTAGAATCTCTGGCTGTCGCTCAGGTATTACAGGGTATTGTCAATGACGAACAACCTGGTTTAGTGATTTTAGGGAAACAGTCTATTGATTCAGATAATAATCAAACCGGGCAAATGTTAGCCGCTTTATTAGATTGGCCACAGGGCACTTTTGCTTCAAAAGTTGATGTTGCTGATTCTAAAGTGCAAGTGACCCGAGAAATTGATGGTGGTTTAGAAACCGTAGAATTACAAATTCCAGCTATTGTTACTACTGACTTACGCTTAAATGAACCTCGATTTGCCTCACTGCCGAATATTATGAAGGCAAAGCGCAAGCCACTAGACATCAAAGCGATTGCCGATACTGGAGTTGATATTACCCCTCATTTGGAAGTTTTATCAGTTGAGCCTCCTGCTATAAGGGAAGCAGGAGTAAAAGTGGAGTCAGTTACTGAACTGGTTGAAAAATTACGAAATGAAGCGAAGGTGATCTAATGACTATTCTGGTAATTGCTGAACACGAAAATAGTGCTGTCCATGCTGCGACTTATAATACTTTAGGTGCTGCGGCCCAATTAAGTCAAAAGTTAAATCAAGATATCCATGTATTAGTTATGGGTTCACAAGCGGAGCCTGCTGCAAACGAACTGGCAGCTAAAGCCGGTATTGCAAAGGTGTTATTGGTTGATAATGAAAGCTGTGTCAATGCAACTGCTGAACAAATATCAGCCCAGGTGCTTTCACTAGCTGATAATTACGACTATTTCATGGCACCAGCTTCGACCTACGGCAAAAATTTTATGCCTAGAGTTGCCGCTAAATTAGGAGTTGCTCAACTGTCTGAAATCATAGAAGTGGTTGATGCAGATACGTTTAAACGTCCCGTTTATGCAGGCAACGCAATAGCAACTGTTAAGAGTAGGGATCCCAAAAAAGCCATCACTGTTCGTTCTACCGGTTTTGATGCAGCTTGCAATGAAGAAAGTGGCGATGGTAGTTGTGACATCGAAAAGGTTGAAATAGCTTCTGATCTTGGTATGTCTAAATTTGTTGGACAGGAACTGACTAAATCTGAACGACCAGAACTTACATCAGCCAAAATTATTGTTTCGGGTGGACGTGGCATGCAAAGTGGCGATAACTTCCATTTGTTAGAAGCCATTGCAGATAAGCTTGGTGCGGCAGTAGGAGCTTCTCGTGCGGCAGTCGACGCAGGTTTTGTGCCTAATGACTATCAAGTAGGGCAAACTGGTAAAATTGTTGCACCTGAACTTTATATTGCCGTTGGGATTTCCGGGGCTATTCAACATTTAGCCGGAATGAAAGACTCAAAAGTCATCGTTGCAATTAATAAAGATGAAGAAGCGCCTATATTTTCTGTTGCTGACTATGGATTAGTGATGGATTTATTCAAAGCGCTCCCTGAGTTGAATGAAGTTTTAGGTTAATTGAGTTGTAACTATTCAGCTACAGGTGCATTTATCAACTCGCTGAATAGTTACATTCAGTTTTTAGATTCTAAACCCTGCCAGTCGAAAGGTTGGTAGGGTTTTTTTGTATATCTCTTATCAAACTAGTACATTTCTGTTTCAAACAGATCGGAGTAGTGGGAGATTTACACATAAAAGTCGAATATTTAGCTCTATGACTTGATTAAAGGGCTTGCTTTATGCTCCCATTCATACTTGTAAAGTTATGGAGCTAAAATAATAAACTGGTTCTTTGTTATTAGCTCTTTGTTTATAAGTAAGCAATTGCTCCAAATACTTATACTGACAATACTGACAATACTGACAATACTGACAATACTGACAATACTGACAATACTGACAATACTGACAATACTGACAATACTGATATTAAACTAATACTAATAAAAAAGTGGATACATTATGGCAGCTCGTGGTTCTTTTGATTCTCGTTTAGGTTTTATTTTAGCATCGGCAGGTTCAGCAGTTGGTTTGGGAAATATCTGGAAGTTTCCTTTTGAGGTAGGCCAGGGAGGGGGGGCCGCTTTTGTGGTGATTTATCTTATTTGCTGTTTTGTTCTCTGTTACCCGATTATGGTGGCAGAAATAGCCATCGGTAGAAAAACTCAACGTAACGCCGTTGGTGCTTTCAATGCTTTAGGATTCAAAAGTTGGAATTTTGTCGGTTATCTGGGGGTTATAGCTGGGTTGGTGATATTGTCCTTTTATAATGTGATTGCTGCTTGGGCTTTTGGTTATTTTTGGGAAATAATAGGGGCAAATTTTGCGATAGGACAACAATTTGGTGAATTTACGGCTAATTGGGTGAAAGTGGGTTTATATGCCATCATATTTATGAGTACGACGGCTTTTGTTGTATCTAGAGGTATCTCAGGTGGAATTGAACGAGCAGCGAAAATACTCATGCCAGTATTATTAGTGCTGGTCTTGGGGCTTGTAGCTTATGCCATGACGCTTGATCATTCTATGGTAGGTCTCAAGTTCTATCTACAGCCAGATTTTTCTAAGGTTACACCTAGCGTGGTTTACAGCGCTTTATCTCAGGCATTCTTTTCTCTATCTCTAGGTATGGGAGCATTGATAACCTTTGGTAGTTACGTTTCTCGCCAAACTAATATTGTGAGTGCAGGTGCCATTATTACTGTAACAGATGTTTCAGTCGCAGTTCTTGCCGGTTTGATGATGTTCCCGTTTGTAGCTTATATGACTCAAGGTGATTTAGATGCTATGAAAGCGGTGTCTGGCGGTCCAGGCTTTATCTTTGTTACCTTGCCGGGAATTTTTGAATCTCTGGGGCCAATGTTAGGACGTATTGTTGGTGGAGTTTTCTTTTTGCTGTTATCGTTTGCGGCTTTTACGTCGACAATGTCTCTGATGGAAGTGCCAGCGGCTTATTTAGTTGATGAGAAAAAAATCTCTCGCCCCAAGGCGACCTGGATCCTGGCTACAGCCATTTTTCTCATTGGAATACCTTCATTATTATCTTATGGTGCTGTCGAGATGTTAGGTAATTTAAAGCTTCCAGGTGTGGCTAAATCAATGCCTTTTCTGGATATCGTAGCTATGATCTCTGACATAATATTACCACTGGGTGGATTTTTAATTGCAACATTTGTCACTCTTGCCTGGAAAAGAAGAAATTTCGATGAAGAGCTAGCGGTTGGAGATGAAGCACTGAGAGGTAGTTGGTTACAAGGTTATGTGAATTTTTCTATCGCCTGGATCTGTCCTTTTATTTTAGGTGCAATGTTTATTATTACGATTCTAGAAACATTCTTTGGAATGAATATTATTAACTAAAAAAAAACAAATTTGAAATTTCACTACTCAGCGAGTTGTTACATGTACCCGTAACTGTTCAGGTTGCCTCTAAAATGAGTCAGATCGAGGCAAAAAATGTGAGTATACTCGATTATTTGACCATTTTTGAACGATGAGATGGCTCATTTTAGGGGTAAGCTG
>JBFFIY010000056.1:0-27955 GCA_041556195.1 Enterobacterales bacterium
CGTTCAAAAATGGTCAAATAATCGAGTATACTCACATTTTTTGCCTCGAACTGACTCATTTTAGGGACAATCTGAACAGTTACGGATGCATATAGCAATTAGCTGAATAGTTACCTCTTTTTAAGGATTACTATGGCACGAGAGCTCTGTTCCCACTGCGAAAAAACACTAAAAACTTGCCTGTGTGGCTGGCTCACGTCTATTGTTAATCCACATCCTATTGCCATATTACAACATCCATCTGAAGCAAAACATAGCCTGGGAACGGCTAAAATTGCAAATTTATCCCTTAAGCACTGTGAATTATGGCAAGGTGAAGATTTTCAAAAAGATAAATTAGTACAATCCTGGTTCAGACGCTATCAATCTAAATGTTATGTCATCTTTCCCGGGGTAAATGCCAAACCATTAACTCATTTAATCGCCCGCACAAATGCTGAACCATCACCAGCCATTGATCTCGCTTTTATCTTTATTGATGGCACCTGGAAAAAAGCCAGAAAAATCTGGTATCTGAACCCCTGGTTACAGAACTTACCCCAATTAACCCTGCAACCCATAGAAAAGAGCCAATACAGAATACGCAAATCACCTTTTAAACAAAGCTTATCTACCATCGAAGCAATTGCACAAACGCTTGGTGTAATTGAACAAAATAACTCAAAGTACCAGCCATTATTAACAACTTTTGAAAAGATGATTGATAACCAGATAAAACTTATGGGAGAAGAGACTTACCATCATCATTATGATGCAACCTGAATTCAGTTGTACTATAATGTATTACAAGTAGCTACAAATAGGGTATAGGTTATAGGTTATGAGTGTTACAAGTATTCGAATAAACTCTGAAATAGAGGTGCCATTAGAAAAGCTAGCAAAAAAACTAGACAGATCTAAAAATTATATAATAAATCAAGCAATTAAAGATTTTATTGCTCGTCAATCCATGGAGGATTCTCGTTGGTCCGACACCCTTGATGCTCTCGATTCGATTAAAGCTGGAAAAACCATCGATGAAACAGAAGTTACCAACTGGCTAAAAAGCTGGGGGACTAAAGGCGAAATACCCCCTCCAAACTTATGAAAATAAATTATTCGCCCGAATCAATAGATGACTTGAAAAGACTTCGTGAGTTTATTGAAATTAAGAACCCTGTCGCCGCTGCCAGAGTGTCAAATGATTTACTTTCTGGTATTGCTAAACTGAAAATTTTTCCTCAAATGGGTTTACCTGTTAGCCGTGCCCCAAATCCAGAGTTAATCCGAGATCTGTTTATTGGTAGCTATACAATTCGTTATTTACTGACTGATTCTGATATTTTTATCTTAAGAATCTGGCATAATAAAGAAAACGAAAAAAACCTATAACCACACTCTCTGAGAGAGCTGAGATGGACATTCAATAAATTGTTCGTCATATTCTGATTTTTTTTCTTCGCCACCATAACATAATAATCAAACCAAAAATGGCGCCGCCAATATGTGCAAAATGCGCGATATTGCCAATCGAGTAATTGGTTACCCCAAAAAATAAATCGGCAGAAATTAAGATCGGCACAAAATATTTAGCACTAATTGGAACCGGCAAGAAAATAAGCGCCAGTTTAGCATTAGGAAATGAGAGCGCAAACGCAATTAATATACCGTAAATAGCCCCAGAAGCTCCTACCGCAGGCGTATGAAAGGTTGAGAAAAAAGCCGTTAATTGCGTTTTAGAAATTGAGCTGAATAAATCAGTATTAACACTACCACTTACCAACATTGCCTCAATTTCCCCGACACCAAGCCCCAATTCCCGCAATTGTTCATAGGTAGCAGAAAATTGATAATAGTTAACCAGAGTGTAAATCAGCGCAGCACCAATGCCAGTAATAAAATAAAAAAACAGAAATCGCCTGGTCCCCCAGGACGACTCCAAAACACTACCAAAAGAAAATAATGCAAACATATTAAAAAGAAGATGCGCCACACTTCCATGTAAAAACAGATAAGTCACAAACTGCCAAATGCCGAATTTGGCATTCACAGGAAAGTACAAAGCAAACAAATCTAACGGCATAAAACGAAGAACGTTAATCAACAAAAAAACGACCACATTGATCGCAACTAACACATTGACTGAACTTTTCTTAAATTTCATTCGGTATCCTTTCTCCCACTAAAAACAGGGCAATGATTTAATCAGTCTATTCGCTATATTTGGCCGCATTATTCTTTCCAGGTAAAGAAGAATAAATAAAACTTCTTAAATCATCACTTGCCTGTTTAAGATCTTCACGGCGTAAATACATCATATGACCACTTCGATAACCTTTAAAACCAAGCCTGTTTTTCATCTTTCCACTGGGATCAAGTTGCCAAAGGGTATATTTCGCATCAAAATAATTAGTAGCGCCATCATAATACCCCGATTGGATCATGACATTGAGATAAGGATTTTGTGCCATGGCTAAACGCAGATTTTTGCCGGTATTATTTTCACTTCTATCCCAGGGACGAACCTTACCGAACATATTATATTTAATGTCGGTTTTATAGTTTAACTCAGTACGCATGTAATGATTAATTGCTGGGGTGAAAGAATGCAACCAGGAAGTTAATTCGGCATTATAATCAGGTCTGCTACCAGATTCTTTTTCATCAATACCTAAATAACGAGAATCTAAACGACCAATTGTCTGGCCACGCTCACGCAGCAACTCTTTCCAGAAAAAACTACTCGATATATCTAAATTATTTTGCAAAACAGCTTCAATACTTAAACCTGAATATTCAGCAACCTGACGAGCTATTTTCTGCTTTTTTTCCGGGTCGATAAAACCGCCCATAGCAAGTGCAGGCATATATTTATTAATCGTAAACGACTCAACATCAGGTAGTAGCTCCAATAAATCTTTATTCTGTAATCCAGCATCAAGAACTTTATGGTGCCATGCTGCAGCGGCAAAATAGGGTAAACGATTCGCCGTTTTAACCGCTCCATCTCTTTTTAAACCAATATCTGTTGGTGAGACTAAAATTACGCCATTTAAATACATCCACTGACGCGCTTGCAGCTCCAGAGCCAAACCGGAAACACGGACTGTACCATAGCTCTCTCCAATCAAATATTTAGGCGAACGCCAACGCTCATAACGCGTAACAAAAGTATTTAGCCATTCCGCCAGATACTTCACATCAGCATTAACGCCAAAAAACATTTTTTTCAACTTTTCTTTAGATGGTAACTTGCCCTTTTTATCTTTCAAAACACGTGAATAACCCGTATTCACCGGATTAACATACACAATATCGGCAATATCTAAAATTGAATAAGGATTGGTTTTTACCCCATAAGGCTGTAATGGATAACCTTCATCATCAATATTTAACACTCTTGGTCCTGTATAAGCCACATGCATCCACACCGAGGCAGAACCTGGCCCACCATTAAAAGAAATGACCAGAGGACGGCTGGCTCGATCTTTAACATCAGTTCGTTGGTAATAGGTATAATGCAACGTGGCCACGGCATCATCATTTTCATTCCATACCGGCTGGGTACCTGCAGTTGCAGTATAGGCGAACTTCTGGCCATTGACCGTGGTTTTATGCTTAGTGACCACAGTGGCATCAATTTCTAATGCGCGACTATGTTTCTTTGGGTACTCAGGATTATTTGAGTCCTCTGGCTTTTCCGAACTGGCTAAAACCAGACTTGATGCGAAATAAACTATCAGGCTTAAAAGTTTTATTATTTTCATTTGACTATCCCGGATAAAGAATCGCTAAAGTACAGTAGAACAAAGTACAGCAAAATGAAGAATAATAAAACAATACTGAAATAACATGGAGAAGAGCATGAGTCATCCAAAACTGCTCCACTACTGCTACCAATTTATAGCTATTATCTCATCATCACCATCTGCCAATTTCAAAATCAGCAACATCATTATTATTGAGTAAGGAGTCTACCATTGAAATTAGTAATTGTTGACGTCAGAATTTTTTCTGACGTGTCCATTTAAAAAATAAGAGTTAAGTAAAAAGTTAAAACTTGTTGTTTTATAAAGAGTTAGGTAAAACACATTAGTTGGCATGGTTCATGCTTTTTAATATGAGTGTTTAAGATATGCTAGTTACTGCATATCAACATTAAAACAGAACCTGTAACTACAGATTCTTTGAAAACTTGATATAAAAGAGGATAACTTATGACCGACTCAAATAATACCAATGCCGTTAATTTTGATAATAATGCAAACTATTTTCCAAGTAACGGCGGTCTAGGCGACCAAGGATTATATTGCGACACCAGCCAGTTGATTTGCCCAGGTGTTTACACCGTATCGGCAGTAGCTTTTTGGTTAAAAGGCAATCGTTTAGCGGTAAAAATAGGCTATTACGACGATACTAACGGATTGACATGGGTCGAGAATACTGAGAATAATCCGTCTTACTGGCAAATATCAGAAGACGATACTTATGCCACATTATCACCTGTTTTAGTACCAGCAGGAAAAGTATTACGAGGACTACAATTGGCTAAGAATGGAAACCAACTAGGCTATCAAATCTACGTTTCTGATCCTGATTCAACAAATGGAGTGTGGATCAACTCCACTAATGCTGATTACTGGCCTGGCTCTGTCGAAAATATTTATGCTGATTCAAACTCGGTCATTCTCGGAAAAGGAGATACTGCTAATGGTTTTCAAGTTTGGCAGAAGGGTAATCGAATCGCTCCATCATTAATAGTCTCCTAAAATAAAAAACTGAACACAACATCTTTGTGTCATTCGCTAGTCAAAATTAGCGAATGACACCAAAAGTCTCTGTAATTTGTAACCATGATAATTTTAAAGAAATTATCATGGTTGGATAAAACAAACATGACCAACCACACCAATGCTGACTGGATGAAAAAAATGTCTGCAACCATCGGCCCACTTAAGCTCAATCAAATTGTATTGCCAGGCACACATGACTCTGGCAGCTACAGCATCGCTGATACGGCTGATTATTCACCTGACGCCCCCAACTTTGTCAAAAAAATAGAGCAGATTTCTACCTGGCTTGCAAACTTAATAAAACCAATTGTCGCCGGTTGGGCGCGTTCGCAATGTGATGATTTTAAACAACAGCTCGAATCAGGTGTTCGTTATTTGGATCTTCGTACAAGTCTGCATACTAGCAGCAATGTAATGCGTGTTGTTCATGCAATGTATGGCTGTAAGATTGACGTTGTCTTGACTAGTATAAAAGAATTTTTAGCGCTTTACCCAAATGAAATAATTATTCTCGACTTTAATCATTTTTACAACATGACAACGAGCTCACATCAAACTCTTTGTAAAAAGATAATAGCAACGTTCGGGAATTTAATGATAAATCAAACCCAGACACCGGGGATCACTCTGAATGAACTTTGGAAAGGAACAGGGCGAGTTATCGTGTTATACGATAATGCGATTTCCGTTAAGGATAACCCACAACTATGGTCAGAAAATTCAATTCAATCACCCTGGCCAAGTACTGCTAATCTTACCGTACTAAAATCTAAATTGGGGAAGGAGCTCCCCAATGAACGAAAGGACCAATTTTTTGTACTTCAGGGAATTCTAACTCCTGATGCTACAACGATTATTAAAGGACTCATTCCATTCTCGAAAAACCCCTCAACGTTAAAGGCTTTAGCGCAACAAGTAGATCCTGCCTTTATGAAGTGGATTAAAAACGATTGGAGTCAGGACAATCTTAATATTATCATTTGTGATTGGGTACAATTCTCTGACTTGGTGAAAGTTGTTTTATCTTTGAATTTATCAACATCCAAAGAATAATTTTCCTTGGAATGGAGTATAAATATCCTGGGATAGCTAATTTGCCAAGCTTACAGCCTAAGACCCTGCGATATTTCAGATTATGCTTAAGAAGTTACAACTACCACAGCTTGCCGTCATAACCGGAGGTAACGTTTGTATTTAATGGGAGCAAAGGCCCTGACTGATAAAGCCTTTCGCGCGGTTCGGCAAATTTCTTTTCACCAGTCCAATAAGGACCAATAATTTGAGCCCACCTGACTTTAATTGGTTTTGTTCCTAATGATTTAAAATAATCAAAACATTCCGGTTTGGTTGCAGTATCTTTAAACACTATCATGACTTGATACTTCCAGCCTGTTTGAGCGGGAGTAGTTTGAGGCTTATTACTACGAGAAAAAACGCACTGGCTTGGTCTTGCTGAAAGTATGTCACCATCATCCAGCCTCACAGTAAAAGTCCAACCATCTTGTCCTGGCCCCGAAATTAAACCTTCACCGTGTACCGTGCCACTAATAATCAGATAAGAATTTTGATCATAATGGTAATAAGTTCCCATAGGTATTTTATTATTCCACTTCAGACCAGGAATTTTTGCGCCACCAACCGGGTTAAAATCAACATTATCAAGTACATAAAGCCCTGCGCCACCTTGTGGCGGTTGACTTGGTGGTACGATTTTCTTTAAACGCTTCGGATCAATTTTCAGATTTTTAGGCACTTTCTTGGGATTGGTTACCTGTTTGCCCACCGCTGATCCAGCCCACGCAGAAGACATTGAAACTGGCAATACAATGATGACAGCAATTAAACAAACTAATATTCTACTTAAAATATATTTCATGATTCCCTCCAATCAATTACTTAACCTGCATATTTACTTTAGTAGAACAAACAGCGACAAACAAGAAAATAACAGGGATAGCAGGGGACATCCAAAAAATTCTCTACTACTGCTACCGACTTATATGTCCTGATGTAGTAATTGAAGATAGAAATCGTAAACTTTGAAGGTTTCCCTGAGAACGAGATACGATGCTTATCTTTTGAAATATTAAAAATGTGGGTGTCCAGTAAACCTTTTTCCAGTAAACCTTTTTAGATACCTTTTTCCTATTTATCTCGGTGCTCTGCATGTCCCTTTCAAGTATTAAATGTAATCGATGCAATGGTGATAAATTTGAAAGAACCTAGAATAAGTCAAGGACTAGATCGAAAGTGCCTATGCTTGAGGCGTTAAAAAAGCAAAAAGAGGCTGTGCATATTGAAAATATTTTAGTTGACAAAGCATTAGTTTTTTATAGTTATATCAGGCGCAAATCAAATAACAAATTGTTATTTCAAAAAGCTTTTAAAAAGGAATAGACTGCTTATGATTTATAAATCATCCAGTAACAAACAGTCGGGGTCACATCTTGTTATTTGCTTTAATCATTCAAGCAGTCAGGGTCATATCTTGTTATTTGCTTTAATCACTCGACTAACCCAAGAGTAGTGCAATCCAAAGTAATCACCAATGGCCTTCATACTATAACTACCACTCTCATAAGCTTTACAAATAGCCGTATTTCTGTCCGAATATCGCCGTTGGTATTCAGCAAGCGATTTAGCCTTTTCTCTTTTTTGCGCAGAAACGACTTCACTCAAATCTTCATCCGCAGGAACTTTCTTTTGCATAGTCTTAACGAATTTGTCATCACCCAAATAGATTTGATGAGTTAATTTCGACCATGGTTTTTCCTGGTTTTTTCCGTCCGAAACAAAACGTCGGTAAGCTAATTGCGCGTCACATCTCCTTTTTGCAAAATTAGATAATAACCAATCCGTTGATAACCAACTAACACCTGCCGATAAACCTGCCGTTGCCCGATAACTACTCCAATGCCAATCCTTTGCAGCTCTTACCATACCGGCTCTCACAGGATTAAGAACAATGTAACGTGATAGCTCTGCTAAATAGAGATCTTGTTGAACCAGAATGGCTTTATATCGTCCCTGAAATAAATGACCACTTCGACCATATTGATTGTTGTAACGTTGGGTGTACACCCCATTTAATTGGCGCATAAACCGGGAGAGGTTCGCATCAGGTGTTTCAACCAGTAGGTGGTAATGGTTGTCCATTAAACAAAAAGCA
The DNA here is from genome assembly GCA_041556195.1 of Enterobacterales bacterium. Taxonomy (GTDB): domain Bacteria; phylum Pseudomonadota; class Gammaproteobacteria; order Enterobacterales; genus 21-14-all-40-8. The sequence goes on from JBFFIY010000056.1 coordinate 7,942, forward strand.
TGGATGACTATATTAAATCGATTGCGTGCATCCTTCAATACATTATAAAAGGTTAGTCTATCGCCATCATCTTCAAAGATATCCATTTGGGCGTTACCACGGGATGTTACGTGGTAAACCGCACCGGGAAATTCTATTCGCAAGGGTCTAGTCATTCGATGATATTAGCAGGACGCCGAAATAAAGCAAATAACAAGATGTGACCCTGTAGGTTTTATGACCCTGTAGGTTTACTGTAGGTTTATTTTGGTTGATGTGTAAACCGGCACAATAAGACCTCGACAATTTGGAGAAATACCGAGAACCTCACTATTATGTTGACCGAAAATAATACTACTGACATGGGTTCCGTGCTGAGAAGCAGGATCCAATCCGGGTTTTGTTTGAGCAATTGTTTCAACCTCACTAACATTCGCACCATCAAAACAAGTGTGATTTAGATCGACAGGTCCATCCAATACGGCGATACATATAGCAGCGTCGCCCTTTGTTTCATTCCATAAGTTCTGTAAACCAAGGAGCTTTTTGAGGTTATTCATGTATCACCTGTAGTTAAAATAAGCTGTAATTTGTATAAACATGCCCAATATAACTTCTGTGTAAAAACGAATGATTTTGCGAGTATATAAAAAAAGTTAATAAGACCGTGCCTCTTGCCCTACTACATAACTTGGGACTTCCATAAATTAGTAAGCACCTCCAATACAGCTATCAACCCTTACATATGTTTTTAATAAATTGCATAAACCATACCAACTAACGTATTCCGCCTAAGCATTTATAAAACAACAGATTTTCTGTTTTCATTTGACTTTTATTTTTCAAACTGACACGGTAGAAATAATTTCTGACGTCAAGAATAATTTTTTGACACATATTTTCCAACATAACTCATTATTCTATATTGATGTTTTTGATTTTCAGATTGGTTATAATTTTGAAATAAACCTGGTGGTATTAAATGATTGAAGATGAGTTTTAGTGAGTTTTTCTTTGAGGACATGTACCTTTATATTCCACATAGGACATTCATAAGATGCTGCTTTACAGCCATTACATAATGGATGGATGGAAAAGAAAAAAATGACAGGGATAACAGGGGACATTCAATAAATTCTCTACTACCGGTAGCTTTCAAGCTAGTTGTCGCCTAAAGTTGTAAAATTATGCTACCTTGATTTTCTCTTTTGCTAGATTAAGATAAACCTCCTCAATTGCTTCCCAGTTTCTAATCTCTTTGCTACAACGATCAGGGTGTTTCGATTTCGCTTCCCTGTAAACTTGTTGACGCTTTGCTAATATTTAACGTCCAGGCCTGTATGGCGTTGTTCTGGTTTAACAAATTTAATCGAACTATGTAAATGTTCGATAATGGTACTGCTGACTTTATCAAGAAAACTGATAATCAACTTTTGAATCAACGAAATAACAGGATCACCCATAAGTTGCGCCATTATTATGACTTATGGGTGTCCCATCCTTGCACCATCCTTGCATCCTTGAAAAACATTTAATTAAATGTCCATTAAAAAATAGAACTTATGCGGCGCTGCAATACCAAATTTAAAATTATCTTTTTATTTATAAAATATACGGAGCATAGCTACGAAAAAATCATCAGGATTATAAATTTCGGTTGGTCGAAGCAGAACATCAGGAACTGCTATATTAAACAAGCGATCTGACCCTTAATTTTTCAAATCCCCCCTCCCCCGCTTTTTGAGGAATTAGCCTCAAATGAAAAAACAAAAGGTGCCCCGCTGCTCGAGCGCCTTTTGTCAATAGTTGTAGGGACTATAAGGTGATAATTTGCCCGAAGCTAATCATTGCGTTACTGGGGTTGTTTTTAGAAATGTCAGTTGAGAAATTACCTTGGTCGTCAAAAGCATAAGCATAAGCCAAGCCATCAATGCTGACCCCTTTGAAGTTATAATTTTCAACCGCAACAGGAATATGAAAGAATTCTGAAAAGTAATTCCACACGCCTTTATTACCAAACGCAGCGCCATTAAACGGTGCAATGGTCATAGGGTCGTTTTGTTGATAAAAGGGATTGCTGATGTTTTCGTACGAGAAGTTGAGCAACACATGATCCTGGTCAGAAACTGCCACGTTTTGCATGCTCAGCGTTACGGTTGTTGTTCCATCAGTTTCAAAATCGACTGCTGTTACAACATTAGGCGTTGCAGCAGTTCCTGTTCCAATGTAGGTAGGAGATGCTGTCTGCTGAACAACAGACATTCCCACATAAACCGGCACAAAAGCGGTGCTGGCAATCGTTACCGTGTTGGTTCCATGGTTCACCGTTACTTGAGGGCTTTGCACCGCGCTGTTTACAGTAGATTGGAACAACCATCGCCATTGTGGCGCCAAGAGAATTCCTCGGTTGGTGGCCGTAACAATTTGATTTTCGATTGCTCCCAACAAGATTTGATAAGGTTTGTTAGAAGCCGCACCCGGATTGCCTGGCGCTGGGTGTTTAGTGCCCGCAACGTCGCTGTCGGCAAAAACGCCACTGGCTCCAAATACCATCTCACTAGGGGTTGCCGTGGTACCACGGCCATTGCCATCGGTGAGCCAAAATGGCGGTACAGGCTTGCTGCTGTATCCATTTGTACTGAAAAATGGCTCGTAAATGTTATACTTCCATCCTAAGCCATCCGCTTCACTTATTCCGTGCGTGACATCGGTGAGCTGAAGCACGCGATAATGGTGTGATACATTGTCGACGCCTTTTTGCTTTACGCTTTTGACAGTCCCAATGAAGTCATGCAAACCACCCCCACCTTTCCCGGAAGCGGCTGCGCCAGAAACATTGTTCATCTCGAAAACAGCTTCCGGGTGCATGCTTTTGTCATAGGTGTCGAAGAAAGTTGTGATCACAGTATCAAAAAAAGAACCAATGTCGCTGACAGCTGTTGCCATACCACTCAGAGCATTTGGCATCAATGCTAATAAGAAAGCATCTGCAGGTGCAAGAATGCGCTGTGGAGCCATCACAGTTGCCAACTCATTGAAAAACGTGGTGACATTTGCTGGTGATGGCATAGAGCCGACTTGTATGTTTGCGCTAATGGCAGCTGGAACCATCGATTTATATTGGCTAATTACCAAACTGCGATCAATGTAAATCCCTCTCTTGCTGCTCGCATCACTGTCAAACTCGATGGTGATAGGAAGTCCAAACTGATCCACAATTGAAGTATCGTAGTTGAGGTTGTTTAGCGTTCCAGGGGAAGTCCAGGCAAACTCCACAAAATCATAATACAATTCCTTTACGTTTCCTTTGTATGGCACTGGAGCAATGGGCTTATTCGCAGAGTTGAATGGGAAATTGCCAGGCTTCTCCAACGTAAATATGATTCGTCCTCCAGAGAGTGTCGTGTCGCTAGGAATTAAAAGTTCAACTGTGTTGCTCTGGCCTATCGTACCAATCTGAATTGAAGGAACAGGAGCGTAGAAGGTCACATTAGATCCTACCACCAAACCACTAATTAAGATCGGATCAGAGAGTGTGATCGTATTTCCTAAAATCGAATCCACAAACACATCAGGACCGAACGAGTCGCCTCCTTGCGCATTTGTACCACCACGTACAGACATTCCTACGCTAACACTAGCAGCATCTTGAACAGTAATCTGGTTACTATCGCTTGGAGAAAAGCTAATGTCAGCTCCCTCAACAATTGCATCAAGCGAAATTTCTGAAAGTGTGAGTGTGGTGCCGTTGATAGACTGAACTGAAGTGGTGGCCGAAAAGGCATTGCCTGACGTTCTTCCACCGGATGGGATCATTCCTTCTTTTATACCTATTGCACTCGCTACTTCAATGGTTTTTGTTCCCGTTACAAATGCGCTACTAAAGCTTACTGCTGCTCCTTTATGAATTGCATTTGCCGCCGTAGCTTTTGAAAGTGTAACATCGTTCCCACTTACTGACACAACTTCTGTCCCAGCAACAAAGCCATCTCCACTGTTACTCATCCCCCCACTCGGAGTCATTCCCGAAACGATTCCTGATCCGTCAGTGACAGCAATATCCTTGCTACTGACATTGCTTGTGAAAGTCACTTTTTGACCAGCAACCACCCCCGAGCCGATTGTGGCAATGGAAAGGGTTAGTGTTTTATCGCTAATAGCCGTAACGGTGGTGCCGCCCGGAAACACATTGCCTGAACTAATTCCACCGAATGGATTCATTCCAATTGCGATTCCGCTATTGTCAGCAACAACAATTGTGGTGGAAGGTCCGCCCGTGGTTTCAATCGTTGTATCGACAACAGCAGGCACGCTCTGCGCCATTGTTGTTGAGACTTGCGTTGGGTACGATGAGGCCATTGTGGTCTGAACATTTGTTTTTACGACGCTCTCAAGTGCCGATGTAGCTGCAGCAGTCGTGCTGGGGTCGAGCAATGAGACTTGGTAGCTCGTTGTGCCACTAGCGTAGGCATCCCACTTAAAGTACTTTGATGGAGCGTTGGGTGCAGCGCCGTAGGCATCTACGGTCGCTGAGGCATAAATGGGTTGTCCCGTAGTTCCGGGAAGTGCATTCCCTATATTTATGGTCAACGAAAAATTGCCGCCGGTAGCGGTGATGGTGCTTTGTTCTTCAGACATAGTAATTTTCCATAAAAAAAAGTAAAAAAAAGTAAAAAAAAAGGGTTCATGTATATTTTTCAACAAACAAGTAATATGGTAGCAAATGAGCCTGCGCGTTCCTCTGTCAACGCTTCCCCCCTGACCTTACGGGCAACGGCTCATGACTCGAAGTCCCGGCGGGTAGTTAATCCTTATCGAGCAGAAGAATTTCACCTCCAATCTTTTACCGATTTATAATTTTTTTAACTCTTCAAGAAAATGAATATTGAAAGTCAAACCCATTTTGTTATAACAAGCTGACTTCCAACCATTTCAGTTTTTAAACAAACTAACATCTTAATTTGGACAGCAACCACACACTGACATCACACCTGGGGTTGTTGTTTTCCATTGACCGTTCCATTTTAGGTAATTAGAGCTGTTTTGACAGACACCATTTTCACCTGAACATATCTTTTTTGCACTAGCATTATCCCAGATGGGGCCAGCTTGCACATCTAAACATAATCCTTGACCCACTGCGATATCATCAAAAATATGGCTTAGACCACCAGAGGTTGTATTTTTGTTTTTAACGGCATCTTCAGCTTCATAACCATGACAGCCAAAGCAGTTACTAATGAAGTTTGCATTCAGGTCAACATCTTGAAAGGTTGTTTCTGCAACAGTATTAGCTAATCGCAATGAACCTCGTTGGTTTCCAATAGTCGATCCCAACGTTTTTGGATCACTAACCCATAATGCGCCGACATTAAAGTAATTTTTAAGAACTTTCATTGAACCTTTCACCTTTGAACCTTGCAGCATTGACATAACACTTGCGTTAAGTGTGGTGATATCTTCTACATTTTCTGTAGCATCAAGATCGCCAGGATCTGTACCATAAGGAAATACTCGACAAATTTCTGTGGGTGATCCAGTAATTGATTTTTCGGATTGTGCTTCATTGAAAACACATTGAATTGGCATATCGCCTTTTACTGGTTTTATCAATTCAGCGCATTGTTTACTCGTAAAAGACCAACCATTTGTAGGGGCTGGTTGCCGGATATCACAATCTGGAACATTGGTCTTATGCTCATAGGTTGCCCAAACAAATTCAGGATGATCTGTTGTGGCAACTGCAACATGCATTCCAACCAGACCCAGTGTTACATTTTTCTCAGTACCAATATCTGTGGTCATATTAAGATAATCACCACTGCTTGTTTCTGCCGTCGAAAGTTTTTTCCAGGCAAATTTTAACTCTGTTGTTTGTTCAGGGAAGTTAGTCATTTTTTTGATGCTATTCACATCACACATACCTTGATTAAATCTTACTTCGTAATAAACAACATTACGTGCCTGATCGTAAATGGTAGCATTATCATCACCCGCTTGATTAATAATTTCAGGAATACCATGAGATTTATCCAGGCTCATTTTTAAACTCGCGCCAGTTTTTATACCATCGCAAGAGTTTAATGGATTGCCTTGAGCATCAAACTCCAAGACAGGATAGTTGGCGTCAACTTCGAAATTACGTACTGATGCATCAGAGGTGGAAGGTGACATTAAGTATAACATTGACTGCCATGAAAACTGGTAAAAGTCGCAAAATGTTGAAGTAGGATTACCTTTAGCATCCTTACCACTTTTATTAACTTCTTTAGGCATCACAGGCGTATTGGATGCGCTGGGAAACCAGGAAGCATCAGCTTCACAATTATAGACTTCAGCTTGTGTAGGCAAGCTCAAAAGGCTTAGAAATATCACACCACAAAGTGTAAGTTTTTTTAGATGAGCCATCATTTTATTTCCTTTTTTTGTTTTTGTTTTTGAACACACTTAGGAAACAATTTCCTAAGCCGTTTACAAATTGTATTTGAAGCGTATTAACACCTCGTCACGACATTGTTTTTGTAACATCTTTAATAAACGTATCCAGCAACATCAGCAGCTGAATACGAGATCCTTTATCCCGAAAAATTGCAAATACCTTATTTGGAAATCTTCGCTTTCGCTTGATAAATACTAGTTGTCCAATTCTTGGAGAACACCAGCCCTTTATTATCTGGATGTTCACTTTTCAAAGGCAGATCAGTTTTCAAATGACTGGTTAAATAGATACTACGTTCTGTAGCCGGTAGATAATTCGAATTAGCCGAGTCATAACCATCAACAAATCTTGCAGCAAGATAAGCGGGTGGAATGGTTTGATATTCCATGGTAATACGAACAGATTTTGCGCCTTTAATATCTGCTCGTGGAATTTGGTAGCTAATTTTATCTGAACCCGTATAGGCTGAATTGGTGTAATACTCATCCGATGTTATTGCGCTACCAATTGTCAAAGGCATAAGCTGAGGCATCGTCGCGTAAGCCGCTGAGCATTGACTGATACCAAAGATCTGCTCTCCACCTGTATTCCTGTTTTTAGTACATTCCAATTCCTGTGGTGATTTCCAACCTCTGGGTAGCAGACGATTGTCTTTTGCATCATGAAATAATGAGAGTGTGCTTGATGTTAATGTTCCAGTATCGTCAACCGTTTGAACTTCATAAACCTGAACCTGATCCTGTCGGGAAATAACCTCGTAATGTGGTTGCAGTTGTTTAGGATCGCCACCATTAACTTCACTGACTAACAAATTATAGGTTCCATCTTTCGCTTTGACACAGAGACCATCACAGATCGCTCCATAGGGGTTAACTTGCCCTGAAACCCAAATCACATTTTCGCTGGCATCCAATACTTCAAATTTCAAAAAGCCGCGACGGAACCCAGCACCTGAAGGAAACTTATGCCCCGTATTGTTCACCACAGTAAGATCAGCTATCAATTTATCAGCCGAGACTTTAAGCGAATCAACGTTTATTTGAGTGGCGGCCTGTTTATTCGGCGTGGCTGAATTTGACACCAGTCCATTTCCATTTGCCTGACTGGTTGCTTGCTCAACAATTGCCATTTGGCCATTTAGCAAATAGTTCTGGATAAATTTTGCTTCTTTTCCGGTCGAAGAAATACCTGCAGGTGGCACCAGCGCATCATGTTTAGCTACACCTAAAACATCAGGAAATTGCATATACATTTCAAATACTGGTAGGTTAATTCCCATAAAACGGTGACGTCGATAATCCTTTGGTGTTAATCCCGAAGTTGATTGCGCCATAATTGCGCCATGGTTATTTGGATCAGATGGATCCGTCACCAGTGGCATATGACAACCCTGACAGGTATTTTCATTATCTTCTTCGCTGGCAAAGTTACTATTAATCCACTCAAGATAGGTGGCTTGCTCGTAAGCCAAACCCACACAGACATCGGTCACAGGATTACCGTATTGGTCGCCAGACTTTCCCGCAAATTTTTTGCGATTTTTACAGGCTTTAGTTCGTTCATAATAAGGATACTGTTGTTTTAACTCTTTGCTGGTATCCGGTAGAGGCGCTGCTGGTTTAAATGCGGTTGGTATTTGTGGAACGATAAGCACATGACAGGTTCCGCAAATAATCGATTGTCGAAGATAACTAACGTTATCCTTCTTATTCATAGCCTGAGCGATATTCAGATCATCATCTCTTTTCATCACCACAGTATCAAGACTAGCAACTGGGTCAGGGGTTAAAATATTATCCATGTCATATTCAAAGGTTGCCGTAAACTCATATTCAAGAGGCGCAGGGTTATCTGTTTGACGTCCAACCACATAATTATTCTTCTTCTTATTCTTTGTTCCATAGAAGACATCAAAGTCCTTACCATCCCATTTTCCCGCTTTATTTTTTGGACCTATACGATGACAGGTCTCACAAGAAACGCCATCACGTCCGAGTGAACCATATTTCGCATAAAGGCTCTGATGCTCAGCAATGGGTTTACCTTTAATTGGCTCGCAATCGCCAGTAAATGGATAGGGTTTACCCTGTTCTTTCTCAGATAAATAACCTGGAATAGTTGCATAAAACACATCCGTACAATAGGTCTGGTTCATGCCATGATCAAATTTAAGCTGGCGCTCTCCCATCTCACCATGGCAACTGAAACATACATCCTGAATAACCGCAGGATCAGCATAAGGGTGCCTATTTGTTTCTGTTTCAATTTGTGCTTGCCATATAGGGTCACGGGCTGCAAGTCGCATGATACTGGTATTCCAGTCACCATATTGCGACCAGTTGGATAACCACAACTCGTGTTTTTCTTTTGAATATTTTTCTGAATAATAAGCCATTTGCGGCAAACCACCGCCTTCAACAAATAACACACTATCGTGACAAGTCTGACAGAATTGACCGGTTGAAAAATCACCTGCTTCACACACAATGGGATAAGTGCCTGGATTATCACAATTCGCTTTTGGCGTTGGCACCTGCTGATGAGGCACCTGACGAGCAACCATTTCTAAAGAGGTATCTCCTGCTAGTTGCGGCGGAAACCAGACAACATCTTTTTTTGTCAATAAGGGGATTGGGTTTTTATCGACCAAATAGGTATTATTAAAGAAATCCAAAAATTCCTTTGCATGAGTTGAACCATCAGGGAAAGGTTCACTTGGTTTATCCCCTACCTGAAAAACCGGCTTAGGGATCGTTTCACCGTTGTTGTCATATGCCAAGACATAGTTTATCTGTAATAAGCAAACCATCAGGCTGACAAGGCAAATAGTTTTCCTGGAGATTTTTTTCATGACGCATCCCTTATTTGTTGATGACTGGATTTCAAAATCGCATTGTGCCGATGATGCCAGAAAGGTTGATCGGACCAGCGTGGCTGGTTTTGATAATAATACTGGTGTTGTTTTATATAGCTCGCCCAAAGTCGTTCCTGTTCGAGCACATAACGTTTGATATAAATATTGTTTTTATCAAGTTCTGAGCAAGCATGAGATTTACTTCCTTTACCACCACCTTCTTTTTCATTTTCCTCTAGCGCATAATGAATCATGCCGCCTGCAAAGTTCCCACTTGTTAAAGCTTTATGGATCCCCTGAGAAGATAGCGGATCATAAGCTTGAGCAGCATCACCAACCGCCATCCAGCCCTGCCCGGAAAATTGACTCAGTCGTTCGCTAGCCGCAGAAGCTCCGCGAATTTTTCCAACAGCTTTATATGCATATTTTTTTAAATATGCTGCCATATGAGACGTTTGTTCAAGCAGTTCAGAAAACCCTGAAACATCTGCAGCCTGTTTCGCCGCAGGCAGATTTTTGTCTGTATGAAAAACAACGATCCTTTCGGTTGTATGCGGATCTGTTGCATGCTTTTCTGCTTGTTCTTTTACGTTTGGCAAACGATTGCTATACCACCAGCCCTGTGGTGCTGCCTCTAATCGGGTCAGGCAATCATTATCTTCTCCAGAAGTTGAAACAAAACGCTGCGCGTAAGCAAATAATTTATCCTCGCAGACTCTTTCTATACCCAGAGCCTTTGCGACTATCGCTTGTCTGCCCGTGCAATCCACCAAATATCGAGCACAATGCCGCTCACTTCCGTTATCAGATCCCAGTTCAATATCCCACCCTTTTACTTCAGGAGAGGCTATACGTGAGCATTGCTTAAAATGTGATCCCCGATAAAGAGTGGCACCACATTCAACCGCTTTGTTTCTCAGAGCTTCATCAAAACCGACACGGTCAAGACATAAGCCAAAACCTTTTGAAGTAAAGAAAAAATCACTATGATCTGGCGTTTCACTCGCCCAAAGAGAAAGGTTACCGGCAGTTCTGGTTAAACCAAATTGAGATCGGTCACACTCGCTACTGTCACATTCACAAATAGTGCCAAGAAAGTGTTCAACAAGACCGACACAGGCCGGAGGCAGTGATTCACCCAACTTAAAGCTTACTGAAGCATGTTTTTCCAACAATAGAACCCGTCTACCCTTATTGGCAAGCGTAATCGCTGTGGCCGCTCCTGCAGGTCCTCCACCCACAATAACCACATCCCAAACCATAGCCTGCTTAGCAGAAGTTTGACTTTCCATAATCTACAATCCTACCCTTTGCTCTTAGGAGGGTGGTTCAGTGACGGATCTCGTTCATATTCCTCAAATACCAACTCATTATTATCTTCCAGAAATTTACCGTTCTTATCCTTAGTGGGCAGCACCATACCCAACTTCGGCCAGGCATAAACCATCTGGTTATAACCATCTGTTGACGATAATAATTCACCTGTCGCATCAAAACCGCGAAACCATTCTTTATAAGTCCGTGTTTGCGAATTCTTGTCATAATCAAAAACAATATCTGGTCGCTGCACTGGCCACCACGCGACATTACAAGACCAAAAATCGCCTTGCCAGGGGCAAGACATAAAAGCAGCAACCGAACCCGGTTCAGTATTTTTTTGCACGCGAAACGCTTCTGCAAATTTTTCTTTGTAGATAATCAGGTAGGGAAATTCAATGCCAGGATGGAAACCACCACCTATCGTCGGTTCCAGTGCGGCGCTATCCATGGCAATGGGTTGATGTTTCAATGGCAATTTTTCCAAAGGTTTTGGCTGTTCAAGAGTTCCCGTATCAAAGTCACCGTTAGCCCAGCTTTCCATACGGTTTAACTGCCAGTCAGTGAGGCTTAAATATTGATTAGGAAAATTATTTCCCAACTGTTGATTCTGTAAAGGTTTACCGGCACTACCCCATAACCTGGGCATTTTATTAGCACGTGAAACCGGAGGCTTTTTCAAATCTTTATATGACTCAGGACGTTCTGGTGGAGCTGGGCGCAACGTATCAACAAGCGTACCGCCTTCGGCACGACGCATAATCAAATAGATTTGCTTCCTGGCAGGTTTTGTTTCATCACCATTGTGCTCAAATGCCTTGATATTTTTGGGGCTTAATAAATTGCCCGCCTGTTTTGGTCCATGAGCCAGATTTCTTGTACTTGGATCAACACCGGCGGCTTCAGCACTTACCCAGCCATAATTACAGGCTTTAGCTAAAATGGGGTAGACATCCCGATAAAAGTTGGTTTTTTTGCCATGATTAGGATCAGCCTCAGGAAAGGCTTCAAACACCCTGTCTAAAATAGACACCACATGATACATATAGGGTGAATACTTAGGTGGCGCAGTGACTACCCATGCGCCGTTTTTCGGATCACGCTCGTCATTGTTATCTCGCGTACTCAATACCCTGCCATCTTTTAATTTGATCTTTACATCAATTTCTCCACCACAGGTATCATCCCACCACCCAGGCACATTAAAATAAGCAAACTGGTTAATAAGAGGATCTTGCCCCTGATATGGCCCATTAGGTGGATTATGGGATTCACTCGGATTTGAAAGCTCGACTTTAGGAGAAGTCACACATTCTGATTTACCCGGCGAAGGCACAAACACAAGGCGTTGCTTTTCGTCCAGATGAAGCTGGCCTAACTCAATACCAGTTGCCTCCTTATACTTAACATTAACCTCCTTGCTTGGATCTGCCGGCGTATAACCTTCGTATTTAAGATAACCCGGTAGCTTTCCATCTTTAATTCCGCTGAAAATATCGCCCTTTAATATGACGGGGGTATTATTGTCTGTTCCGATGGTTTGCACACCAGGATCAATAATTAATTGATCGCGCTCTATCGGTTTTTTATCTGGCTGAATTGATGGATTTCTTAATTTGTCCGGATCAAATAAATACGCCCCCTGAAAAGCATAATTAGCCGCCTTCATATTCCTGACATGTACACGCCATTTGATGGCATCCACACTATCCGAATCGGCATTGAGTTCAGCCACAACATTATCATTGGCATCATAACCATAAATTCGATAACGCTGAGCCTGGCGCTTCAGCCTCATTTTATCATCGCGATAACTACCACCATCAGAACCAGGCCCACCTTTTCCACCAGGATCGACAACAATACCCGGAGATTCCGGACCAATATAATACTCATCACTATTCCCCAAACGGGCAATACCCATTCCAGGGTGGATACGGATACGTTTAATTTCACCAGACATATATAAATCCCCTTTAGATTCCCTTTATATTCAAACTCTCACCAATATTATTATTCGATCGTCGAGGATAGAATTTGCCAATTCAGCAAATTCGAAGACACAACGCCGTAGCGATTACCCAGATGCTCAATCTCTGCCAGAATTTGATCACCCTTCCGGGTTTGCGAAAGCACACGAAAACCTGCGCCAAAATGTGCTTTAATGGACTTTTCAACGGCAAGGACAGGATCAACAGATGAAGTCACCTGTTCTGCTTGTAATTCGAATGCTGTCGCAGCAGCCCTCGCAGCAATAGTGCCACCTAAAAGAAGTACTGACATGCTTCCTGTGGCTTTTAAAAAACTTCTCCGATTAATACTCATTATTGACTCCCTAAAACATATTAAAAGAACGAGTTTAGTCCAATAACTCTACTCAGGCCGGTTAAAAAACTTAACCATCAATGGCGCATATATACACGTAAACAACCACTATCAAACTTATGGGTGTCCCATCCTTGGCCTATCAAACTTATGGGTGTCCCATCCTTGTTGATCCTTGTCTCTTCCTTGGCGCAAAATCAACAAAACTAGTAGCCTTCTTATGGTTGCTTTTCAGCTGAACTCAAGTTTCTAAACATGCACGTCAAGGGTCCATCCGGGCCTTGATGATCGAATACAACTTCCCACTGATCATACAAATTTGCCTTTTTAACTTTACAAAGATAATGAAAATTACCTATACCAGGTTTTTTTTCAACATACAAAGTATGATTATTGGATGGATCAGGCTCCTGCGGAGGATAGCAGCTAGAAGAAATTGGGTACTCAACAAACCCTGCATCAAAGCTGCTTTTAGTTGCTTGCACTATTTTTGTACTAATCGGTGAACCACCATCTTCACAAGTCAGCCACACGTTACTACTTTCAATTACTTTTTTTCCTTTTTCACCAAGAACAGGTAACAACATTATGCAAAGGTAACCGCCAGGTTTATTTTTATAATTAGGACAAGATGTATCTTCACCAGCATAGCTTTGATTTGAGAACATAAAAAAAGCCAGGGAGGTAAATACTGCTACTTTAACAAGATTAGTCATTTTAGATTCCTCAGTTTTAGTTGTTTTTAGCAGAATGAATTAAGCTGAATTTAAAATAAAAAGGCGTGTAAATTTCATATCAAACAAACTACGTAATTCTAAAACTACTAAATTCACTTTCGTTTAAATATTAAAAAATGTACGATTATTTCCTCGAATATATTATTTTTGTCTTTCAGTGTTAATCGCAATAAAGCACCCACTCTACTTTGTTAATGTAAAAAAAATTATTAGCTTGGCATACCGTGGGATATACCGTGGGACACCCATAACGTAGTAAGTTCCCCCGCTACAATTATCATCCCTTACATATATTCTTTATAAAAAGCACAAACCATACCAACTAACACATTCCATCTAACCCTTTATAAAACAACAGGTTTTCCATTTTCACTTAACTTCTTTTTTTAAACTGACACGTCAGAAAATAATTTCTGACGTCAACAACTACTTATTGACATGTGTTTTCCTACATAAGATCTTACTCTACAGTGATGTTTTTGATTTTCAGATTGGCGGTAATTTTGATTTAAACCTGGCAGCATTAAATGATTGAATGCTGAGTTTTAGTGAGTTTTTTCTTTGAGGGCATGTTCTTTTATATTTGGTCGCTTCAAAGTGCATCCTGCACTCTCAGCTCAAATTGACGTCCTGTCAATTTGACCCTAAAGCCAAAATATTATGGGCAATTTTGAAGGGGAGCTTTTAGTTAGCACTTACGTAGGTAACTCCTGTGTTGGTTTGTTTAAATCATGCTGAATTCCCTTTGACGCCCAGAAGGACGACCTACAAAACATCAATGCTCCCTGTCTTTTTCTATTTCCCTTTGACGCCCTGAAGGGCGACCTATAAAACATCAATATCGCTGTAGGTCGGGCTTTAGACCGACAATTATAGTGTTATTACAGACTGTCTGTTTACTTGCTGTTCTGCCGTTTTCACAGGCATCGCGCCGAAAGATTGGAAACTCTCTCTTTTTCCCTTTCTTTTTCTCTTTTCAGAAAATTAACAAGATGCATAAAATGGTTGAATTGTTGTTTAGCTTCAGCTAAAGATTGATAGGGTCCCATATCTAAACCTTCTCTTGTATTAAAAAACCATTGGCTATCTTGTTCATTAAACCGAGATGAATGTTCAAAAGAACCATATTGATTATCATTTTTTCTCACTTTAATCTTCTTTGCCAATTTACTTAAACTATGGGAACCATTATAGAGTAGAAGTAGCACTTTCCTATTGAGTAAAAATCGAATTTTCTTGTGAGATATCCGCCATTGGTTCCGTAATCAACAAATAACTTCATCCATAACTAATATCCAATATCAATGCCGGGCTGTGGCATTACCTTGAATTACCTTGAATTTCCATGAGTTGCTAACACTACTACCAATTTACGAAAGCCCTATCCTTGTCCATCCTTATCCTTGTTCGGTGGTTGAATAATAGTGACTTCAGCTTTTAATAATTGCTGAATCATTAACATTAAGAAAAAACTTGTAATTCGTATAAATTTAACCATTTTCTAATTCCTTTTATTGTTGAATAACAGTAATAAAATTGTTCATTTTTACTTGCTTATGAAAATATTGATTATTTGGAATAAATGAGAACGAAGGCCATATTACCTTACCTGCAATAAGCCTGTTATTGATTATTGAAATTTATTGCATTTAAAGAAGGACGGCCGAAGCCGCCCGAACATCAGGCTTCCAGCCGGTTAACCTGGCATCGCGCCGAAGTCATATTAATCTTTTCTCTCTCAACAAAAGTTGCTAAATCCAGGAACCTCTCAAATTTCTTTTCAGCTATAGCTAAAGATGAATAGGGTCCCATAGTTAACCTCTCCCTGGTATTAAAAAACCATTGTCCACCTAATTCCTTAAATCGTGAATTATGCTTAAATGAACCATATTGATTATCATTTTTTCTCACTTTAATCTTCTTTGCCAATTTGCTTAAACTATGGGAACCATTATAGAGTAGAAGTAGCACTTTCCTATTGAGTAAAAATCGAATTTTCTTGTGAGATATCCGCCATTGCTTCCGTAATCAATAAATAACTTCATCCCATAGCCAATGTCCTATACCAAAGCCAGACTTTGGTATTGAAGTTGCTAGTAGGTCGGGCTTTAGCCCGACAATTATTGTGTTATTACAGACTGTCTGTTTACTTGCCGGTATTGCAATTACCCTGGCAAGGCTGACAGTAACTTTTGGTTCCCACTTAGAGGTCACATGGAGAGACAAAATAGCATATCTACAAATTTCTCCACAACTGCCAGGGCCTGTTCATCCCTACTGGACAGACTAACTTCCAATATTTTTTCTGTTAACATATTTATGTTAACTAACTGTTATTTAACTAATTTCATCACTTTTTCACACCTGAAACAATAAATTCATATAAAAATCACTAGGTATTTAACCGCTTTTATTAAATACTCTATTTCAACTGATAAATTGAGGAGGAAATATTAAAAATTAAACCTTTGATATGGTACCAGATCAGTTTGAGTTAACGGTCAAAAAACTGCTGGTAATAAAAAAGAAGCGGCTACTGCCGAAAACCGCCCTTTGCTTTTAAAACTAAATATTGAATATAATTTCCCACCAACTCTTTGTATCTTGTGGTAAATTAACAGGTTGCGGTAATAGCGCAGGCCGTTTACCTGACTTATCGGTTGAGTTTTTAGATGTTTCACTAATGGAACTCTCTTCAAACTGTTTAATACATAATGGATATGGCTGGCACAGGGCTATTGTAGGAGGAGCTGTTTTTATATTTTTCTGATCCGTATAAGATGATGCCTTAATCGGTGCCGATAAGGCACTAATAGTAAAAAGAATAATAACAACTGGTAATAATGTTTTTCTGTTTGACATGGTATTTCTCCGGTTAAAAGTACTGCAACATGCAGTTTTAATACGTTAACCGGATCTAATGTCTGGTGCAAAATATAAGCAGGAAAACTTATGGATGAAAAGTTAAAGACTTCGGGAAAAAGGCCAAACCCAGGCTCTGACGCCAGACAGCCCAATAACTTTCAGTTTGGACATTGGTTATACAATGCTCGCTCTCACATACTAAGCCGTGAAATAAACAGCGAAAAGAGTTCTTTTCCCTTAACACGTATTCAAGCCCGTTTACTGGAATATTTTTGTCAGAACCCGGGAGAACTTATCAGCAAAGAGCAACTGATTGTAAATGTCTGGAAAAATAAGGTTGTCACCTACAATACGATTAACGCGGCTCTGGTACCACTGCGTAGGGCTTTAGGGGATGATCCCAAACAACCGCTTTATATCGAAACCCACCAGAGTCTGGGTTTTCGTTTTTTACCAACGGTGATCGCTGGTTATGATGAAAAAAAAGGACTATTAGCTAAAATATCTTATAAATTAGCCATAGCTATTGCGGTTTCGATTCTATGCTTTTTCGGTTTCACTTATTACCTGTCTGAAAGAAACACAGGTATTCAGGTAAACGCAAGTTATCCCACCCCCATAACCTCACTTAAAGGACAAGAGTTCTATGGCTCCTATCATAAGAAAACCGATCTGATAGTTTTTTCTCATCAACGTTTGGAAGATGAACTCTACTCATTAAGCCTTATGGTAAAACCTGTGGGCGAAGAACAGTATATTAATTTAACCAATACCGCCAACACTCAAAGTAGCGATTTTCATGTCAACATCTCCCCTTCAGGCAATCGAGTCGTTTTTAATCGCGCCAATTTAACTGACCAATGTGATTATATGCTGGCCGACTTTGATGCTGTTGAATTACGTTTATCTAATATACAATCTGTTATGCCATGCCCCAAAGGCTATGGTGGGCTCCAAATTAGCTGGAAAGATGAAGAGAACCTTTTCCTGAGTTATACCCATAAACTGGGGGAACCTCAGGCTATTTACCGGTTAAATATTAAATCGCGGGAACTGTTTGCTCTTTCAGATGTTAAACATTTAGAGGGACATGGTGATTATAGTTTTGCTTACTCAAAATCATCCAATAAAATAGCCTATTTACGTAATATTGCAGGCATCAACGGTATTGAGTTATGGGTACTGGATTTAACCAACCATACCCATAAAAAATTAACCACCGTTAATTCCATCCCTTTATCTGTAGCCTGGGTTAATAAGGGGAAACATCTGGTTGTGCGAACGGCCCATTCAGAATTCTCCATTGTGGATATGGATGGTGTGGTTTCGGTAATAGAAGATAAGACACTATCATCTATGTATAACCCTTTTTCAATGAGTGAAACCAAAATTGCTTTTATGACGAGAGAATTATATCTATCTGATGTGTATATTGCCGACTTAAATACACAGACAATCGATAATTCTCTTTCTTCTTCTTTCACTGATTTTCGTCCAACAATGGCTAAATTAAGTAAAACCATGGCCTTTGTCAGTAAACGTGATGGCCTGTACCAAGTGTGGTTATTCAACAAAGGTAAGTTATCACAGCTAACCCATTTGCAGTCTCCAGTTGGTATTCAAAGCCTGGCACTATCTCCCAACGGTCGTTTTTTGGCCTATGATGCCGAATGGGGAGTAGTTTTATTAGATGAGGCAGGTAAACAATTGTTCGTAAATAGTGAAACTTCTTCTAACCCCACATTTTCATTGGATGGGCACTATTTGTATTTCCAGACAAAAAGCCTGGAAATTTCTCGATTAAATTTAAACACCATACAACATACAGCATTTATCCCACGGGGCGTAGCACCTAAAGCCGGAGATAATGGTGTTTTATATTATGTAAATGATCGTCAGTTATTTAAAGCATCCCCCAGCGGTGGTATTTCCGAACTGGGTCCGCTACCCGAGTTTTCACAAATTTCAAAACCTGAACATTATGATGTAATTGATGGTCAGCTTTACTATGCCAAAACGATTAATGGCGACCTTAAACTGGTTAAACGCCCACTAACTGGCGGTGAAGATCAGGTGATCACTGAGCTATCCGATAGAGGTTTTTCACTCAATAACGATGCCTCTTTAATGTTCACAAGCCGACCAACAAATGGAGAAACCCATTTAGAGACTATGGAACTGACTTTTCCTTAGCCTGTAACCACTTGTTATTTAACTAATTTCATCTTTTTTTCACATCTAAACCGCCTTTTTTCACACCGCTTCACTGGTTAATAGTGCTTTCTCATAGAATACTCGGTTCACTTTAAATTAATTGAGTGACAAGTAATGGGATCCTACGACGTTAAAACCCAACTTGCAGTGGCACTGCGGGAAGTGGCTACAGATATTGAATCAGGCTGGTTTGAAAGTAACAGTGTTAGTGAGTTTTTCCAGGAAATTGACATTTCCATTCGTTACCAACTTGGCCGACATCATGGTGACGAAATGAAATACCTGCCCCAGGATCCCCCTGTCAACTCTTTACAGTCATTACATAATGTATGGATGGAAAAGAAAAAAATGCTTTCTAAAATGAGAAATATTTAAAAAGGGAACATGGGACATCCATAAATTTATTAACCACTGTTGGTAACTTATGGGTGTGCTGAAGAGTGTAACTTATGGGTGTCCTGAAGAGTGTAACTTATGGGTGTCCTGAAGAGAGCATGAATAGAAAAATAATTAAATTTGCCTTTTTGGGGATTTTTTTTACCACCGTATTTTTTCTTTTACTGAAAAAAGATTTTTTTCTTTCAGAGGGCCAGATCGGAGATAAAACCAGCTATATAGAAACCAAAAAAAGTGGCAATTCTAATTGCTTGGAAGATTCTTGTTTGGAACTAGAAAATGCTATAAAACAAAATATTGATAACCCAACAAAAAATGAACAAAAAAATTCTCTACCTCTTGCAAACAAAACCCTCAAAGAAGAAGAGGCAGCTACAAAAATTAAAGACTATATTGGTAAAAATAACGAATTCAATTTCGGTATAGCCAAAGAATCTATTGCTCAAAAAGATTTTCAAAAAGTTATAGATAGCCTATCTGAAGATAACAGTGAAACTTCCATGATAAAGAAACAACAGCTTGAGGAGGATTTAAATGGAATAGAAGGACTTCTTAATCGTGACTATGATTACTCGTGTGGCAAAGGGGTATGTGCTATACGTATATCATATATTGAAAATGAGACCGTTGATAAGTTAACAAAATCTGTGCTTCCTAATTTAAGAAAAGGCGTTTCTCTTGTTAAGAACACTGAACTTGAATATGGGTATAAAGAAATTAGAATTTTATTTAATAGTGATGAGACCACGGGAAGTATGCTGACAGTAGCTCCTGGAGAGTTTTAGCCAACAACAAAATACATTTAATTGTATCAACAACTAAAGAACAGGCACGATTATAATCTGCGCTGTGGGTCGGGCTTTAGCCCGACAATTATGGTGTTATTAC
>JBFFIY010000057.1:0-27786 GCA_041556195.1 Enterobacterales bacterium
CTTCATTCATTGCTTTTTCAAGTGTAGTTCCAACCTTTACTTTCTCAATTATCTCTCTAAAATATTGTCCGATTACCTCAAAATTTCTACCTGTATTAATGATTGCTTCTGTCATAGGCGCCATTGTTGGCGGTGTTTCTATGTTAGTTTTTAAAACCAGTAATAAAATTCCCTTTGGCCCTTATTTAGCCGGAGCAGGATGGCTTATGTTACTTTGGGGAGATAAATTAGTAGATATTTATCTAAATTGGTCCGGGCTTCATTGAACACCGACAATCGAAACCGAAAGGTGAATTTACCCTATTCAGTCATTCTTACTGGAGGTATATGCAGCGGAAAAAGTACCGTTGCAAAGATGTTTCATCAATACGGAATTGACATCATCGATGCTGATAAAATTGCCAGAGAAATAGTTAAACCTCATCAATCTGGATGGAAGGCAATTAAAAACCATTTCGGGGAAGCATTTTTTTTACCCGATGAGCAACTTAATCGCCCGTTATTAAGGCAGAAAATATTTTCAGATCTCAATGCTAAAAAACAGCTTGAAAAGTTACTCCACCCTTTGATCCAGACAGAAATAGAACAGAAACAACAACAATCAGGCAGTGAATATATATTATTAGATATTCCTCTTTTTGTGGAAAACCCCAACCGATACAGTTATAACAGAGTATTGGTTGTTGATGTAAAAACTTTAACTCAACGACAACGGCTTATAAAAAGAGACTCATGTACTGTAGAAGAAGCTCAAGCTATTATTGACAGCCAGTCATCTCGAGAAGAACGTTTAGCTATGGCAGATGACGTCATTTTTAATGAAAAAGAGCACAATGGAATAGGCTTATCTGCACTTGAACAGCAGGTTAAAAAATTACATCTTCAGTACCTCGAGTTAGCCAAGACATGCTAAAATTATTTAAATAACCTCAACTCGGGATAAGACAGGTCATTTAATTGCATTAAATGCTTAAATTTCAATAAGTTACAACTATTGACGTTTTGCACATGGTGATTCATTCGGTCAATATTGGGATTTTTGTACCTGGCAAGGCAAGTTCACGAACAAATAGCTGGCTATTTTGAGTGAATTTATTGCCATGGATGGCATGTACTCTGAAAACGCAGGAGGCAGTTTTCAGGTAACGCAGAAAGGCGCGAAAATCACTGTATTGAGAGGCCTAGCTTATCCTGAGTTGAGGTTAAATAGGTTAACAGGTTGTAAACTTTTGAGATAACAGATGGAAGCTATCCTTTACGAATTTCCCACCAATCAACAGACCCGAAAATTTCTTCGGCTCGAACAGCTGTTCAAAACAATTCGTGGATTAGCCGAATTAAAACATCAGTCTGCCCAAAAAACCGCTTTGTTTCGTTTGGTTGAGATAATAGATTTCTTTGAAAGAAACGATGTCCGTGCAGAGCTATTAAAAGAACTTGATAGACTTCATACAAGCATGCAAAATTTAATGAATAATCCCGCAGTGGATGGTTCTAAACTCACTTACTTTGTCAGCCAACTTGAGAAGTTAAACCAGTCGTTATCTGCTGAAGGAAGAGCCGGAGACAAACTTCGTAAAGATCCTCTGCTTTCATTGATTCGTCAAAAATGGAGTTTAGGAGGCACCATGTGTACCTTCGATTCACCACCCATTGCTCATTTTATCGCTTCTGGTGTCGAACAAACCCATTCAAGGCTAACCCATTGGCTAAATCTTGTAAAAATCTATCGCACCAGTGTAAATGTCATTCTAAGACTCTATCGGGAGTCAGGTGAATTTCAAACTTGTATCACCAAAAATCTCCATTATCAGGAAGCGATTGATGTCAAAGTTAAGTTAATTGCACTTAAACTTCCTGCTTCTATTCATTATGTGCCCGAAGTTAGTTTGGGAGCTCATCGCTTGAGCTTACAACTCAAACCCACCAATCAAATCAGGGAAAAACAGAACGAGAATCTAACTTCCGAACTTGAAATACAGTTTGCCCTGGCCAGATATCGAGCGTAAAATCAAAATCCAAGGCTCATAGCCCATAACTCGTAACTCGTAACTCGTAACTCGTAACTCGTAACTAACTTATATCATGACAAATAAATCAACAAACTCTAAATCTGACCAACCACCGATAATAGTCCCTTGCCCCAACTGCAAAAAATCAGTACGGTTTGATCAATCAAATGCATTTCGACCTTTTTGTTCAAATAGATGTAAAATGGCAGATTTTGGGGATTGGGCAAATGAAGCACACCGAATCCCTGGCTCTCCAGCTAATCCCTTCGAGCATAATATATACTCAAGTTCTATGGAATCAAATACCAGAGAAATAGAAGAATGATGCAATGACTTCTGTTAAAAACCAAAATAGCTTAATGCTATTAGTTAATAAAACCTCTAAAAAATTTAAACAAAAGCTTCGTACAAACAAAAAGCCTAAATTTATTGCCAATTTATCTGCCGAGCTTCATCGTGAACTGGATATCACTGTTGATTACGTTATCAAAAACAGTGGATTGAAGTTTGACTGTAAGGCTGGATGTGTTCATTGCTGTGTTTATTCAAGAACAATCGAAATTTTACCTTCTGAAGCATTCTATATGGCCAATATGCTTAAATTAAGAATGGATAAAGCAGAAATAGAGCAACTTGTTGGGACTCTTAAAGTACGCTCTCAAACTCCCGAAGGTGGTGATTTTAGTTGTGTTTTTCTTAAAAAACATAAGTGTAGCATCTATGATATAAGACCTTTTACCTGTAGACGCCACCACTCTTTAAATGCCAAAGAGTGTATACCTACCGATAAATTCCCACCAGAAGTTGATAAAAGCAAAGACTTAGAAGAATTGGCTACAGCCCAGATAACAGGGTTTATGGATGCCATTACAAGCATCAACTATTCTTCGACACCTATCGATTTGACTCAGGGGCTATTAACCGTTTTAACCGACAAAGAAGCAGAAAAACGTTGTAAGAAAGGCCAGCCCTTGTAAGCAGAACTTTGTTTAAGAGATTTTCATCAGCGCCTGTTCTTCGTGGTAAATAAAATCTTTTTTCCTTATCCAGAATTAAGGTTTTATAAGAAATTTGATAAGGAAATCATCAATGTTCTTTCTTCAGAGTAATTGTTTGATCTATTTTAGCTGTTTTATGTTGAGTTTTTCGGCCATCAGGCCAAACAACTTCAATTATTTCAACCTTTTCATTCTCTCCCAAACCAAAGGTCAGTTTGCTCTCACTTTGTGATAAATAACCACGAGTAGGCATTACCAGTTTCTTTTGTTTTCCAGAAAGAGTAGTTAGAGTCACCATAGCTCCAATCGCATTAGCATTTTTGGGGGAATCATTTTGCAATATAATCGATATCCAGTGCCCGGTATTTTTGGTTTCATTTGATAAGATTATCGCAGATTCATTCACCTGAGTAACCACCAGATCCAGATCGCCATCCAAATCAAGATCGGCATAAGCTAAACCTCTTCCCACCCAACGTTCATTTTTAAAAATATCACTCAGTTGGTAACGAGCAGGACATTTCTCTCCACAATTCCAAAATAGTTGTGGCGCTTGTTGGTAATGTTGACTGGCTTGAACTCTTTCGATTTCATTTTCTACATGCCCATTGATCTGAAACAGATCTTCTCGGCCATCCAGGTCAAAATCGGTCATCACTAATCCAAAGGTTAAGCGTTTGCGACTGGTCGGTCCAATGCCAGCAGTTGCTGATAGATCTGAAAACAAGTTATCTTCTGAAAATTTCAGGTAAATCGAGGTCATTTCATTGGCAAAGTTTCCAACCGCCACTATTTGATCTTGAGACTTCCCCACATAACTCACGTCAACCCCCATTGCTCCAGTGGTTTGGCCCGAACTATCATAAGCCAGACCGGCATCTTCTCCAATTTCCAGAAATTTGCCATTTCCCTGATTATGAAAGAAAAAATTTCTACTGGTATCATTTGCTACAAAAACATCTAACAGGCCATCATCATCGAAGTCAAAAGGCTGTATGGCTAATGCTTTAGCTTTAGAACTTGATATTTTCCGGCTTGAAGATTGAGCACTTACTAACAGGGACTCCGAGTCCTGATACTGTAGCTGGCTGGATGCATCCTGAAATTGACCCTGACCATCATTCATATAAAGGTGAAGCTGTGAAGGCTCAAAGTCTGTTGGAGGCCCATAAGCTTTGCCAATTCCTGCTAATTGATAATTTACCGTTAAATCCAGATGTTTGTTCCATTGAACATAATTGGCCACCATCAGATCCAGATCACCATCATTATCGGCGTCAAAAAAAGACGTTCCTGTACTCCATTCCGTCTCCAAACCCGTCACACCGAGCTCGTCGGCTTTTTCGACAAATCCATTACCTGAGTTCATATAGAGACGATTTTTCCCCAATGTGGTCACAAAAATATCCGCAAATCCATTACCATCAATATCTGCAACAGCAACCCCGACCCCATAAAAACTATCTTTAAGATTATCATCTTGCAGAATAGAAAATTGTCCTTTGCCATCATTTAGATAGATAACCAGGCTGGGCTGGGCAGCTTCATTAATTTGAGAGTCATCATATTGATGCCATGGCCATTGTTGCGCCCTCACAAAGATCAGATCGATATCACCATCGTTATCCAGATCATTAAGCGCTACTCCACTGCCCATGGTTTCGGGTAAGAATTTTTCTCCATAAACACCATTTATGTGCTTAAAATTCACACCAGATTTTTTAGTGATCTCAGAAAATTGAAAATCAGGGAGTTGCTGCTGCACTTTAACAGTGGTTAATTTTTCCACCTCAACAGTCTCTGTAAATCGAGACCAGAGCAAGCTTAGCAATAAGATAATCAATATCGCTATTGCAGGTAATAATAATCGCTTTTTCATAATATGACTTAAATTCAGATAGTGGATTAGTTAAGAGGATAGATCACAACATCATTGGCAGCATTATCCGCAGCCTTGTTGTTTTGTCGATGAATTGAAATAGCTCGCCCTCTGACAAACTCGTCATGGCGATACTTATTGTGTAATTCTTTATACATTTTTATTTGCTGCTTATTTTGTTGGAGTTCAACACCTTGTAAATTCGTAGTTTGTAACTGCAAAACTCTCGCTAAATTAAAATAAGCTGTTGCATTTTCATCATCAAGTTTCAAAACTTGCAAGAGATGATTTTTAGCATTATTTAACCAGCTATGATACAAATTATTATCCGAACGTTTGTATCTCAGTGCAGCTTCTATTTCAGTTTTAGCCAGAAGATTGAGTAATCGATAATCCTTTGAGAAATCAAAAATTCGTTCTTCCGAAGAAAAATTCGTCTGAATGATTTTTTCAAAAGTGGATATGGCTTGTTCTAAATAACCATTTTGTTGTTCAATTTGCCCTTTTAACCACAGCAGAGTCCAGGCTTTGGCGGTTTTCATATCAATAGCTTTATTGAGTTGTTGCTGGGCGTCATCCAGCCTGCCTTCTGCTAAATATACCCTCACTAAATTAACAGGCCCATCACTTTTCCTCATTTCTGCCACCTGAGAAAATGCCTGTTCTGCTTGTTTAAGTTGCATTTTTTTAGGTTTTCTCAGCAAGCCTATGCCATAGTCGTTCCAACGTTGCCACAAAGGAATAATTTGTTGCTTGCTAGCTGTATTGGGAGAAATGGATAATTTATCCGTTGCCATCATCACGACTGGTATACCTTTATTATTGTCGCCAACACCTGCCAGTTTCATCAACTGAGGTGAAAATTTGCGATAGTTCAATGATGACTCAACTCTCAAAGATGTCCAGTCAGTTTCAGGTAATTTGATTTTATAATGAACAACGTCGGCCGCTCCAGGCGGGATCTGATGATTGTATAACGGGACGAAGATATCTTCGACGTTTCTTCTATCAATCTTATTTCCTTTGCGATCTAATAAGTAGGAATTAACAAAATGACTATATTCATTAATGATGCCGGTTTCCTTCTCTATAGAGCCTGACTCAGCTAGTAAGTGCTCACCTTCGGCATCTTGATACCAGATTTGGGTATGTAACCAAAGCTCATTTGAATCAACTGTCCCACCTGTAAGCATATGACCCATACCAGTGGTTCTAATCACAATTTCCAACAAATACTCTTTTCCAGGTTTTAAAGATTTAAATTTATCAAGCTCCGGGCCAATTAACTTTCCATCTATTTGTGCATTTTCGCGAAATCCGAATATGTCCAATCGCACCACATCTGTTAACTCTGCGACTCTTTCATCCAGTATTTTCTCTGGCATGGTTTGAAATAATTGTAGTGCTGTATTTCCCGAAGGATACAAGTGATCATGAATTTGATTAGCGGATGAATCACTCAATTGAGTAGCTGCCGGATCATCTGAATCAATGGGTTTCATATGACAGGCATTGCAATTATTATGGGTTTTATCCGGGTAATAAAAACTACTGACACCTAAACCAGAAACGCCACTTAGCGCAAATTCATCGAAATGATTTTGTCCTCTTAACCAGCGATATTGATTAACCACTCTGGGAATGGAAACCTTATGGCAGACCCCGCAAAACTCTGTAGTTTTGTGTACAGGTTTTAAGAAAGAACGTTTGTGAAGTTCTGGTTTGGCTCTTACTAATTGCCGACTCAACCAGCGCAAGCTATCTGAATCACTAAAAGCAAACGGATAATGCTGTGGCAGTTTAAATTGGTAGTTTGCATTTCCTCTGCGGCCACTGACGCCTTGAATGCTATGACAACTCAGACAATTAATACCAGCTTCAGCCTCTGCTGTACCCTTAACAAACTTATCTGAATCAAATTGTTCTGTTAACAGCAATACAGGATCATGACAACCTGCACAAAATTGGGCATTCTTTGAATGGCCCTGTATTTGTTCGAGAGCTTTTTTAGTATTGTTAATCGAAAAATCATAAATGGGATTATTCAAAGAACTTAGATGATGCGCACTATGTTGCCAACGCTCCACAACGTCTTCATGACATTCTTTACAATAATCATCAATTAATAAATCGCTTGACCTGATTTGCTCTCCATCAACCACTTCAACCAGACTAGGAGAAAAGGGTTTTATATAGTCGGTTTTTTGCCAAAATAATTGACCAAAATGAAAAATGACAATCAATGTCACAGCAGCAACAACAATTTTAACTCTGCTATGCAAGTGGTTTTTATCCATGGGTTTGCCGATTTTACGGTGAAGTCTATAGAGGTAAATTAATGCCACCGGAATGACCACATGTAACCAATAGGCAATTTCTCGACCAAACCCACTGGTTGTTACAAAATCTTCTAAGCGTATTAAAAAAAATCCCGTCAAAGCGACTACCAACGAACTTAGCGCAACAGTTACACCAATATAAACCACTCTACGGTTCGGCCTGTTCCAACCCCGTCTAAAATGATCACTGATAAAATAAACTAATATTGGGATTGTTATGATCCCAACGAACAAATGACTGAGAAAAATCCATTGATAAAACATTCCCTGTAAAATGTTGCCGGATAACCATTCACTGAAGG
The DNA here is from genome assembly GCA_041556195.1 of Enterobacterales bacterium. Lineage (GTDB taxonomy): Bacteria > Pseudomonadota > Gammaproteobacteria > Enterobacterales > 21-14-all-40-8. The sequence goes on from JBFFIY010000057.1 coordinate 7,531, forward strand.
TAATAAGAGCCAGGTAAAACCCTCCTGTCGTGAGAATAATAAAAGCAAACCACAATAACTGATGAATTTTTCTCAGTGTAGAAGATAACAAGGGTAATTTTTTAGTTTTCATTAAACTTACCAGTTATCTTGATAGCGGATATTGTATTTATTATGAAGTTTTTCTCGTTTCATGTTGAGCTGTTCATCATGAGAAAATTTTTGAGGTAGAGGGCCAACCGTTCCACCCTGGTTGGTGTAAAGATCCATATCTTTAGCATATCCTCGGGTTTCCAGTACATAATAGGTGGTTCCATCTGATATTTTGTCAAACTTGTTATTAGAGGCGTTTTCAAATAAGAACTCAAGGCTAACAGCCTCTCCTGCTCCCAATATTGCTAAAGCATCATCTTCTTTTTCAAGAAGCGCATTAACTTCTCCGAAACGGGTATAATCACCCGTTAAGTTCTTCATATCCGCAAAAGGTTTTCGCTCTTCAAATACATAATCAGGACGATTATGTGACGTTTTCAAACGTTTTGGGAAACCGATTTTTTTCAAATTAGCCTTGCTAAGACTGGCCGTTTGTAATTCGATTTCTGGTTTATTTTCAATTTTCACCAAAGTAATTCGATCCCAATAGAGTTCCAGATTGCTACGTATTTTTATGGCGTCTGTACCTTCAGGAAGACGGTCTAATGGGAAGAATGATTGTCTTGGCATACCAGCAGGGTACCCCATCTGCTCTCGCCACAATTGCCATTCACCATTAACTCGAATATCAAAACTGGGTGCCTGATAGGTTTGCCCTGATTGCCAGGCAGCAAACACTGTTTGAGAATAGGGATACTCTACCCAGCCATCGGTAACTAACCCCCATTGATGATCGGCACTATTTACTAAGGAAGTTTGATCAAAAAATAATATGATGATCTGTTCTTGCTTTAACAAGCCAATATACTTCTGGTGTAAAGCGCCTACCGGGGCGGGGTTATTATCTTTAGTTAACAATAGATTAGTAATATTTTCGCCCATTCTATCAATCGCCTGAATGGGGTTTATAGATTGTCTGTAATAAACAGCTTCACCAGTTGGCAGTGGTGCATTAACCCCCATACGTTCATCCAACACCATCTGCCAACCCTGGGGCAGGCGATAACGATGTAGATTAACAGAATCCAGATAGGCATTTTCTTCCATGGGTTCGGTTATTTGAATACTTACCTGGGATGCATTATTTTCAATCAAATTTTGTGGTAGCAGAAAGTATTCCCATGGTCTTGGTGCAATACTGACGCCTGGTTTATCCAAAAAACCGATACCACCAACGCCTAACAAGTCACTGACAAACTGGTAGCCTTTTTCGGTTTTTACAAAAAATACCGGGCAACTGGAAAGTTGTCTCTGCGTTTCTTCAATTTTCACAGTGCCGGATTTAACATCAAGTTCTGTTTGGTAAACACCATCTGGCCAACGCAGTTCCACATAATCAATGCTGCCTTTACCTTCTGTGGAAATCATAAGAGGTATAATGTCCTGTCCAGCATTTCCAACTGCGGCCAGTGGTGATAAAACTTGCCAATGGTCATGAATTCTTGCCCGAGCCTCAACACCAATAGCCTGACGATTGGAGCGCATGGATGCGCTTTGGTCTTCTTTGCCTGATAGATAAATATTGGCAAAGTTAAACCGAGCTTCACCCGGGAAGAATACTTCAAGTGTTCTTGCAGTAGTGTCATCCTCTACTGTTTGGTGTAATGCAATAAGTCCCGGTCCCTTGTGTTCAGATGACGCAAAAAGAGCCGTTTTCAAAATATCCGTATTTAATAATTGGTTTAAATTGCTGGAAGCTTTTTCCTCTAACTGAGATTTACCTGACAGGTTTGGCTCGAGCCAGTAAAGCCCCTTATTACCTGCGACAATCACTTCAGCTTGTCCATCACCATTTAAGTCATGATTTATTAATGATGACAACGTTCCTAAATCTGTTGCCAATGTTTTTGGGAACCATAAAGTTTCAGTTTTTTTATCTGGAAGCTTGTTTTCAGGTGATTTGTTAGCTGGTGACTGTTGAAAAGACCACTGTTTTAATTGTTGCAAACTATCATAAGTCAGCAATTCCCATTGACCATCACTATTATTATCTACAACTAATAACTGCCGGATTGGACTTTTAGAATCAAGTTCAATAACTTGCTTTTGATAGTTCCAAAACAGTTTATTGATTAATACAATCGTTTCTCCAGTTTCTTTCAGTAATACTAAATCCAGATCTCTATCATGATCCCAGTCCACCGGAATAATACTTAAGGTAGCAGACTCCATTTTAAAATCCCAAAGAGCACTCAAGGTTCTAAAAGTTAGGTCACCATTGTTCGAAAAAAGCTCATCTTTACCAGAGGTTAAAGCTGCATAAACATCTAAATCCCCATCATGATCGGCATCAATAAGCTTGATATCAAAACACCCCTTAAAACCTGCAGAATTATCAAGAATTATCTTTTTATTCCATTGATTAGAAGGTTGTTGCAGTATGATTTCTATAGCCTGTTGGTGACATTGAACCACATCAAACAATCCATCGTTATTAATATCTCCCCATGCTGAGTTTGAATAAGCGGGGTAACTGTGAGGTGATTTTGTTAGCTCTCTATTTTGAAGTAATAGATTTTGTTTCAACGTTTCATTTGTAGAGGTTAACACCAATAATGGCAAAGCATTTTGTTGATGAGTCTGAAGCAAAGCAAATGAATCTGCTTTAGTCTCAACTGTTTGAGATTGTTCATGCCACAGCTTACCTTGTGGCAGCTCTTTTGGCTGTATAGCTGACATAGCTTGTATGGGTTGTACTTCTGCAAGGGCCCCCATACGAGTGTATTTAAATTCGGCCAATATCGCTTTTGGGTTGTTATCTAATTTTTTATATTGATTCAAATAAAAACGGGCATTTTTCTTATCACCTATTCTTCGCGCAGCCATAGCGCCACCATAAAGAGCACTTCTTAAATTTGAAGATAACTCAATAGCCTTTGCATAATGTTCAAAGGCCAAATTAAATTCTCTGGTTTGATCATATGATTGAGCAAGAAAATAAAGTGCGTAGGGATCTTTATCATGGTTCATAGTCACTTCGGTAAGTAAATCTCTGGCATTTTCTGGTTTGCCTTGATAAAGAAATAACAAACCTCGGATATACTTTGCCTGAATATTTTCAGGCTCATTTTTATTGACTTCCAGGGTTAATGCTATGGCACGTTCAATATCACCATCTTCTTGTCTGTTAAGAATAGCTATAGCAAGATTTAAGGTTATTGCCACTTCAGAAGGGTGAGATGTATACCAGGGTTCTAATAAGGTTACCGTATCCTGATAACGATATTGTCCCATTATTGCCGCAGCCTGATTAATAACAGCGACGATTTCAGAATCAACTGTTCCTCTACCCGTTTTTTGATTAAGCTCTTCTGCGCTCTCCTTTTGACAAGCGTTTATCATAACCAGGCCAAAGAGTATGGTGGTTAAATGTGTGAGGATTTTTTTAAAATACTTTTGACTGACCATTTATCATCATTCTTTTAGTGATTGTTTGGATTCTGTTATTGCCTGTTTTAATGAATCAATCGATGGAACTTTATCTTTTGATGGCATAAAACCTTTTCCATCCAGATATTGATATAACTCATTACGATTATGTGCCATGGTATCATGCCCTAAACGACGTTCCCTCTCATAGCGTAATCCCTCAATATCAATCGGAGCCACAACAATTCGCTCTCCACCACCGGCTTCAGCCTGAGCCAGAATACGGCCATCAAAATCTACAACCATACTACCACCAGGCCAACTGAAAGGAGGATAATGTTGATAACTTGCTCCCTGATTTGCTGCAACCACATAAGCACAATTTTCGATTGCGCGAGTCCGGTTAATATTTGTCCACCAATCCATTGGACTCGCTGTTCCCCAGGGATCCATATAAGCGGATACTCTCACCAATACTTCTGCACCATTGAAGGTTAACTGTCTAAGTACTTCTGGAAATAGCCAATCATAACAAATAGCAACGCCAATGTTACCCAACTCAGTTTTTGCCACTGGAAATATCTCCTCAGGAAAGTCGGGGAAATCATGAGGGCTGGAATGCACTTCCCAGGGTATCCAGGGATTGGTTTTTCTGTAGGTACTGATAATACCCTCAGGTCCTATTAGCAAGGTGGTATTAAAAACATGTTCGGGATAATTGGGGTGGTTTTCTAAAAAAGTACCCGTCTGGATATAACATCCGTATTTTTTTGCAATTTTGTGGTAAGCATCGGTATGTTCATTAGGTATTGGCACTGCCAGTTTTTTTCTCAATTCTGCAACGGTAGAATAAATTGGCGGGGTATGAGCAAACTCGGGAAATACCAATAGACGAACATCATGAAAAGGTTCGTAACCAACAATGGTCTGCTCAACCATATCAGTCATGTGTGTTACCCGGCTAGCAATATCCCTGTGAGTTTTTGCTGCCGGAAAATCAGTTTGGCAAGTTGCGGCGTAGTATCGATGATGCCGATTCATTTCCCTTTCCGAGTAGGTGCAGATTTGGCTATTTCATAAGCATAGGCCTGCCAATTCCAGTCAGGTTTTTTCCCCGCTCGATATCTTTTCATATTAACGGCAAGATCAGGATATTGTGCTAAACCACCGTTTTTAAGTGCTTCAAACATAGCCTGAGTTTGCAAATCAATAGCATCTTCAAATTTACCAATATAAGCCAGTATATAAGCGGTAAATCTGGCAGATTGAAATGAAGGCTGAGAAGCATAAACCTGATTTACTAACTCTCTAGCACGCTTTAAGCCTGCTTCATCAGAACATTGCGCCAATGTTACGGAAAGAATTAAAGCAATATTGCCATTGGCTGGATCTAGATTTAACGCTTCACTAAGTATATTTCTGCCCCAAGGACAATTTCCAGTCGCCAGCAATGAAACTCCCCGATAAAGCATTACCTGTGAATTGCTTGGTGTCACCAGCTGCAAGCTAGCAAACGTTTTAGAAGCCGCTTCAAAATTACCCTCTCGAAATTGTAAGTCAGAAAACATTGCCAATGCATCGATATGATCCTTTTGCACGGTTAATAATTTTGTATAAAGCTCAGCTGCACGCTTAGGGTTCTGCAGAATCTCTTCCAATACAGCCAGATTAAATAGAGCTGTGGTATCAGTAGGTTTTAATGATAAGGCTTTTTTATAAAGTGCTAAGGCAGCCTTGTCATTACCTAAGTATTCATTCGCAAGACCTTTTGCTGTCAAGAGATTCACATTGTCAGGCTCAATTTGTAATCCCTTATCGAATAATTCTACCGCTTTAGAATAATTTTTAGCCTTTAAAAAAGAATAGCCCTGAGTCAACATTTGATGTACAGAGATATTCAGGGATTTAACATATGCCATTAAGGGATCTGAAAAGTGAGGGAACCTCTCACCGCGTTTAGTTAGTGCCTGTTTTGCTTCATCTTTTTTACCTGCTTTTCTATAAGCCTGTGCTAAAAAATAATAAACTCTGTCAGCCTGAGGCTGTAAATTTAGTACTTCTTTAAAGTAATTAATGGCTTCTATAAGCTGACCATCTTTCAGAGCTATTCGACCAAGGGCTTCGGCAGAAATAGCCTTATAACCATCTTGCAAATAGAGCTGTGAAAAAATCCGTTTTGCTTGAGCCGAATCATCCTTTTGCAAGGAAGCATTGCCCAAATGCACAAGGGTTGGTAAATAATCCGGTTGTAACTCAAAAGATCTCCTGAAAATATTATAGGCTTCTTCAGCATTACCATCCTGTTGAAAGACCATACCTAATAAATAAAGCCATCTCGGCTCTTTAGAATTTAAATCTACCGCAGATAAATAGCTACTTTTGGCTACTTCTAATTGTTGTATGGTATGGAAAAGCATACCGATTTGGCCAAAAAGTTCTGCCAGCTCTTCCTTTGAACCCGTTTCTGAAAAACTTATTATTTTCTGTTTTGCCAAATTTATTTGACTAATATTTTCTTGCGACAAACCTTTCAGATCCAAATTATAGATTTCAGGTAATGGTAAAGCAGACAAATTAGCCGAAAATAGACCAACTAGAAAAAGAACTTCTAGAGTATTTTTTAATTTTATATATTTACTTAATAGTTTGAATTTCATTAAGTTTTACACCTGCACCTTTGATAATTGAGTGATATTTTCCCAGCTCAAGATCTAACCATTTTTCCTGTGTCCCATCAATCCATTTTACTACAATGCTTGTAATATTTTGATGGGCACCTAATCCAAACAATACCCGAGGATCACGGCTAGAAGCATAACTTCCATCACGATGTACCATTCTAACCAATTTTTTTCCTGTGGACAGTTGCAGTGTTACTGTACTCCCTAGTTGATGCTTTTTACCTGTTTTATCCAGCAAACTTAAACCAAGCCATTGATTCGAATTTCCAACAATATTAAGCAGAATTTGTGGGGTAGTATTATTGTCATTGATGATAACATCCTGGTCGCCATCATTATCTAGATCTCCTACCAATAGCCCACGGCTAACTGATTTATCTTTTTTCAGTGCTACCTGGGAAGCACTTATATCCATATACTTAGCATTACCAGTATTTTCAAGTAATTGATTAGGCTGATTTAAGGGGAGTTTTATCCCCTTCACTAACTGTGCTGTATTCAAAATAACAGCGCCATTTGCGATCATTAAATCGAGATCCATATCATTATCATAATCCAACCAGACAACACCAAAACTAGTATAAGGGCGACTATTCAAACTCAGTGTTGCCTTGTTAGTTTTATCATCAAACCAACCTGAACCATCATTCACATAAAGAGTATTACTTTCACCCGCCATATGAGTCATAAATAAATCCAGATCATCATCATCATCAAAATCTGCAACATCTACACCCATACTTGCTTCTGACAACCCCATTTTGTTCACCGCAACTCCAGCAAGTAATGCTTCATTTTCAAATTTATTATTACCCTGATTAAGCCATAATTGATTAGGTACACCATCATTAGCAACATAAATATCCAGCTTGCCATCCTTATCAAAATCTGCAGCTACAACGCCCAACGCTCCGCCATAACTTTTAGTAATACCTGATGAAAGACTAATATCTCTAAAAGTTCCATCTCCATTATTTTCAAATAACCGATCAGCTTGGGAAAAATAGGATTTTGGTGAGCAGTAATCAGCTTTACCCCCCATTCTTTTACAAATTTTATGGCCAGAAATACTGTAATCCACATAGTTTCCTACATAAAGATCCAGATCGCCATCTGCATCTATATCTGCAAAACTGGCACTGACACTCCAACGCTTATCATTGACTCCAGCAGTTTCGGTAACATCAACAAAATGTCCTTTTTTGTTGAGCCACAATTGATTATGACCAAAATTGGTTAAATATAAATCTGGCCAACCATCTCCATTGACATCTCCTACTGCTGCACCCATGCCATAAAAGTGACTTTCAATCCCTGATTTATTAGTCACGTCAGTAAACTTTATATAACCCATTTTAGAACTGATGCCATCATTTCGATACAGATGTCCACCATTATGTTGGAAAGAATCTGATTGGGTCGATTTTGCTAAAATACCTCCTTGCACCAGATAAACATCCAGGTCTCCATCTTGATCGTAATCTATTAATGCTCCACCACCTGCCATCATCTCTGGAAAATAAAGATGTCCATCCATGCCATTATGATGAACAAAATCTATACCTGACTTGTCACTGATATCAATAAACACTGGTACTTTTTTAGCGTAAAGCTCTGATGTCGGAAGCAGAGTAAACAGTATAAATAGAATTGTCAGAGCTATAAATTTATTCAACCTGTGCAAGCTCCTGCTTATACTGTTGGCTCAATGGTGTCAATAATTCATCAGCCTCTGGAAAATGCTTTTTAAATTTACCCCATGCTCCTACAGATGATTTGTAAAGAGGTTTTCTCACCTGTTGTTGACTGGCCGTTAACACACTATTTTTTGCTTTGTGAAAATCTAAGCACTGCTCCTCAAAAGCCAAGCCTAAAAGCTCCAAAATCCTGCTCAAATTGGCCTTGGGCTCATCAACCAGTTTCTCATAATGAATGCTAATAATATTATGTGGATATAAAGATTTCCAAAGAGCCATTAATTTACGATAATTTTTATAAGCAACCACAAAGTCTGTAGCAGAATGGGTGAAATTTGGCCAAGCACTAAATAGAGTCATGTAACAAGATCGAAAAATATCAGCAGGATTACGCCTAATATCAATAAACAATGAATTTGGACTGATTTTTTGAGCACAGCCTAAAAACAAATAATTAAACAACTGCTTATCAACCACCAGTTTGTCGCTGTGATTTTTTATTTCCTGTTTAAGAAAATCAGATGTTTGTATCCAATGTTGGGGAGCTACTTCTTGGACATCTGCAGGTTGAAAGCCCTTTTTACCTTGAAGTTGTGCTAAATACTTCATAGAACTCGATATCAGTGTGGACTCGCCTATTCCTTTAATTGACGAATGTGCATTTAACATTTGCTCTAAAAGCGTACTCCCTGAGCGAGGCAGTCCAACAATGAAGGCTATTTTAGATTGAGCTATTGTGTCTGTTCCATGTTCTTCTTGGTTTGCTGTGTTCATGTTGAACGAATTGAAGACGTTACATATTCTGTCAACTTTTTCATTTTCAATATCAATATCAAATCGACTGTAACTCTGACAATATTGATTGCCAGTATGGAAATACTCTAAAGCTGTTTTTTGATCTCCCTGTTTTAGATGGATCTGTGCTAAAGCAAAATTAAGACGAGCATAATCTCTCGCATCTTGCCCTGTTTTATTTAAACAACTGTTGATTAACTGATAGGCATCGCTATCAACCTCATAGTCACCATTTAACGCCATACCATAGGCTGAAAAAGTCATAGAGTTCTTCAATTTAAAAGCCTGAAAATGATGAAAACTGGCTTGTTCTGGTTCAGCTGTATCAGCCAATAAAGTGGCTAATAAACTATGATTTTGAGCATTGGCTTCTAGTTTTACTGATTTTTTTAAAGATGATATAGAATGCTCAATTTGACCCAATTGATATAAGAAACAGGCTTCTTCATAAATAAGAAGGGCGTTGTCTGGGTAAGCTTGCATACATTGTTCTAATAGCTTTAAACCTTTAGCAAATTGTTTTTGCGCATACAATTCTCTAGACTGCTTTAACAACAGCTGAATTTTATTTTGGGGATTTTCATAATAAGACATCTATTATCTCCGGGTAACTCTACAATTAAAAGCCACTACAATACGTGGATTTTTATCTCCCAGATAGGGAAAAATTTCATGCCATAAAAAAGACGGAAACATCACTAACTTTCCTCTCTCATGATTAATTGGCCGTCCACCAATATGAAATGGTGATTTCCAGCGTTCAGATCCTGCATCTGAATAATAATTAGCACCAATTCTTGGATCATGAAAACGCACCTGACCACTGTCAGGCCTGTCACATAACTTATCACCCGGATTCACACAAAATATACCGGACCAACTTGCATTTGGGTGATTATGCCCTCCTTGAAACCCGCCTGCTCGTGTTATATGAAACCAGGCATGATAGTCAAAATTTAATTGCTGAAACTCTTCTTCTGAATAATCTGAAATTTGATTGATCAAACGTGCGAGTGATAAATGACAAAATTCCCTTAATTCTACCAAACTGGGTTCATTTCTATAAAAAAGATCAAATTTACTTTCAAACAAAGGACCGTTTTGTGTGTCTCTTCTCATCTCATTACGAAAACGATTACCTTGTTTTTCATAGTCTAAGAATAAGGTCTCGAGTCGATGACATAAGTCGTTTGCCTCAGGATATATGCTCTCACCAAAGGGTGTAGCGTACAGTGTACCAACTTTCATATTATTTTATTTTACTCCTACCCAAACTTTGGTTTAAGACTAATCAAAATAAAATTATTTTTTCAATAGCAAAGGTATTAAAAAAAAAGGTGAGCCGAAATCGGCTCACCTTTCATCTTTCGTTCATACTTAGACAAATTGTTTAAGTATGAATTATCTTACACGGTTTTAGAACGACTGTTCGTAACGAATGTAAGGAACTCGTCCAAAGATATCGTGCAATGTTTGCGCGTAAAATGGACTGTCCAGAGTTGTAGTATTGACTGGTGGATCTTCATCCGTGATATTACGGGCACCGATACTGAGTTTACCATCCCAAGGTGTATTGTAGGTGAACTGTACATCAATAGTTGTCCATTCATCCAGCTTATCAATCGATTGATTGAAAGTATCAGATTCATCATCTAAATCAATGAAGTCCATATCGGGTATGTATTGAACTTGAATATTAGCACCAAAATCTCCACGGTTCCATGTAGTAGAGAAAGTTGCACGATAGTCAGGTTGAGCCGTTGCATCTTCAAAGAATTCACCAACACCAACATCTTGTGCGCCATCTACATCTACAGATTCAAATTCATCAACGATGCTAACAATCAAATTAAAGCCAAACTCACCAACATTACCCGCATCAAGTTTGTAATCAACATCAAGATCGTAACCACTAGTATTAAAGGCGGCTGTATTAGCTGTCTGGAGGCTAATAGGTGCAATAATTTTCCCTGATGCATTACGAGAGACACGTGAATCTCCTGCACCACCACCCTGGCGAAGCGTTCTATCATTATTCAATATAGACTGAAGGCCAGTGGTAGAAATAGCGCTATCTAATTCAACATCATAGTAGTCTAAGCTAACAGAGAAATTCTCAAATGGGCTAAACACTACACCTAAAGTTAAACTTTCTGATTCTTCCGCTTGTAGTTGATCATTACCACCAGAGATAACCTCAAACTGAGTTGTGGCACAGGTATTTGGAACACCAACGTCACAACCATAGTTGTCAAGGGCTGAATTGAAGCTTTGAGAAGTAGTACCATGCAAATCAGTCATCGTAGGTGCACGGAAACCCTTACCAAAACTAGCTCTTAACAATAAAGTATCCGTAGGTCGATAAGCAGCAGAAATTTTAGGGTTGACTGTATCACCAAAATCACTGTAATCATCGTAACGAGCCGCCACACTGACTTCCAGATTATCTAGAACAGGGAGATTCAATTCGGTGTAAAGAGATAAACGATGACGTCCATTCTTTACATTATCACCACCTGAAGAACCAAATACATTACCTGAATTAGACTGAGGATCATTCTCCTGGAAGAAGTTCAGATCTTCATATTCAAAACCTAATACAATAGGTACTGTACCGGCAGGTAATTCAAACAAATCAAATGCAATATCACCATCAACAGTATAAGTAACTGTTTCAGCTTCGAATATAGCCTTATGACCAAAATTTTGAGCTTGGGCATTAGTCTCTTCTAATGTAGCTCCAAGGACACCAAACATGTCAAAAGTACCATCAGTTAAAGCTTGCTGGAAAAATGGGATAATACCTAAACCACCTGACAACCCAACATTATGTGAACGTGCATGATGTGCAGTAAAGTTCCAATCAGTTCCACCCAACCAATCATTAGAACCTTCAAGACCTACTAATACATCTATTAAAGTATCAGTAGTATTCGTATCACGGTTTCCACCAGGAACATTACGGAATACAACTGAAATATCAGCACCAGGCATTGGATTGATAGGATTATCAAAACCAATTGTTGCAAAGCTTGTCTCAGGAGCAGGGGCATAACGGCCTTGGCCATGTACGCGTGAAATGGTTGTACGACTTAAAAAGGTGACGTTGTCACTTAACTCATAGTTGGCATTAATGAATAAAGTATCACGATCAATTGCTGCTGAGTTAGCAGAAGTTGCAGCATAGTTAAAGCCACATATAATACCGCCAAATCTTTGTAGTGAGTTAGGGAAATCAGCACTATCACCTAAGTTTTCAGGACAACGTGAATCTGCAAATGTACCCAGGAAGTCTCCACCATTAAATCCACCACTTGCGTGGTCATAAGCAAAGTATGAGCCAGGGAAACCAAAGATACTCAATCCTGTAGCAGTAAATTCACGGTCAGCATTCAATAATTCTTTACGTTCGAAGTGATCCAATACAAAAGTAATGTTACCTTTGCCAGATGTTACACCACCAGTTAAAGAGAAACTTGCTGCATCAGCACCTTCTTGACTAGGTCGTTCTGCACCCACACTTGCAATCAAACCATCAAAGTCATCACGAAGTATGATATTGATTACACCAGCAATTGCGTCAGAACCATAAACAGCTGAGGCGCCATCACGTAGAACTTCGATACGCTCTACTGCTCCAATCGGGATCAGGTTAAGGTTTTGGAAACCACCACCACCAGATGCTGGAGAGGAAGGTGCACGTTTGCCATCAATCAGAACGAGTGTGCGATTTGAACCCAGGCCACGCAAACTAATGGTAGCATTACCTGTTGCGCCATTACCAACACCAGAACGTTCACGGAAAGAACCAAAGCTGTTGAAAGTAGATGAACGCAAGACGTCAGCTACAGAGTTATCACCAGAAGCATCAATAGCTTCACGGTCTATTACAGTAATTGGTGAAGGTCCTTCAACGTCTACACGTTTGATACGAGAACCAGTAATTACAATTTTATCTTCTTCTTCGTCCGCTGCGAAAGCTGGAGTTGCGACAATAGTTGCCGCCATACCAGTTGCGAGTGCGTAACGCACAGCCTTTGCAACTAAATTATTTTGAGTACCCAAGGTTTTTCTCCCAGTTTGTTGAGGTCAAAGCCTGCTTTTGTCGTTTTAATTATTATGTAAAAAATCAACAAAAACACGTTTTACGGCCAAACGGCCTAATCTGTCGAAGATGATGATACCTATAATCAGATCATCAGGTCAATATATTTTTCGATGATTATTACAGCTAATAGAGTTGATTCAGCCCATTTTATGGCATTTATTTTTAATTCGGCCTTTAGTTATTTATTTCTTACTCAATTTCCATTCCAGCTTGTAGATATGAGGCTTAAAACAGCAAGTTATAACAAAAACTCTTTCTGCAAATAAATATCCATATAATACAATGAATTAGATAACTTATTTATATAAAACCAACTAGTCAGAAAATGCATTTATCAGTACTTCTAAATATTTTTGGTAAGGTTCCCATCGGTTTGATGAGGATGTGTAAATAGGTTGTCTGACCTGCCAGGCACTATGGGTGGTCACTATTCGTTTATTTTCAGAAAAGTCCAAGCAGCTCTGATCCCACTCTAAATGGCAATAATTCAACAATTTTTGAGTCTGTTCTAACTGATTTTTCAACAAAGATTCATAGTTAAAGTCATAAATCTCCCCTGGCAGCACATTATTCCAATGTGACATTAACTTTTGGTGCTGTAGATAGTAATGCGCCAAATCGTCTAAATCATGGCTATATGTGTTACCTGAAACAAAATCCTGGAAAAACATACTTAAACAGGTATCAATTGGTGAACGACTGGTATATATGATCTTCATTTTGGGAAACATGAGTTTTGCTAAACCAACAAACAAGTAATTACTGGGATATTTGTCAATGACATGTTGAGTTTTTTTACCTAATTTCTTTAGTAATTCGATATAACCTCGTTGCAACGACAACATTTTGTTCGGATCGAGAAATTTTTCAGTAGATGGGAAGGTTTCTAAAGCCTGTTTGACTTCTTGTGCAAAATAGGTCAACTCTCCCGCTCCGGCAACTTGAGAATGAGATGATAATATTTGTTCGCACAAAGTAGTGCCTGAGCGCGGCATGCCAATGATCCAGTATGGCATTTCACTTTCTGAACCTGAAGAATTGCTGGATTCGAAGATCTCAGCAGGGAATGCTTCGATAATACTGCTGATATAATCTTCCCATTGAGAGTGAGAGTATGAATTATCAGCCATTTTTTTTAACCGATTAGCCTGTATAAAGTGCTCCATGGCTTTATCGTAGGATTGGCAATCATCATAGGCCTTTCCCAGTCCAAAGTGTAGTCGTGCCTGATTGTAGCTGTTTTTCTCTTGTGCAAGTACCTGCTCTAATATCAGAATATCTTTATCCTCATCCGTCTTGAATTTTCTGGTCGAACAAAGCTGTTGGTATGCCTCGGCAAAGTCTGGTTTATGTTTATTACATAAACGATAACATTCAGCTGCCAGATCAAATTCTCCCTGGACATGTAACACCATTGCGAGCCCATAACAGGCTTGATAACAATCTGGGGCTTCCTTCAGAACTTGCTGATAAAGTTCAATGGCTCTTATCTCTTCATGGGACTGGCTCAACGAAGAAGCCAGAGAACACTTGACTGCAATAGAATCTGAAACTCCCAGAGACAAAGCTCGCTCAAATGAGATAACAGCGTCGTTATGTTGATACAATTCCTGATACGAGACACCCAACAAACGGTAACCTTCTGAAAAATCAGGTAAATATTCAGTTAGCTTGCTAAAAGCTTTTATAGCCCTTACATGATCATCGACCAATTGTGCCAACTGACCCTCTTCGTAATGAATTAATGTATTCAGTTGTTGTGAAAGTGATTGTTGTCGCGCGGTGTCAATACAGCTCCAAGCCTTATCAAACTGCTCTAATTGCCTATAAACTCGTGTTAATTTGATTAGCAATCTGGGGGCAAGTGGAGCCTGTTGCCGTAGCCTGGTATAACAGCGCAAGGCCTCGGACCATTCGCCCTGCTTTTCATAACTCATGCCCTGCTCAAATAATCGCTGTGCTTGTTGATTGTCCATGTTTTCACTCTTGGCCATCTAAACAGACCATCTAAATAGGTAAACCCAAGGTAAATTCAGTTAAAGGAATAACCTGTAACTCCTCCCCCTGCAACAGTTTGTAGATCTGGTTCATTTTCACAGCTTCAAATATCTGTGGCTCTCCATTGCCCGGCCAATGTATGATAATAGCAATTATGGCGCTTGCATCGCCCAGACCAATTTCCTGCTGAAAGCTGTTACCTCCAAAGGAGCCACCAGAATCAACTCGTACAAAGATGTTTTTTTCTCCAGAGGCTGTCTTTAATTTAAGTTGAATCCTGGCACCAACAGCAAAGGTATTAGCACCCTTACCATGCAATCTCAAGGTGATCCAACCATTTTTATTACCCGGGTTTTCAAACAAAGCATTGTTTGATCGATCTCCTGGTAGAAACCCACCAAGCTGATGAAATAAATCCTGATCTCCATCATTATCAAGATCACCAAAGGCAACACCATGCCCCTTATTCAATTGCGCAAAGCCCCCGCTAAATTCAAGCTCACTAAAGCTCTTACCATGATGATTATGTAACATATTATTGGGAACAAGCACCTCCAACCCAGGCTTACCAGTACCCAGATAAATATCTGGGAAACCATCATTTTCCAGATCTCCAAAATTGGCTCCCATGGGTAACATGGGACGATGAATACCCAAATTCTGAGTACGATTTTCAAATTTCCCCTTATTATTATGGTAAATAGCGGGTTGACCAGACTGAATCTTTTTATTGAAATAAGATGTCATAACCTTTTCTGAACTGGTCCCATAATCAGCAACAAATAAATCTAGCCAGCCGTCATTATCATAATCAAAAAACCAACTGGTAAAGCTCCTATCCGGATCGGTGACTCCCTGTTCGTTTGCTATATCCGTAAAGGTGCCATCAGCATTGTTACGATAAAGCCTATTTGTGCCAATATTAGAAACAAAAAGATCTTCATCACCATCATTGTCAAAATCTCCCCAGGCTGCACCCTTTGCCATCAATTCATTGGTCAGTCCGGCCTTCTTCGCTACATCAATAAATTTACCATTTCCCTGATTTTGAAATAGCTGGGAACTATAGATTTTTGTGTCACCAATCTCATTGGCAACATAAAAATCAAGATCGCCATCATTGTCATAGTCAGCAAACACAGCTACCTGGGTTGGACGAGCCGGATAATCCACATTCGCATAACGAGAAGTATCTACAAAACGTTTTTCTTTCCCCTTCAAGCGATTTTGTAATAATGAATTTCTAATACGTCCAAACCCACCTAGCCAGCCACCTCGCAATACCAACAGATCAAGTTGACCATCTCCATCATAATCAGCATGAACCATATTGAGTCCACCCAATTGATGCGAAAGCCCCCAGGCTTCACTCACATCTTCAAAAGTGCCATCTCCCTTATTTCTAAAAGCTTTAAGACCGTCACAGGGATCATTGGTCGAACTCAACAAATCAAGAAATCCGTCTCCATCAAAATCATCCATAATGCCAGCACCTGCCAAATCAAACGCATCGACCCCCAATACCGATGCTAAATTTTTCCATGCAGGAAAATTCACTTCTTGCGGGAAAGCATTGGCAGGCAGCCGCCAATTCTCTGGAACTGCCTGAGGATAATCTTTTGTAGCCATACGAGCTAAATTTAGAAACCAACGAACTCGCATATTATTTGGTTGAATTTGTAATATCTGCAATGCTGCATCACCAGCTAGTTGCATGTGTTTATTTTCAGGTTTTTCCTTGCCTGCAAATGGAAGCGACAATGACAGATTTGACAGCTTAAAATGGCTTAGGATCCTGAAATTCAATAATTTCAACCTGGTTTGAGCTGTCAATTGTGGATTTTCATGAAAGATAGTTTTTATCTGCTCCAGTACCTGAAGCTGTTTTCCCTTGCTCTGTAATTCAGTGGTGTGGAGTATACGGGTTTGTAGCAGTAAACCAGAAGATACAGTATGACCATTCGTGTGGTGCTCCAGCAATGCTGTTGTACGCATCAGGGCGATCTCTCCATGATAATTTCTCACATTATCCGTCCCCTTAAATCGTTGGCAAATATTAGACATTTCCCAACGAACCTGTGCTTCTGGCGTGTAATTTCTGGTGGGTAGGTCAGTGATGGATAAGTTACTGGCTAAGATGTTGCTAACCAAAAAACTAAAAGCCAACAAAGATTTAGTCACTAGCGGAATGAATTTTTTCAAAATAAATAAAATCTCCATACCAAATAGATTGATCGTTTATGATAGTTTGTCTTCACCCTACTACAATCAACCTGAAAACAGGTTAAACCTGCAAAGTCCAACCTAACAACTGATTGTTTTCATTATAAAAAGGGGAGAATTCAGGTTTATTAAAACCATTTATTTCACATAGTTCGTTAAATTCGTCTGATCGGCTTGAATCGAAACAGGCATTGTATAGATCCTGGATCCTCTCTCGATTGCCTTCAATCAGTTGTTGACTATGTTTTAAATAACGAAGCTTCTCATTCATAGGTAACAAAGCTTTTGATTTAAACAATTCTAATACATAATTCATAGCCTTCAGCAAAAATGTTGGATCTTCGCTAATTTCTACTCGTTGTTGCAAGATTGAAAAAGCCTGATTCAGGTTATCACGCTTCTTTTCAGCACTTTTATTGTATTTTAATTTTTCGCGTTTTTCTGGCGTATTAGCATCTCCCATCGCTTTAACCATAGAGCGTGCTCGCAAAAACAACTTGGTTTCTTCAAATAATAACTTAGCTTGCTCCAATTCATCTCGTGTCGTTTGCATAATTATTGAATCGACATGATGCATAATGAAACTTAACTGTCCATGGGGATTTAGTACTCTACGCAATTCTGCCATGGTTGATTTTAATGACGTATATTCGAGGGCATATTGTCCAACAATCAGATCAAAAGTAGCACTCTCAAAAGGAAGAACATCTGCCGAGATTTCTCCTTGAAATTCTATAAAAGGCAACAATTTTTCAAGTTCAGGATGTGATGCGGCAGCACTAGCAGGGTCAATTTTGGCTAAATCAATACCACTAATATGAAAAGTAACCCTTTTTTCCAACGCAACTTCAGCCGCTAAAAATGCTACTGCGCCATTACCTGTCCCAATATCTAATATCTTTGCCCCATCTTCCAAGGATGAAAATTTGTCTTTCCAAAACTGAGCTATTGCACCTTCATAGTTTCCTGTAAAGGCATTGGACAATGAGTGAATATTGCCATTTGACCAGTATTGATCCCACTGGAAGCCCTGATTTGTTATTTTATTTTCTGACATATCAAAAATACTCTGGATACTTTTCAATCAGGTAATTGACTTAAAATAAGCGTCAAGTTTCCTGTTTGTAAATGATTCTGGCACAGGGGGTGTATTTTATACAGCATAGCTATCATCTAGCTAGTGCATTAATACATTAATTTATAGTTAATGGGTAAATTACCAGGCTAATAATTATTTTTGGTGGCATTTCAGCATCAAATGTACATTATTTGATTAATATCTGCATTTAAGTATGGAGTGATTAGTTAAAGCTGCCATCATATCCATAATGATGGCAGTGTTTATTTAAGATTACTTTTAATAACAGCAAAACTTTGTCAAGTTTGCTCCCAACTTAGCTAAACTTATAAGCTTCTATCTAAATAATTAGCTGTAGCTGAGGTATGAACAAAAGTTTGAGTGGAATTATCCAGCACGTCAGCACTCACAGAAAGAGGAGAAGTAAGAAAACTGATAGGAAGAACGCACTGAGTTGAACTTTGACTACAACTGCTGTCTGACCAATTGATTGTGAAGTTTGCTGGTGGGTTCACTATCTCAAAAACAGCTGTGGTATAGAAAGGGCTACCAAAAACCCAACTTCGACAAGTAGGTGATCCCCAACTATCTAATTTATTAGTATCCACTAAACATCTCATCGAAGATGTAGTACTTGACGTTGTCATTACCTCATCACCCAACTCGGGTATCGCAGCCAGAATTACAGCCGCTCTTCGAGACTCATCTATAGCCTCTTTCGCAGAAGCTTTATTATCAGCATTGGCAATAGGTGAAACTGCAACAATTGCTGCTAAAACAAGACCTATATTTGTTAATTTTTTCATGATCTTTTATTCCTTTATTCATTAAATTAAGTTTTATCAAGTTGACTTAATATGGGAACAGAAGCATAAACATTAAAAACTATTGTTCGATACTTTCAACTACGCCCCAATCAAATCTCTGTTTGCATAAAGCATAAGTATCTTCACAAAAGGGCAGGCTAATTTATATTAGAATACTGCCAATAAAAGGTATATTACTGCCATTATTCAGCCAGGATAAAAAAACATCTTTAAAGCGCAAACAAACGCCTGGCCAGCCGAAAAAGACAAAGCCTTCGCCATTAATCAATTCAAACATACCCCTTATATATCAACAAATTACACAAAACACACCAGGTAAAAGCTTAACTTTTTCTATAGCTCTACATAACCTGTAAAACAAAAATTAATGGCAGTATAGTATGAGTTTTTGGCAGGATTTTTATAGCTATAAATTAAGGATGGATGATAATATTTTATCTATCAGCTTTATCCGATAATTCGAGATTAGGGTTGAGCTAGAAAATTGATTTTACTGTTTAAATCAACCAGTAAAGCAAAAAAATTATGTGATTTCTTTGATGTTATCCAATTGGTTAACTGTTTGAGTCAATAACCTTTCAAACAGGTATCAACTGTTTGTCTCTAATCATTAGATTTGGAGAGGATCTCTACTATAGGGATGATTTACGGCACAAACCCCAATTTGAACAAAAGAGAATGAGCATTATCACCGATATATACTACCCCAATAAATAGAAGTGAGGATTTAACATGAATATTAAACACTTTTTTCAGCATTTTTGATCATTACCACTTTAATGGTTACATTCACGTCAGAAGCGAAAGCCGGGGCTGGAGGCTTAAGATGGTGGAAATGTACCTATTACCATACTGATGAAGGTACTGGTCAAGAGTCTCCGTACCAGATTTCAACAGTATTTGCTATTGGCTGCCCAACCCCAACTGAAATAACACCTGGACATATAATCGGTAATTATCACAGCGATGATGGGTTTATCTGGCTGGGTGAAACTCTCGATCTCGATGAGTGTCGAGTACGAACCTTTGGCACTATAGTAAATGAGGAGATTAAATAATCTCGTATATTGCTCTATAATACCTGTCGATGTTCATCTTAGAGACTTTAGTTGTTAGAAGAACTTTTCCCTGTTACAGGAGAGCAATCATAAATTTTAAAGCTTTAGTCATCATTCTGCTGCTGCATACCCTTCAGTTAGCAGCAGTAGACAGTATTTTCCAATTAACAAATGAGCCTGAAAGAAGATAGAATGAGCTAAGCAATATTTCTATCTAATTCAAAGATCTGATCAAATAATATCCTTCGTTCATTTTGAAGCTTTTTTGCTGCTTCATTGTCACTCATTTC
>JBFFIY010000058.1:0-27430 GCA_041556195.1 Enterobacterales bacterium
AGAAGGCGTAGAGATGGTAATGCCAGGTGATAACATTGCCATGACCATTACTTTGATTGCACCAGTTGCAATGGAAGAAGGTCTACGTTTCGCTATCCGTGAAGGTGGGCGAACTGTTGGTGCAGGTGTTGTTGCTAAGATCGTAGAATAATTTAAAAATTATTCATTAACCTGTTGTACAAGTTGTAATGTTACTATATAATCCTGCGCCTCTCTTGTGTGTTAATAGCATTTCAGAGAAGCTCAGGATGTCATTAATCGTATGGCAGGTTTGAGAAAAATTTAAAACGGACGTAATTTTCGTCCAATGTTAAAAACAGGGCTGTCGCTATATTTGTTAAAGAATATAGCGGCAGTTTTTTATACCGTTGAAATTGGAGAGTCACTGCTATGGCAGCTGCAAACCAACAGCGAATTCGGATCCGCCTTAAGGCGTTCGATCATCGTTTAATTGATCAGTCAACACAGGAAATTGTTAATACGGCTAAGCGTACAGGTGCGCAGGTTCGTGGTCCTATTCCTCTGCCGACTCGTAAAGAGCGTTTTACCATACTGATTTCTCCTCACGTGAATAAAGATGCGCGTGATCAATATGAAATTCGCACACACAAGCGTTTAGTTGACATTGTTGAGCCTACTGAAAAAACAGTAGATGCTTTAATGAAGTTGAATCTTGCCGCTGGTGTAGATGTTCAGATTAGCCTGGGCTAATTGAGAGGAGCTATTGATGACTATTGGAATCGTAGGTCGTAAAGCTGGAATGACACGCATCTTCACCGAAGATGGCGCATCAGTTCCAGTGACCGTTGTAGAAGCAGATCCAAATCGCATAACACAGTTAAAAAGCCTTGAGTCTGACGGCTATACTGCTATCCAAGTGACTTTTGGAAGCAAAAAAGCTTCCCGTGTGAGCAAGCCAAAAGCTGGACATTTTGCAAAAGCAGGTGTTGATGCTGGGCGTGGACAACTTGAGTTTCGTTTGAAGGATGAGCAACTCGTTGGACTAGAGTTGGGTGGCGAATTAGATGTTAAGCAATTTGAGGCCGGACAGAAAGTTGATGTCACCGGTACTTCAAAGGGTAAAGGGTTTCAGGGTGTAGTTAAGCGCTGGAACTTCCAAATGCAAGATGCTACGCATGGTAACTCTGTATCTCACCGTGCTCCAGGATCGATTGGACAAAACCAGACACCTGGCCGTGTATTTAAAGGCAAGAAAATGGCTGGTCACATGGGTGCTGAACGTGTAACAGTTCAGACTTTAGAGGTTGTTCGTGTAGACGAAGAACGAAACTTATTACTGATAAAAGGCTCTGTACCTGGCGCTGCCGGCGGTGATGTAATCATCCGTCCAGCAGTTAAAGTTGCAGTTAGCTAAGCGCTCACTAGGAGAGAATGAATGGAACTTTCATTGACTGTCCCCGGCCAAAGCTCCACACAAGGTGCCTTGAGCGTATCGGAAGCTGCGTTTGGTCGCGATTATAATGAAGCTCTGGTTCATCAGGTTGTTGTTGCTTACATGGCTGGCGCTCGCGCTGGCACACGTGCTCAGAAGACTCGTTCTGAAGTAAGTGGTGGTGGCAAAAAACCTTGGAAGCAGAAAGGTACTGGCAGGGCTAGAGCGGGAACAACCCGTGGTCCTATATGGAGAAAGGGTGGTGTAACATTTGCTGCAAAACCTCAAGACCATAGCCAAAAAGTTAACCGTAAAATGTATCGTGGTGCTATTGCTAGCATTATGTCCGAGTTGGTTCGTCAGCAACGATTAGTTGTTGTTGAAGAATTCAAGCTTGAGTTGCCTAAGACTAAATCTCTGGTAGAAAAACTCAATGCGATGGATTTATCTGACGTATTGATCATTTCACATGAAATTGATGAAAACTTGTTTCTAGCTTCTAGAAATCTTCATCATGTTGATGTTCGAGATGTCAGCGGTATTGACCCAGTAAGCCTGGTTGGTTATGAAAAAGTTTTAATTACGACTGAAGCTGTTAAACAACTTGAGGAGACATTGGCATGAGTCAAGAACGTTTGATGAAAATCCTGTTGGCTCCTGTTGTCAGTGAAAAAACAACTTTGGTTGCCGAAAAAAGTAATCAGGTTGTTTTTAAAGTCGCAGCAGATGCTACCAAAAAAGAAATCAAAAACGCTATCGAACTTCTATTTGAAGTGACAGTTAAAGGTGTTCAGGTTTTAAATGTAAAAGGTAAGCAGAAGCGTACGGGTGCTAGAACAGGTCGTCGATCTGACTGGCGTAAAGCCTATGTTTCTTTGGCTGAAGGCCAGGAAATCGACTTTTCGGGTGCCGAATAGGCGCCGCAACGGATAGAGGAATGTAAAAATGGCAGTCGTTAAATCAAAGCCAACATCACCGGGGCGTCGTCATCTTGTTAAGGTTGTTAATCCTGACTTGCATAAAGGACGACCTTATGCGCCTTTGACGGAAGTCAAAAGCAAAACAGGTGGCCGAAATAATAATGGACGAATTACCACTCGTCACATTGGTGGTGGGCATAAGCAACACTATCGAATTATTGATTTCAAGCGAAATAAAATGGATGTTCCTGGAACTGTAGAGCGTCTGGAATATGATCCAAATCGAACTGCAGATATCGCATTGATTCTCTATGCCGATGGTGAGAGACGCTACATAATTGCTCCAAAAGGTTTAAATGTTGGCGATGCAATCATCAACAGTGATGTTGCACCCATCAAAGTAGGTAATGCTCTTCCATTGCGCAATATCCCACAGGGTTCCACGATACATTGTATTGAATTGAAACCTCTTAAAGGTGCGCAAGTTGCTAGAAGTGCAGGTACATCTGCTCAGTTAGTTGCCAAAGAAGGTGATTATGTTCAAATTCGTTTACGTTCAGGCGAAACTCGTAGAGTTCGTTCAGAATGTCGCGCAACCATTGGTGAAGTAGGCAAATCCGAGCATATGTTACGTCAGTTGGGTAAAGCTGGTGCTACACGTTGGCGCGGTGTCCGTCCGACGGTACGAGGTGTCGCGATGAACCCGGTTGATCATCCACATGGTGGTGGTGAAGGTCGTACATCTGGTGGTCGTCATCCTGTGTCTCCATGGGGTGTGCAAACCAAGGGTAAGAAAACGCGTTCCAATAAACGTACGGATAAATTCATTGTCCGTCGTCGGAATAAGAAATAAAAGGGGTCTATTGTGCCACGTTCATTGAAAAAAGGACCATTTGTCGATTTACACCTGATTAAAAAGGTAGATGCGGCAATTGAAACCAACAACAAACGTCCGATCAAAACCTGGTCTCGTCGCTCGATGATTACCCCGGATATGGTTGGATTGACAATTGCAGTTCATAACGGTCGACAACATGTGCCTGTGTTCGTAACAGAAGACATGGTTGGTCATAAATTAGGCGAATTCGCTCCGACACGTACATATCGTGGTCATGCAGCGGATAAAAAAGCCAAGCGTTAATTGAGGTCGAAATGATGGAAACAGTAGCAAAACATCGCTATGTCGGTATGTCGGCTTACAAAGCCCGATTGGTAGCCGATCAAATTCGCGGTCTGCAAGTAGAAACAGCCTTAAATATTTTGGCTTTTAGTCAAAAGAAAGCCGCCGAGGTTATCAAAAAAGTGTTGAATTCTGCTATTGCAAATGCAGAGCATAATGACGGCGCAGACATTGATGAACTTAAGGTATCAACAATTTTTGTTGATGAAGCTCCTACGCAAAAGCGCATGCGTGCTCGTGCTAAGGGTCGTGGAGATCGTATTTTAAAGCGTTCTTGCCATATTACCGTCAAAGTATCGGAAAGCTAGGAGAGACTCATGGGTCAGAAAATTCATCCGATTGGTTACCGTCTTGGTATTGTTAAAGACTGGTCTGCTACATGGTTTGCTGAAGGTACTGAATACGCAGATTTTTTGAATAATGATTTGGCAATTCGTGATTTTTTACGAAAAGAACTAAAAGCCGCATCAGTATCTCGCATTCATATTGAACGTCCGACTAAAAGTTTGCATGTCACTATATTTACCGCAAGACCTGGTGTGGTTATCGGCAAAAAAGGCGAAGATATTGAGAAGCTTCGTGCAAAGATCTCATTAATGGCTGGTGTACCAGCACATTTGAGTATTGAACAAATTCGTAAGCCGGAATTAGATGCTCAATTGGTTGCTGATGGTGTTGCAAGTCAGCTCGAAAGACGAATTATGTTTCGTCGAGCAATGAAACGTGCCGTACAAAATGCTATGCGTATTGGCGCACAAGGTATCAAGATCCAGGTAAGTGGTCGATTAAATGGCGCTGAGATAGCAAGAGCCGAATGGTATAGAGAAGGACGTGTGCCTCTTCATACATTACGTGCAGATATTGATTATGCTATCTCTCGTGCAGATACTACCTATGGTGTAATTGGTGTGAAGGTCTGGATCTTCAAAGGTGAAGTTTTACCTGGTCAACAACAAGTAGAAGAACCAGCAGCTCCCAAGAAAAAGGGCCGCGGACGCGGTTCCAAGTAGGAGACTGATTAATGTTACAGCCTAAAAGAACAAAATTTCGTAAGCAGTTTAAACTACGTAATCGTGGTGTAGCTTCTCGCGGAAATAAAGTCAGCTTCGGTGAGTTTGGCCTTAAGTCGACTGAACGCGCTCGTTTAACTGCACGACAAATTGAAGCAGCTCGTCGAGCCATGACTCGTGCTATGAAGCGTGCAGGAAAAGTGTATATTCGTGTATTTCCTGATAAGCCAATTACCAAAAAACCTTTAGAGGTTCGTATGGGTAAAGGTAAAGGTTCAGTTGAATACTGGGTAGCTCAAATTCAGCCTGGTCGTATGTTATATGAAGTTGAAGGTGTGTCAGAAGAAATCGCACGTCAAGCATTTACATTAGCTGCTGCAAAACTACCTTTTAAAACCACATTCGTGATTCGGACGGTAATGTAATGAAAGCTGAAGAGTTGAGAGAAAAAAACGCGGATGAACTTAAGACTGAAATGATGGCTTTATTACGCCAACAGTTCAATCTGCGTATGCAAAAGGGAACGGGTCAACTAGCTCAATCTCATTTGTTGAAACAGGTACGCCGTGATATTGCGCGTGTCAAGACCATTATGAATCAGAAGGTAGGTGCCTGATGACCGAAGAAACAGTGTCTGAAGAAACAGTAACTGAAGCAGCGACTTCATTACGTACCCTGCAAGGGCGTGTGGTCAGCGACAAGATGGACAAAACAATTGTTGTTCTTATTGAACGAAAGATTAAACACCCTTTATACGGAAAGTTTATGAAACGCTCAAAAAAACTACATGTACATGATGAAAGCAATGAAGCCAAAACTGGCGACGTTGTAACCATTTCCTCAACTCGTCCATACTCTAAAACCAAAAGTTTTGGTTTGGTTGAGATTGTGACTCGAGGAAGTGTTAACTAACGAGAAGTAAGAACTTTTAAGTTCGGACTTACCTGTACCATATTTTAGTGATATACTCTCGCGTCCCAAAATCAGGGAAATCCTGAGGATGTGAGTTTGTAACGGAGAAAACTGATGATCCAGATGCAATCCGTGCTCGATGTAGCCGACAATAGTGGTGGCCGCCGAGTCATGTGTATCAAAGTTCTTGGTGGATCTCATCGGCGTTATGCCCGCATTGGAGATGTCATCAAGGTTAGCATTAAGGAAGCCATTCCTCGCGGAAAAGTGAAGAAGGGCGATGTGGTTAATGCTGTTGTTGTTAGAACTCGTAAAGGCGTTCGTCGTAAAGACGGATCAGTCATACGGTTTGACGGTAACGCAGCAGTTCTTTTAAATGCTAACTTGCAACCTATTGGTACACGTATTTTTGGCCCTGTGACTCGCGAGTTAAGAAACGAAAAGTTTATGAAAATCGTTTCTTTGGCTCCAGAAGTTATTTAACTCAGTGCTAAAACAAGCATTGAATAAAAGCAGAGCGGAATAAAGAGAGAACGGCCATGAATAAAATTAAAACAGGCGATGAAATTATTGTTTTAACCGGTAAATGTAAAGGCGAGCGTGGAAAAGTCACTCGTTTACTTGTTGAAGACAATAGAGTTGTTGTTGAAGGAATAAATTTAATTAAACGTCACACAAAACCAAATCCAAACGCAGGAATTGAAGGTGGCATTATTGAGAAAGAAGCTCCAATGAACCTTTCCAATATTGCGCTGTTTAATCCGGCTACTGGAAAAGGTGATCGTGTCGGATTTAAATTTTTGGAAGATGGCAAGAAAGTTCGTTTTTTTAAATCGAATGGCGAACTTGTCGAAGCTTAATTAGAAAAAATATCTGATGGTAAGTTGACTGAATAAATTTATAAGGTTCAACAATTTATTAAAAGATATTATTTAACTGGTGAATAAAAATGGCGAAACTGCAAGACTTTTACCGTAGTACGGTGGTCAAACAACTGATGGACAAGTTTGGTTATAAGTCAGTCATGCAAGTCCCGAAGATTACCAAGATAACCATTAACATGGGTCTTGGTGAAGCACTCGGTGACAAAAAAGTGCTTGAACATGCTTGTAATGACTTGATTGCGATTACTGGGCAAAAGCCTATAATCAACAATGCCCGCAAATCTGTTGCCGGATTTAAAGTGCGTGAAGGCTGGCCAATTGGTGCTAAAGTTACCATGCGTGGAGATCGCATGTGGGAATTTTTCGACCGTTTGGTTAACATCGCAATTCCTCGTATCCGTGACTTCCGTGGTTTAAACCCAAAATCTTTTGACGGCCGTGGCAACTACTCTATGGGTGTTAAAGAACAGATCATGTTTGCAGAAATCGATTACGATAAAATCGATAAAATTCGTGGAATGGATATTACTTTCACCACGACTGCAAATACCGACGATGAAGGCCGTGAATTATTAAGCGCTTTCAACTTCCCACTTAAGAAACAACAGGGCTAAATCATGGCAAAAGTATCTATGGTTGAGCGCGAGAAAAAACGCGCGTTAATTGTTGCCAAGTATGCTGAGAAACGTAAAGCATTAAAAGCAGCGATTGCAAACCCAAAAACAAGTGAAGAAGATCTTTGGGATGCTCTGAAGAAGTTACAGTCGCTACCACGTGATGCTTCACCTTCTCGTCAACGCAAGCGTTGCGGGATCAGTGGACGTCCACACGGTGTCTATCGCAAATTTGGTCTTTGTCGTAATTTTATACGCGAAGCTGCCATGCGCGGTGATATTCCCGGCCTTACCAAGGCTAGCTGGTAATCAATCCAAGGAGAACCAGATATGAGTATGCAGGATCCAGTCGCTGACATGTTGACCCGAATTCGAAACGGTCAAATGGCGAACCATGAAACAGTATCAATGCCGTCTTCAAAATTGAAGAATGCTATTGCAAAAGTATTATTAGATGAAGGTTATATTAAAGGCTTCGAAGTTAATAAAGAAAGTAAGCCTCAATTATCCGTTCAATTAAAATATTACGAAGGTAAGCCTGTGATTGACATGATCAAAAAAGTCAGTCGTCCAGGATTACGCATTTACCGTAACACTAACGAGCTACCAAAAGTGATTGGTGGGTTAGGAGTTGCAATTATTTCTACGTCTAAAGGTCTTATGTCCGATCGAGCTGCCCGAGCAGCTGGTCATGGTGGCGAAGTCCTTTGTGTCGTATCTTAAGGAGTGCCAGGCAATGTCTCGTATTGCAAAAAGCCCGGTCATAATACCTACAGGTGTTGATGTTAATGTCAATGGCCAAATGGTTACCGCAAAGGGTAGTAAAGGCACTTTAGAACAGTTAGTGCACCAAAGCGTTGCGATTGTAAAGGAAGATAATCAGGTTAAAGTTCAGGCTAAAGGCTCTGGCAAAAACGCAATGGCTGGAACCATGAGAACACTTATCAATAATATGGTAATGGGTGTGACTCAAGGGTTTGAGAAGAAACTACAACTTATTGGTGTTGGTTATAGAGCAAAGGTACAGGGTAGTGTGCTGAACCTTACTCTAGGCTTTTCTCACCCAGTTAACTACGCTATACCAGCAGGCATTTCTATTGAAACACCATCAAATACTGATGTTGTTGTCAAAGGTGCAAATAAACAATTAGTTGGTCAGGTAGCGGCTGATATCCGCGCCTACCGTCCACCAGAACCTTATAAAGGTAAGGGTGTTCGTTACACTGACGAGTATGTGCGTCGTAAAGATGCCAAGAAGAAATAAGGGGTAA
This sequence comes from Enterobacterales bacterium, assembly GCA_041556195.1. Classification (GTDB taxonomy): domain Bacteria; phylum Pseudomonadota; class Gammaproteobacteria; order Enterobacterales; genus 21-14-all-40-8. Next base: position 8,185 of record JBFFIY010000058.1, read on the forward strand.
AGCATGGATAAGAAAACCGCAAGGTTGCGCCGTGCTAAGCGCAGCCGCATGAAAATGAAAGAGTTAGGTGTCAATCGTTTAGTGATACATAGAACTCCAAAGCACATTTACGCTCAGATCTTAAGTGGCGAAAATAGCCAGGTCTTAGCATCTGCTGCTACAACAGATAAGACAATCCTGGAAGGATTGAAATATTCTGGAAATATTGATGCTGCTAAAGCTGTAGGTTCTGCTGTTGCAGAACGTGCTGTTAAAGTGGGAGTAACCAACGTTGCTTTTGATCGTTCCGGATTTAAATACCATGGCCGAGTTCAGGCTTTGGCTGATGCAGCCCGTGAAAACGGCTTGAAATTCTAAGGGTGTAAGAGATGGCTAGAGAATCAGATAACGCTGAAGGCTATATCGAAAAGCTGGTTAATGTTAACCGCGTTGCCAAGGTAGTGAAGGGTGGACGTATTTTTGGTTTTACTGCATTGACAGTAGTTGGTGACGGTAATGGCAAAGTTGGTTTTGGTCGTGGCAAAGCACGCGAAGTACCAGTCGCAATTCAAAAAGCGATGGAAGCTGCTAAACGAAACATGATCAATGTAGAACTAAAAGATGGACACACTACTCAGCATCCTATGAAAGGACGTCATGGTGCTTCAGTTGTGTACATGCAACCAGCTTCAGAGGGTACAGGTATTATTGCAGGCGGCGCGATGCGTGCTGTACTGGAAGTACTTGGTGTTCAAAACGTACTGGCAAAAACAATTGGCTCGACCAATCCTACAAATGTAGTACGTGCAACCTTTAACGCTTTAGCCAATATGGCAACCCCTGAATTAGTGGCTGCTAAACGTGGTCTAAAAGTCGAAGAAATATTGGATTAGTGCTATGTCAAATGAAAAAGTGGCTAAAAAAACATTAAGAGTAACTCAAATCCGTTCAAAAATCGGCCGCTTACCCAAGCACAAAGCAACATTGACGGGTTTGGGATTGCGCCGAATTGGACATACTGTTGAGTTAGAAGACACAGTGTCCGTTCGCGGCATGATCAATACCGTATATTATATGGTAAAGGTAGAGGACTAAATTATGCATTTAAACAGTCTGTCACCAGCTGATGGTTCAAACAAAGCTGCAAAACGTGTAGGCCGAGGTATTGGTTCTACCTTTGGTAAAACCTGTGGTCGTGGTCATAAAGGACAGCATTCACGTTCAGGTGGTTACCATAAAGTAGGGTTTGAAGGTGGTCAAATGCCTTTAAAACAACGTTTACCTAAGTTTGGTTTTACTTCACGCAAATCTTTGGTCAGTGCAGAAGTTCGTTTAAGCGAACTTGGCAAGATCGAAGGCGAGATCGTTGATTTATTATCTTTACGAAGAGCTGGCATCATTAATAACAGTATAAAGTTTGCTAAAATCATGCTTTCTGGAACAGTTGAACGTCCATTTACCGTACAGGGTATTGGAGCAACTAAGGGCGCACAAGCAGCTATTGAAGCTGCTGGCGGAAAGGTAGAAGGTTAATGGCTAAGGCACCGAATAGAGGTGGAATGTCTCCATCTGCAAACAAGGGTTTGTCTGAACTTAAACAACGCTTGTTGTTTGTACTTGGTGCCCTGATTGTTTACCGGATTGGTTCATATATTCCGGTTCCAGGTATTGATAGTTCAGTTTTATCTGATTTAATGGGAAAGCAAGAAGGTACTTTGCTTGCCATGTTCAATGTGTTTTCGGGTGGCGCGATGAGTCGTGCAAGTATTTTTGCGCTAGGTATCATGCCTTATATCTCTGCTTCGATCATTATTCAGATTTTGGGCTATGTAGAGCCTCGTTTACAGCAGCTTAAAAAAGAAGGTGAAGCCGGTCGAAAAAAGATAAATCAGCTTACTCGATATGCAACAGTCTTTTTAGCTACCATACAGGCATTAAGTATCGCTATTAACTTTCCTGATATGGCTGGACCAAATTCCGGTCTAGTAACTAACCCTGGTTTTGGTTTTACCTTGACAGCAGTAGTAAGTTTAGTGACTGGCACCATGTTCATAATGTGGCTTGGTGAGCAAATTAACGAACGCGGCATTGGTAACGGTATTAGTTTGATTATTTTTGCTGGGATCGTGTCAGGTATGCCGGGTGCCATTGGTACAACATTCGAACAAGCGCGACAAGGTGAGATGAACCTTCTAGTTGTTTTTGCTATTGGTGTTCTAGCTATTTTGGTAACTGCTTTCGTTGTTTACGTAGAACGTGGACAACGCAGAATTGTTATTAACTATGCTAAAAGACAACAAGGCAAGCAGCAATTTGCTGCGCAAAGTTCACATTTACCACTCAAAGTGAATATGGCTGGTGTTATTCCTGCCATTTTTGCTTCGAGTATCATTCTGTTTCCTGGAACCATTGCTCAATGGTTTGGGACAGTCGAATATCTCAGTTGGTTACAAGCCGTTAGTGTTATGCTGCAGCCAGATCAACCACTGTATATTCTTTTATACGCAATGCTGATTATTTTCTTTTGTTTCTTCTATACTGCTTTGGTTTTCAACCCTCGCGATACGGCAGACCAACTTAAAAAATCAGGTGCGTTTATTCCGGGCATACGACCTGGTGAGCAGACTGCTCGATACGTTGATAAAATCTTAACCCGCTTAACGCTAGTTGGTTCGTTGTACATGACTCTTGTCTGTCTGCTTCCAACAGCACTTAATGTCTGGGCGAATGTATCATTCTACTTTGGTGGTACTTCGTTACTTATCATTGTAGTAGTTATTATGGATTTTATGGCGCAAGTTCAGTCTCATTTGATGTCGCAACAGTACGATACATTACTGAAAAAAGCGAATTTCAAAAACATCGGTTCAGCTGGGCAAATCCGTTAATCAGACTTCAAGCGGTATTGTTAAAACAGGAGATTTAAATATGAAAGTCCGTGCATCAGTTAAAAAAATTTGCCGGAACTGCAAAGTCATTCGCCGAAATGGTTCGGTTAGAGTGATTTGTTCTGACCCAAGACACAAACAACGTCAAGGGTAATGGTATAGCTGTACTTAGCTTGTTATTAAGTACAGTTGAGATAATTGGTTGATTTTTAGCTAATGGGGCGATAGAATATGCGCCCTTTAAAGCTAACAAACCCTTAATTCCATTAGGAGTTCGGCAAAATGGCCCGTATAGCAGGCATAAATATTCCAACGCACAAGCACGCAGAAGTTGCTTTGACCGCCATATTTGGTATTGGTCGTCAAACAGCACGTGGTATTTGTGCAACAACAGGAATTTCTCCTTCACGAAAAATTAAAGAATTATCGGAAGAGGAAGTAGAAAAAATTCGTACTGAGGTTGCTAAGTTTTCCGTTGAAGGTGACTTGCGTCGTGAGATTTCAATGAATATCAAGCGATTGATGGATCTTAGATGTTACCGTGGCTTGCGTCATCGTCGTAGTTTACCTCTACGAGGTCAACGAACCAAAACAAATGCGCGTACCCGTAAGGGACCTCGCAAGCCAATCAAAAGATAAATTTAGTTCATCGGGAAAATTAACATGGCTAAGACACCGTCTCGTACAAGTAAACGAGTTAAAAAGCAGGTTTCAGATGGACTTGCACATATACATGCATCCTTTAACAATACTATTGTTACTATCACTGATAGACAGGGCAATGCCCTGGCTTGGGCTACCTCTGGTGGCTCAGGGTTTCGTGGTTCACGCAAAAGTACACCATTTGCTGCGCAGATTGCTGCTGGCAGAGCTGCGGATGTTGTAAAAGAAATGGGTATGAAAAATCTCGATGTTTTTGTTAAAGGCCCCGGACCTGGTCGAGAGTCAGCGGTAAGAGCGTTGAATTCAGCAGGTTTTAAGGTTAACAGCATCACAGATGTTACCCCTATTCCACATAATGGGTGTCGTCCTCCCAAGAAGCGTCGTGTTTAAGGGTTACGGAGAATAAAGTAATGGCAAGATATCGTGGTCCAAAATTAAAATTAGCACGTCGTGAAGGTACAGATTTGTTTCTTAAGTCTGGTGTTCGTGCAATTGAAACTAAGTGTAAAATAGAAGTTCCACCAGGACAACATGGTGCTGGCAGAAGTAGATTGTCAGACTATGGTTTACAGTTGCGTGAGAAACAGAAAGTACGTCGTATTTACGGTGTACTAGAGCGCCAATTCCGTAAATATTATAAAGAAGCAGCCAGATTAAAAGGCTCAACAGGTGAAAACCTGCTTCAGTTATTAGAGTGTCGTCTAGATAATGTAGTATATCGTATGGGGTTTGGCGTGACACGCGCTGAATCACGACAGCTGATTTCTCACAAGTCAATATTGGTTAATGGTCAACCTGTGAACATTCCATCTTATCTTGTGAAAGCTGACGATGTCATTGCAATTCGTGAAAAAGCTAAAAAGCAAGATCGAATTAAAGCAGCTTTAGAAATGGCTGGACATCGAGAAGCCCCATCCTGGGTAGAGATTGACGATAAGAAAATGGAAGGTATTTTTAAGCATGCACCTGAGCGTACTGATTTACCTTCTGAAATTAACGAAAATCTGATCGTTGAATTGTACTCTAAGTAATCAATAACGGAGAGGGTCCTTATGCAAAATTCTGAAGTAGAATTTTTACGCCCACGTCAAATCAAGGTTGAACAATCCAAGCCAACCTTGGCGAAAGTTACTCTGGAGCCTTTTGAGCAGGGTTTCGGACATACGTTGGGAAATGCTTTAAGGAGGATTTTGTTATCTTCCATGCCTGGTTGCGCTGTAGTTGAAGTTGAAATAGATGGTGTCTTACATGAATACTCTTCAATTGAAGGTGTACATGAGGATGTGATTGATATACTTCTTAATCTTAAAGAGTTGGCTATTCGTCTGGAAGATAAAGATGAAGCCGTTTTAATATTATCAAAATCAGGTGATGGTTTAATTACAGCTGGTGACATCGAAGAACAAGCTGGTGTTGAAGTTGTGAATCCTGAACACGTACTTGCTCATTTGAGCGGTGGTTCTTTAAATATGCGCATTACAGTTCGACGTGGTCATGGTTATGAACCTGCAGCTAGTCGTCGAAATGATGAAGAAGACTCACCAATTGGTCGTTTACAGTTAGATGCCAGTTTCAGTCCGCTTTTGAGAGTGGCTTATAAGGTTGAATCAGCTCGTGTTGAGCAACGTACGAATCTTGATCGATTGGTTCTCGAAATAGAAACCAATGGTACAATTGATCCAGATGAGTCTATTAGAAGAGCAGCGACAATTTTACAACAACAGCTAAGTGCTTTTGTTGACTTAAAAGATGAAAGTTCTGCTGAACCTGTAAGAGAAGAGCCAGAAGTTGATCCAATTCTACTTCGCCCTGTTGATGATCTGGAACTAACAGTTCGTTCTGCCAACTGTTTGAAAACTGAGAATATCCATTTTATTGGTGATTTAATGCAGCGTACCGAAGTTGAGCTGTTAAAAACTCCAAACCTTGGTAAGAAGTCTCTGACTGAAATCAAAGATGTTTTGGCTTCCAGAGGTTTATCTTTGGGTATGCGTTTGGAAAATTGGCCTCCAGCAAATTTACCTGAAAAATAATTTGCTCACTCTTTACATTCAGAGTCAGTTATTAAAAGAAGGTCAGGTTTAAAAAATTTAATTCATGCGGCTTCGGTCGTTATAGTTTGAAAGGGTAGAGACATGCGTCATCGTAAAAGCGGTCGTAAATTTAATCGTACAGGTTCACATCGTAAAGCGATGTTTAAAAACATGGCTGTATCTTTATTTGAACATGAAGTGATTAAAACGACCTTACCAAAAGCAAAAGAATTACGCCGAGTTGCGGAACCACTTATTACACTTGCAAAAGTTGATAGCGTGGCTAACCGTCGTCTAGCCATGAGCCGAACTGATAGCAAGGCAATGGTTGGTAAATTGTTCTCTGATCTGGGGCCTCGTTATACTGAACGCCCAGGTGGATATATTCGGATCCTGAAGTGTGGTTTCAGAAGTGGTGATAAAGCACCAATGGCGATCGTAGAATTAGTTGATCGCCCAATCATTGAAGAAGCAGAAGAAGTATTAGAAGTCGCAGAAGATTAAGTTTCTTCAGTTTGAGAAAAGCCACTTTTCAGTGGCTTTTTTATTGGGTTAGATTTTATATTTAGAGCAAAAGCCAACCAACATTATTGCCCCTGAGTACTGGGTTGTTGGACACTCTTTTAATTTTCTCACTATTATTTAAAGTTAATAGGGCATCTCATCTCCTGGGCCAGTACATGAAACTCCGCAATTATTTTCCTCAAAAGTAGCGGGAATTGGAAACCACTGAAAAGAACCAGAGCCATTTGTTTTTTTATATTTTTCAGTAGATCCGTCACTAAATTCAACATCTACTTCATCACCTACTTCACTAGTCATATTACCCCATGCACCTATTGCATTAGCAACATTTCTTGAATTTACTTCAACTTGATCAGAACGTTCATGTTCAACTTCTATGGGATCTGCAAAAGCAAAGGTAGCAAAAAGCAGTGTGGCTATGAAAAAAATAGCTTTATTATTTATTTTCATTTAACATCCTTGATTAATCTGTTTAATTTGAAAGCTGGGAAATAAAATTGAAATCAAAAATTGTGTTAGCAATTATGATACTATTCTTAATAACAAGCATCATTGTTGTTTATCAAAGCGAATCAAAAGCACCCCTTGACAATTCAGTTGGAAATATAGCAAAAGCAAATAGCAGTGACAAGCCAAATACGACAGAGGTTGTAGAAAAAAAATTAGAACAACAAGTTAAACAAGCCCTAGTACATGAAAACGAACAACAAATCCCAGAATATGATCAAGTTTCATCGCCATTTGAATTTGCCTACGGATCACCCGAGGCGCTTTACAATAAACACATAGAGCAGGCAAAAGATGGGAATGCGGAAAGCCAGTTTTTCACACATATGGCTCTTCAGGAATGCACTGGAACGGCAAAGACCTATGAACAATATTCTGAGAATTTAGAAAAAAACAAGGATGCGTTAGCGGATATGTCAGATGTAATAATAGCAATAGAGGAGCGCTTCCATAGATGCCGAGCTTTAAATGATATAATAGGAAAAGATCAAGAATTATCACAATACAGTATCAAGCAATTATCGAATATGTGGTTGAAAGCTTCCATTAAAAATGGTTACCCAATTGCCGTTTCTTTTGAAAGATTGAGTCAGAGACCCAAAGATTTTTCTGATGATGAGAAACGTGAAAGCTTACAGAAATCCATAAGGCTCAAACGGTATGAAGCTTATGCACAAGTAAGTTCTTATTACCTTAATAATCTTCCACAAAAAGATGTAATTCGCTCTCAGGCATGGTTGGCTGTAGCCTGTACAGTAAATCCAAAGTGCTCTACTGATAAGTTTATGGAAGATACAACGGCTTATTTAAGTTCGACTGAGTATGTGCAGGTTGAAAAAAATACCAAGAGACTAATGGATGCTATTTCAAGAGAAGATTGGGATAAACTTGAGATCTTTCAAAGTGTGGATGTTTCTAATGATGGTGATGGGTAGTTAGTATGAGTGAATATGTCTGTAAACTGTAACTAATGAGCGAGTTGTTACGTCTATTTGACAGAGAAAATAGCAGCTATCAACAGAAATATTATGACTAAAACCCATCTCAAAAAAATATTATCTTTTCTAGGCCAACTACTACTTTTTGCAATTCTCTATTTTGCTGTTACGGAATGGCAGGCTCGTAATCTACTCTCAGATTCAGGAGATGAAAAAGCGCCCAATTTTTCGCTGGTGAGTCTACAAGGTGATGTATACAACCTGACAGATTATAACAGTGAGAATACAGTGGTTTACTTCTTTGCTACCTGGTGTAGTGTTTGTAAGCTCAGTATTGGAAACTTACAAAATTTAAGGGAGTCTGCGGAGCAAAAAGATGTAAATATTGTTGCCGTAGCACTGGATTGGCGAGCTAAAGAAGAAGTTGAAAATTTTATTAAAGATCATGAATTGACCTTTCCTGTTCTACTAGGCAATAGGCAAGTCAGTCTTGATTATAAAATTCAAGGATTTCCAACTTATTATGTACTTGATAGAGAGAAAAATATTACCAAGGTTTCTATGGGGTATTCATCTGAATTGGGATTAAGATATAACGTTTTATAAATTGGATATTTCAAACTGCATTTTCAGGTATCACGGGTATAAACCTTAGCTCTTCACCTGAAGAGCTAAGAATCGATAAATTACAGAGACAGAGCTTTAATATACTTTTGAGCTACCTTAGCTGGAAGAGGAATATATCCATCTTTAACCACAACTTCTTGTCCAACTTTAGACAATACCATTTTAATGAACTCTCTTTCCATGGGAGGCAATGGTTGACCGGGCTTTTTGTTCACATAAACAAACAGGAATCTTGATAAAGGATAACTGCCTGTAATCGCATTTTCTGTATTCGCTGCTACATAATCCATTCCAGGTTTCTTAGCTAAGGCCAATGGTCGAACACCTGAAGTTTTATAACCCATGCCAGAATAACCAATAGCATTTACAGACGTTGAAACAGACTGTACGACAGAAGCGGAACCAGGCTGTTCATTAACCGAATCTTTGTAATCACCTTTACAAAGGCCATGTTTTTTAAAATACCCATAAGTACCTGATACAGAGTTTCGGCCATAAATTTGTATTGCAGAGTTACCAACCTTTCCGCTTAAACCTACATCAGACCATTTTTTTATATCTGTCTCGAAACCACATTTACGGTTTTTGGAGAAAATCGCATCTACTTGTGGGATTGTAAGTTGTTTGACTGGATTGTCTTTGTTTACAAAGACTGCCAGTGCATCAATAGCAACAGGGATCGCTGTTGGTTTATAACCGTGTTTATTTTCAAAAGAGGCAGATTCTTTAGATTTCATCTTGCGACTCATAGGGCCAAGGTTTGATGTGGCTTCTGTAAGTGCAGGAGGAGCGGTACTGGAGCCTGCTGCCTGGATCTGAATATTTACATTTGGATATTGACGTTTAAACTCTTCTGCCCAAAGTGTCATTAAGTTAGCTAATGTATCAGAGCCGACTGATGACAGGTTACCAGAAACACCACTGACTTTTTTGTAGTCAGATAAGTTTGGATCTACTTTTGTTGCAGCTTGAACAGGTGATAGTGAAGTCAACAACGTTGTTGTCAACAAACCTGTTGCTAAGGCAATAGTTTTAAGACTTCTCATAGGGGAATAATCTCCAGTTAAATAGTTAGGTTATTAGTTGAATTTGATTTTAGCTGAATAACCTCAACTCGGGATAAGACAGGTCATCAAATCACATTAAATAATTAAATTTCAACAAGTTACAACTATTGATTTTTCGTACATGCTGATTAATTGGCGCAATATTGGGATTTTTGTGTCTGGCAAGGCAAGTTCGCGAACGAATAGCTGGCTATTTTGAGCGAACTTAACGCAGAAAGGCGCAAAAATCACTGTATTGAGCGGCTTGGCTTATCCCGAGTTGAGGTTGAATGATTATGATGAATTATTATGACGTTATCGTGACAGCAATATGACAATGCTGTCATATTGATGCCTATAAAATCATGTCGATTCAACCCAGTCGCTGGGGAAATGACAGCTGAAAGTACTTCCAACATTTAACTCACTGGTTATTTCTAAAATTGCTCTATACCGTTCAAGGGTATGCTTAACAATAGCCAGGCCTAATCCTGTACCGCCCTCATCTCTGGCCCTGCCTTGATCAACCCGATAGAATCGTTCAGTTAGTCTGGATATATCCTGGGCTGCAATGCCAATACCTTCGTCGATAACTGAAAAATGGCCACCCTGAGGATCAGTGAACCAACGAATAATGATTTTTTTATTTGGATCTGTATAACGGACGGCATTAAACACAAGGTTGCAGAATATTTTATGAATTTCCTGTTCATTTGCATACAGGCCTTTATGACTTTCAATTTTCAACTCAATTTGATGATTTTGAGTAGCTGAAAGAGCTTGTGCTTCTTGTTTTAACTGAGATAACAACAGAGGCATATCGATAGAATTTTGAGACTTGATTTGAAGACCTTTTTCCATGCGTGCAAGAAAAAGGAGTTCCTCAACAATGTGTTTCATGCGTTTACCCTGTGCTAACATTTGCACAATGATTGGTCGAAACTGTTGCATATCAATTTCATTTTTATCCTCTAAGATCTCCAGATAGCCATTTATTACTGTCAAGGGTGTTCTAAGCTCATGAGAAACATTAGCAACAAAATCCTGTCGAACCTGCTCTAACCTATATAAACGGGTAATGTCTCTAGCCACCAATAATTTTTGACCCTGTAGGTAGGGAGTAATTTGTAAGCTGATCCACATTTCATGTGAGATCGGGGAAACAATAGTCAAAGCTTCAGAAAAATCATTCTCATCCAGATATTTGATGAATTCGGGATGGCGTAACAGGTGAGTGATTCTGGTGCCAACATCTTTCTTTTTGCTAAAACCCAACAGAGGGTAGGACGCTTTATTGCACCAGATTATTGACGCATTAGGATCGAGTAGCACAACTGCATCGGCTAGAGCATCTGTCGACATCCTAAACTCATTGATCACAGAAAGAAGGTGTTTTTTATTTTGTCTTGAATCAAGTCTCCAACGATGTAATTCTTCCGAGACAGGATACCAGGGGCCGATACCTTCTGGAACAGGTTGTTTTCTACCAGATAATAACCAATTGTATAAAATAAAAAATTGTCGGCCATGCCAGAAAATAAAAGAAGAAAAGACCAGAATAATCATAGGCACAACAAAATCGAATGCTATGCCAATAAACCAAAACAGAAAGAGCAATACAACGAGTATTGATAACTGTTTTCCTACCTCCCAGCGGAATTGGCTCATTTTGTTTCTCGAAGGTCAAATGGGTATAATTTCATCAGAATATAATTTAGATTTTCATATTAAATAAAGTTATCTGGATAAACGATAACCAGCACCTCGAACGGTCTGGATCTGATTTTCCGCCCCTTTCAGGACTTTTCTTAAGCGTAAAATATGCACATCAACCGTTCTTTCCTCAACCACTACCTGGTGTCCCCAAACGGAATCTAATAATTGACTACGAGAGAAAACTCTTTCAACATTTTGTAAAAGAAAAGTCAGTAATTTAAACTCGGTAGGGCCTATCTGAATTTCATTCCCATCAATAAATACTCGATGTTCAGCAACGTCGAGCTTAATTTTACCTGCTTTTAGTTTCTTGTCTGATAATTGACCGTTTCGGCGTAGTACTGCTTTAATTCGTGCTATTAATTCTTTGGGTGAAAAGGGTTTGACTACATAATCATCTGCACCCGAATCTAATCCTTTCACTCGGTCACCTTCCTCTCCACGTGCGGTAAGCATAATGATGGGAATACGATGAAAATGTTCATGTTTTTTTAAGCGTCTGGCCAGATCAATTCCAGAAGCGCCAGGAAGCATCCAATCTAATAGAATTAAATCAGGTAGTTTTTTATGTTCATCAAAAGAGCGAGTTAATAATGAAATAGCCTGCTCAGAAGTACTGGCTTCAGTAAACTCAAACCCCTCAGTTTGCAGAGCAAAAATGAGCATCTGGCGAATTGCCATTTCATCTTCAACAATTAAAATTTTAATAGCCATAATTTGAGCCTCCTGAAAAATAGGGTGAACTAACGCTCTAATCTCGTTTATTTCGAGCTATTTTTTCCATTTGCTCCAGACTCGTGTGTCTCACATCTTTCCCTTTTACTAGATAGATGGTGTATTCAGCAATATTATTTGCATGATCTCCAACACGTTCAAGTGCTCGAGCTGACCAGGTGATGTCTAACACCGCTGAAATACTCCGTGGGTCTTCCATCATATAAGTGATTAACTGGCGCGATAAAGCGGCATATTCGTCATCTACATCCTGTTCCATATGTGCCACATCAATAGCTGCGTTGGCATCCATTCTGGCAAAGGCGTCTAATGATTTTGAAATCATATTTAAAACATGCTGACCTAAAGTATTGAGTGATTTTAAATGCCTTTTATGGGGCGAAGAAGTTTGATCTCCATTTGCTAACGCAATAGCCATGCGGGCTATTTTTTCGGCTTCATCGCCTATGCGCTCAAGATCAGTGACCGTTTTGATAATGGCAACAATGAGTCTTAAATCACTAGCTGCAGGTTGGCGTTTAGCTAAAACCTGGGTGCATTCTTTATCAATGCGGACTTCAAGCTCATTGACTAAAAAATCTTTTTTGATAATTGCATCAGCTGATTCAGCATCTAACTGCAATAAAGCAGTGAGAGAATCTTTAATTTGTTTTTCAACGAGCCCACCCATGGCGAGAACTTTTTCTCGCAAAGCTTCCAGTTCTTCATTGTATTGTTTTGAAATATGTTGACTAACTTGACGATTGTCCATGGATCCACCTCAATAAAAAAGTTGATAAATATAACCTAACCGTAACGACCGGTAATATAATCTTCAGTTTTTTTCTTTTCCGGATTAGTGAAAATTTGATTTGTATTGCCTACTTCAATTAAATCACCCATATATAAAAAGGCGGTATTGTCTGATACACGAGCAGCCTGTTGCATATTATGTGTAACAATGACAATGGTGTAATCCCTTTTTAATTCATGGATGAGTTCTTCAATTTTTAAAGTTGAGATCGGATCAAGTGCCGACGCGGGTTCATCAAGCAATAAAACCTCTGGCTGTACAGCAATAGCTCTGGCAATAACGATTCTTTGTTGTTGGCCGCCGGATAAACCAAGCGCACTATCATGCAATCGATCCTTTACCTCATCCCAGATCGCGGCTCCTTTTAAAGCCCATTCAACCACATCATCTATTACTCGGCGTTTTTTAATACCCTGAAGACGCAAACCATAAGCAACATTTTCATAAATTGTTTTTGGAAATGGGTTAGGTTTTTGAAATACCATACCAACTTTTCTTCTTAAATGCGTCACATCGGTGGTGGCAGAATAGATGTTTTGTCCGTTAATGTTTAAACCACCCTCGATCTTTACACCATCAACCAAATCGTTCATTCGATTCATGCAACGTAAAAGCGTAGATTTGCCGCAACCACTTGGCCCGATAAACGCCGTTACTTGCTTCTCTGGAATTTCTAAACTGATATCTCTAAGTGCTTGTTTATCACCGTAATACAAGTTTAGATTATCGACACTGATAGCAATATTTTTTTGGAGATCAGGTGCATTTTTTTCTAGCATAGCTTCAACATTGGTTGCAGAATTCATTGTGCATGTTCACTCATAAGGTTGATTTCAATATTTTCCAAATCTATAAAATAGTATTAATGTTCTAAAGCTTTATATCGTTCCCGTAAACGGTTTCTTACTCGAATAGCGGTTAGATTTAATAATAGGATAACAACTATCAATAATAAAGAAGTGGCATACACCAGTGGTCTTGCCGCTTCAACATTGGGACTCTGAAAACCCACATCATAGATATGAAAACCCAGATGCATAAACTTTCTGTCCAGGTGTAAAAAAGGTGAATTGAGATCAAGCGGTAAAGTCGGGGCCAACTTCACTACGCCAACTAACATAAGAGGTGCTACTTCACCCGCTGCTCTGGCAATGGCCAGAATTAACCCGGTCATCATAGAGGGACTCGCCATAGGCAAAACGGTTTTCCATAAAGTTTCAGCTTTAGTCGCGCCTAGTGCCAGACTTCCCTCGCGGATAGATTTAGGAACTCTTGATAAACCCTCTTCTGCAGAGACAATGACTACTGGCAGAGTTAATAAAGCCAGAGTTAAAGAAGCCCACAATAAACCTGGCGTACCAAATACTGGAGCCGGGCTAGATTCAGGAAAAAATAATTCATCAATATTACCCCCTAAAAAGTAAACAAAAAAGCCCAGTCCAAAAACGCCATAAACGATAGATGGAACACCTGCAAGGTTATGTACAGCAATTCGAACAATTTTGGTTAACCAACTCTGATGAGCGTATTCATGTAGATAAACCGCAGCAATGACACCAAAGGGTGAGACGATTACCGCCATAATGAGAACCATCATAACTGTGCCGAAAATAGCAGGAAAAATTCCACCTTCAGTATTAGCTTCTCGCGGATCGTCGCTAAGAAACTCCCACAGTTTTGAAAACATTAAAGCAGACTTCTGTAAGGTATTTAAATTATTGGGCTGATACCAGCGAACGATTTGAGATAGGGGGATCTGCTCGGCCTTACCATCAACAAGTCTCACATTGAGAGAGTAAATTTCAGACTCCTCCCGTAGTTTTTGTAAGCGTTGTTGAACTTCGGTAAACTCCTGGTTAAGAACATTGCGCTGTGTTTCTATTTTAAAAAGTGCTTCGGGCGAGTCTTCTTTATCAAGTTCCAATCGTTTTTGTTCTAATCTCAATTTTTCTATCTGGTAGTTGATACGACCAAAATCGTCTTTCTCCAACTCATCAATGGTATCCATGATCTCTAAAGTCAGTTGTAGTTTTTCATCCAGCAGATTGAGTAATGATTTTTCTGAAGCAGTAGCTAATACTTGAGTCGATTCATGAACTGAGTCAATAAATCCATAGAAATTACCCCACTCTCGTCTTTCGATAGTGACGGCATTTGTTGGCAAGATACGCTGGGTAATGAATGCTTCATCTATCCAGATAAAATCCATGCCGTAACTTTCTCTATTTCCAATTTTAAACAGATGTTGCTCTTTTTCTTCTACCAGGACACCGTTAGCATCACGAGAAGGGGCACTGTCGACCTCTTCACCTAAATATTGTATTTTGGTTTGCCCTTCTTGTGCTGAACTGGAAGATGTTACAGTTAGTTGATAGGTATCTTTTGGCCAGAAATAAACTAACCCCTTGGCTGTAATCAACCCAAGTATTCCTAAAACCATGGCAAGAGAAATGGCAACTGCCGCAGCATTTAACCAGATCCAATGTTCACCATTTTGTATGAATTTTTTTATCATATTTGTTCTCTAATCAAATGCCCGTCAATAACTGAAAAGCAGTGGATTACTCGTTAACAGGTGGTTAAAGTGAACCATATTTCTCACGTAAACGCTGCCTGACATACTCTGCTAATGTATTGGCCACAAAGGTAAATCCAAATAACAATAATGCTGCAAGGAAGAGGATCCTGAAATGGCTACTGCCAACTTCAGATTCCGGCATTTCAACAGCAATATTGGCGGCCAGAGTTCTCATTCCCTCAAAGATGTTCATGTTCATGACAGGGGTATTACCTGTTGCCATTAATACGATCATGGTTTCGCCGACTGCGCGTCCCATGCCAATCATTAAAGCCGAAAAAATACCGGGGCTTGCTGTAGGAAGAACAACCCTTACTAGGGTTTGCCAGGTATTGGCACCAAGTGCAAGTGAGCCACTTACAAGATATTTTGGAACACTAAAAATAGCATCTTCAGCAATAGAAAAAATAGTTGGAATAACTGCAAAGCCCATTGCGATCCCTACTACCAGAGCATTTCTCTGATCAAAATTAACACCGAGAACATCTCTTAACCAGATCTGAGAATTTCCACCAAAGAAAGTATTTTCAACCACTCCATTTAACGATAGTGTGGAAAAAACAATTAACACAAGTAGCGGCATTAATAATATTGGACGCCAACCATCAGGAATTTTGGTTCTCAGATTTTCAGGAATTAAATGAAATAGATAACCACTAATTAATATGACGACAGGAGTAACCAATAAGAATAACAATACCCCTGTTAAAAACTCTTCAATAAATGGCGCTAGCCAGAGACCTGCTAAAAATCCTAAAATTACAGTTGGTATTGCTTCCATGATTTCGATAGTAGGTTTCACCACTGAACGCAGACTGGCAGACATAAAAAAGGCTGTGTAAATTGCTCCACTAATGGCCAAAGGCACGGCAAATAACATGGCAAAAAAAGCTGCTTTCAAAGTGCCATAGGCTAAGGGTGCCAAACTAAATTTAGATTCAAAATCGTTGCTGGAAGCTGAAGATTGCCAAACGTGGCCAGGTTCAGAATAACTCTCATACCAAACTTTATTCCACAACGACTCCCAGGAAATTTCAGGGTGTTCACTATGTAATTCTAATGTCTCCAGGCTGTTCTCATTGGCTAAAATTAAATGGGAAGAGCGACCATTAATAACCACAGCTCGCACATTTTCATTTAAATCCTGTTTGAGTAAAGTTCGATGAGAGGTGGTGAAAAAAACACCTAACTGTTTATTATTATCAATAGCAATAAAACCCTTCCTTTGTTTTTCAGGAAGAATATTTTTGATAGGGGCATCACCTAATTTAAAATCTCTAACCATGACTAGTTGCAGATTATTGGTTTCCTTATCGCGATAACCAAACCATTGGCTAATTCGGCCAGAACTGTCGCCTACTAACCATGAATAATCTCCTAACAAGGGTGAGCTGGCAGTGATAGATGCACCCGAATCTAAAGAGGAACTGGCTGTGAGTAGCGCATTATCCTGTTCCCAGCTGTATAATTGAATAATGCCTTCCTGGGTCATAAGGTACAACCACTGCCCATCATTAGCCAACATGAGACCGGCCAAAGGTTGTTCCATGGCAATACGTGTTGAACCTTCTTCCTCCAGAGTCAACTCTTCGCTCATAAAATCTTCTTCAATGGTAAACTTCTTTAACAACACTTGAGCTGGATTTATGTAAGCGGCAAAGGCCAGACTTTCATCATTGGAATAGGCTGAAAACAATTCAATTTGCGGGTTTAGATTGTCAGAATCAGTAGCATCAATGAGATCTGTGTCATTAGCACTTAAACTGATGGATTGTTCGCCCAGAGGAAAATTGAGTGAAGGTATTAGCTTTCTCACACCGTTGGGGTAAGTTAGCTGATATTTATGTTCAACAATTAACAGCTTTCCAGAACTAAGGGAAAGGGCCAGCCAGTTTTCCCGTCCAGAGACTTCTTTAATTGAGTGGATGAGATCAGAAGTATTTTCCAGCTTTATCTGTGCCTGTTTGATCAACTCGCCAGTTTTTACATCGAAAAACTCAGTGGAACCTTTAGAGTTGATGGTAAGCCAGACTTCTCCGTATTCTTCAGTTGAAAAATAAAGCGTGTCAGCCTTGAGAAAGTGATTATTTTCCACTTTTGACAGAGAAGTTAGCTCCGCATCCTGAAATATTGGCATAGCAACGCTTAACAGATAAAAAACAATCAAAACAACAGCGCCAACGACACTTAAACCGCCAGCAACAATGCCATAGCGGGTTAATGTATCTCGTAGTTTCCTTCTTTTAAAACCATGACCTTCAACCATGGCTTTTTTAACAAAGGATAGTGAATCAAGATCGGGCTTCATCTAAATTATCCGGGGTTGTTGATATATGACAGTGTAAAGGGGGTTTGTTACAGGTTTATGACAGTGTGTTAGGATGATTTGATTAGGTGTTATTAAGGTTTTTTTAAACTTGGATAAATTCATGTGAAAACCTTCGAGGTTCGTTGGTACAGCTTTTTGTGTTGTATGTCTGTTCACAACACGGAACACTTTTTTTGTTTGAATAATGAGTCTAGATTGGTTAACCTGAGCTCGGGATAGGAATAGAAAAAATACTATTAAATATTAGTAAGTTAGAAATACTTTATAGATAATAAGGTGTTATCACAGGAATAAAATCTGTCCAGTGCAAATATTTTAGAGATTATCAAGGCGGACTAGCGTAGCAATAGCCCGCTATTGGTAGCTAGTTCAACGCTGAGAACTACTAAAATAGTTGTGCTGGGTGGCTGTTCTTATCCCAAACTCAGGTTAGTTAAGTTTCAGGTGAAAAACTTTGATTATCCAAAGGGCTACAAACAGCATTAGTTCCTTTTTTCATTACATGGGTATAGATTTGTGTTGTAGAAACATCTGAATGTCCCATTAATTCTTGCACGGTACGAATTTAAGTTGGTGAAAACGAATAAAACGAACAATCCAACTGATATAATTTTTTTCAGTTGAAAATGCTAAATTATTTTTTCTAGCGAATATTCTAAGTTGATCGAGAAAACGATCCGACTGAATTGAAACGGGTAGAGGGATATCATCCATGTTGTAACTCCAAATTAAAGCACTACTTATTTAAGTAGTGCTTTAATAAGAAGTCAAGCAAAAAAGCTGATCTTTAACGCTACTAGCGGTAAATGCAGAATTGATATATTTTTGAAAAATACATTAATACATTGATTTTATTAGATTAAATGTAATTTTAGTAGTTTTTGGATTCCTGTAATTATTACAAAAAAACGTTCAGATAATTATCGCTGGCAGCGATAATTATCTGGAACGGGAAATTCAAAAATAATGATAAGCGATTGATGAAAAAAGAGTTATCGGTTATCTTAGACTGAATTGAAAAAAATAATTACCGCCAGAAGCTAAATTGTATATATCGCTGGCAGCGGTAAAATCAGCTGTTATGGCCAATTAAGGGAGTCACTATGCCAATTAATGAATGTGTGAATTGCAGTAACATAAAATCATTATCACCAATCATAGAAGATGATTTTGATAATCCTGAAAAATTTATTTGTGATTCATGTAAAAAAGAAGATGCAAATCACTCTGAGCCAGATTATGGGACTTGCCGATATTGTGGAGATGATGTGCTTTACCCAATAGAGCAGATTAACTCGGAAGGTGAATGTAACGAACATAAAGGTGAGTCAAATATGAGTGCGGAAGAACAAGAAGGTTGGGAAGGAAATATTGAGCGCTGGAACGACTTATAGCCATAACAAAGCCAAGCAAGCCGACCTCCGTAAGCTTGGCACTTTTTTTGTACCAAAAGAGATACTAAGATACTAGGACAGCCAAACCTTAAATTATAAAAATATTTTTCCAGAATGACATATTCGTGTGATCTGTTTTTTTATTTTCAACAATTTTTTTATAAATGGTGGGTAATTTTCAGATTCAGCTGGCAAAACTCAAAATTCATGCATGACTAAACTCGGGACCCCGATTTTTCTAATTGTTTTTGAAGGAATTATGTTTTAAGTGGGAGATTCGAAAGGGGAAGACTTACCTTGGCCATTCATCCATTTAATCCCAATCTTTAAAGCAATGGATTTAATGATTTCTTTTGAACCAGCTACCCGAAAGTAGCGTTTACCAAAATGATTGACCTGATTCATCCAGGTATCAGGTTCAATTTGTAATCGTTTTAATATAGGTGCAAGTTTCATGGGGATAGAGCCAGATTTGTTTTCTCGAATTGCTCTGCC
>JBFFIY010000059.1:0-27326 GCA_041556195.1 Enterobacterales bacterium
ACCCGGCTCACCCTCATCGATAATTTCGGTGACAAAGACTTTGGCTGTAAAACTTAGCACATCACCGTCGGGATCTGTGATGAATTGTCTAGCATTGACGCTAAGGAACTGACCTTCGTTGACAGAGTGATCAGGGATCGAGCCAGTCGGCGACTGATTGTCGGTCACTATTAAGCTCAGCGGAGCCGTGACAGAACCACCTCGGTTATCACTAGCTGTCACACTTACATTATGTGTTGCAATATCTGATGTTGATCCCGTTATTATACCACTGCTACTAATGCTAAGCCCCAAGGGTAAATTAATCGTACTAAAACTGAGCGGATCACCATTGGGATCGCTGAAATAACCGGAAATATTTAAGTTAATTGGCGTCAGTTGTGAAATAGTTTGAGGCGGAATAGGCGATGCAATCGGAGCATCATTCTTCTCAGAAATAATCATTGTAAAAGGTGATATTACTTCCAATCCCAGAGGATCGATTGCCTTTGCCTCAACAGTATAACGACCGTTTGTATTTAAAATCGGGGTTCCAGTTAATAAACCTGTGACCATGTCAAAACTTAGCCCTGATGGAGTTGCTACCTCAATAACCTCGTCAAAGGGCTCTCCATTTCTAAAAACTATAGTCCTTTGAAAAAATTGAATATCGTAAATCAGGGTATCACCGTCGGGATCATCGAAATGCGGCTTCACATCCAGATTATAACTGGTGCCGATTGTCGCCCCCTGCGAAGGGATTGTCGAGACAATAAAGGGTGGCTTATTAACATAGTCGTTAATCGTCAGATTAAAGCTGGCAGTGGTACTTCGTCCACTGGTATCAGTTACTTTGATTTCAATTTCATGCACACCCTGAGTGTCAAGTGATGGTGTACCACTTAACACGCCATTGCTAAAGCTTAAGCCCGTTGGAAGGGGCGTTCTTTGTGTAAATTCAAAAGCTGGAACACCTGGCTCACCTTCATCGATAATGGTGGTCACAATTTTGAAAGCTTCGCTATTTATAAGATCTCCATCGGGATCACCGAAAAATGGATTAAAGTCGATACTAATAAATTCCTTTTCATTGATACTTTGAGCGGGTAGCGGAAGCGGGGAAATATACGGAGCCTGATTAGCATTGGCAACCACCAGAGCAAAGACTTGTGGTTCTGATGTAAGTTCACCATCATTGGCTACAAAACTTAACTGATAGGTACCTGCAGAATCCAGGCTGGGGGTACCTGATAGTATTCCTGTGGCCTCATTAAATGTAACATTTTCGGGTAAAACCTGATTGGGATCTGCCATAGAGATGATCAGCTTGTCTTCAGGATTTCGATCAGTAAAGTAATTATTAAGGTTAAGCCTGTAAAAGCTATTTTCTGTCGCCTGTTCCGTTTCCAGCAGTGGTTCGGGAACTGGTGCAAAATTATGTACGACATCTTCAATATTGAGATTAAAAGTGTTAGATACCGGCGCCCCCATTGAATCGGTTGCAGTAACTTCGATGGTGTAAACACCATCGGTAAGAAAACCTAATATACCACTCAGTACGCCATCTACTGGTTCTTTCAGAGCGGCAGGCAAGGACACTTCTACATTTTGTAATTCAAACTCTCCCGGCAATGTCTCCACTGGTTGTAATTGGAAGGCTTTAAAGCCATAGCTTAATTGGTCACCATCAGGATCACTAAAATGTCCACGGGCATCAACAAGGATTTCATCCCCTTCTTTCACATTTAAGTCTGGGAAAGGGGTGATAAGTTCAGGAGCATGGTTAACAATAAAACTGAAATTTAGTGTTACCGACTGCCCCTGTTCATCGACAATGGTCAAGCTGGCCTCAAAGATACCCCCTGTTATGTCACCACCGCTGTTATTTACAAAAACATAACCCAATTGGCTGGGATCATATTCAACATCCAAACCTGTGGTCTCCATTCCTGCTAGCGTGGTGTTTTCATGCTCGATATCGCGATTCAAATCCCCCACTAAAATGGGTGGTAAACTGGACAAGGGTTCTCCGACGGTATAAACAACCGTGCCGGGAACGCTATCAAATTTCGGCGCATAATTGATGGCGATGAGGGTATCAACCTCGATAATATTCTCCGGCAAAGGCGCCGCATCACCGGGCAATGTTTTGCTGGCGGTAATGGTGATAACTTGCTCTAGTGCATCTCCTTCAAAATCGAGATTAAATAATAATCGGTCGCCTACTTGCTTAAAGGGATCTTGCAATCCGCCTTCAGGAACAACTTTAATCTGCACACCATCGGCTTGCCCAACCAGCAATGAACGCAAATCGAATCCGAGTTGATCTTGCTCTAAAATTAGCAAGCCATTGCTGGGTAACTTTACAGTGAAGTCGTTAACATTAAGGCTAAAACTTTCCGTCACAGCGGCGTCTAATGCATCTGTTGCTGTGATCTCAAAACTGAAGGTTTGACCAAAAGCACTCACTGGAACCTTGCTCACACCCTCAGCCAGATTTAACGCCCATTGGCCAGTTTCCATGTTCTGGTTTAATATTAACCAGGGCGGTAAAGTTGTCGTAGCAACCACATCATATTTAATCAACTGTCCTTCTGGATCAATAAAATATTGATCGCCGTCGATATTCATAGAAAAGGCTTCACCAACCACCAGTGGTGGTTGGTTATTCAAATTGATCCCATCACGCAAATGAGGGGCTTCGTTATTAAGCACTAAAAAGGTTAAATCAATTTCGGCATAAGCCAGTTCTACATCCTCGGGATCCACGCGATCAGAAGCACGTAAGGTTAAACTAAAGGGACCTTCTGCCCAGTCATCTGGAATGGGGATCGACTCACCAGTAATGGGATCACGAGAGAAAATACGCAGAGTATTGGTCTCCTCATCCACTTCAATACCCATCCAGGGCGGAACGGTGGATGGCTCCAGATCTCTTAAAGTCAGTGTGAGGAGATCACCATCTTCATCTACAAAGATAGCATCAACAGGCATTGCCCACTCATAGGGCAGGCCAATCACGCCCACCGGAATTTGTATGCCACCTTCGGCTGTTAGAAGCGTTTCATTGATGCTGGGAGCATGGTTTGGTTCGGCGGCAATATTGCCGGTATAGCCATTTTGAACGATCACACTGCGACGGTTGCCTACTTTGTCGTAGGTATAACTAACAACCGCTTTGGTGTCCTGCTCGATTTCATCAAATACCGTTACCTTGCTCAGTCGATTGTTGCTGTCATATTCGGATGTGATGGTTTCATGTAATAACTTGCCTATCTCATTCACACCCTTAAAGGTTTCAGAGGTTATTTGTCCAAATTGATCATATTCAAAGGCGGTAAAGGTATTGTTGGCCACGTCATCAATTTGTTTGATTTGGCCATTTTCATAATAATCGTAATCCAGATTCTGACCACGAGTACTGGTTTGTTTTTCCAGACGACCCGTGCCTGTATCGTAAAAGAATTTCGTGGTTACTCCGCCTAAATCATTTTTCTCACTCAGTTTGCCAAAATAATCGTATTTAAAGTTCAGGTTATTCAGGTTACCTGCCGGTTTATTCTCACCATAAAATTCACTGACTTTACGCCCAAGTGCATCAAACACAAATTGTTTTAAGACACCTTCCGGGGTGATGGAGCGAATGATATGGCCCTGTTCATCGTACCAGGTGCGATGTTGGTTACCATTGATATCGGTTTGAACGGTGCGGTGTCCTAAATCGTTATAGGTGAAGCGGTTTTGCCACAGGGTTTGACGAGTTGATAGGCCATTTGCATCTTGAAAAGTATCCAGAATACCCACTGCCGTGACACGATCAGCTTTATCATATTGGGTAAAGTTCATGCCACCAAAGGCTTGTTGTGTAGCAACCTTACGACCAAAATGATCGTAACCAAAACGTGTTTCAACGCCTGTGGCATCCACCTGGCTTACCAGCTGCCCCGCCAGGTTATACAGTTGGAAACGGCTATTGCCATTGGCATCTTTAGAGGAGATTAATCGACCTTGTGTATCGTAAAAATTTTCGCTGGTAGGCGCAATTGTTCCAGGGCTACCGTCAGCATTGACATAGTTAACCGTAGGGCGCGTCTCTTTCGTCACCTGATTGTTATGGTTGTATTGATAAAGCGTGGTGCGTCCACCAAAGGTGATCCGTAGCGCATTGCCCCAGCGATCAAAGTCTTGCACGGCCACAGGGGAAACCAGACCATCAGCACTGGTATAGGGTGTTTGATATTGTCTCTGTGCGCGACCCAATTTATCGTACTGAGTCTGGCTGATATAACTCGGAACACCCGCACCAGTGGCTTCGTATTTTGAACGAATAGAACGACCCGCCAGATCATAATGAAATATTTTAATAACACCATCGCCATTGTTGGTTTCAATCAGGTTACCGGCATTGTCGTAGACAAAACTTACATCATCCGTTGCTGCGGTATCGCCCTGACCGGTAATTTCACCGAAGGCATTGTAGCTGACCACATTTAAAGTGTTATCGCGATCCTGGGTAAAGCCAATAATTGAGTCAGGTTGGAAGATTTCTGTTTGCAGTTGACGACCCAGATCATCAAATTGATGCACGGTTTTCATTTCATGGATGATGGGGGTCGAGGTGTAGATCCAGTTTCCAGTTTGTACCGCTGTATCAACTACTCCTTGAGTAAAAGATAGATTTTTAATAAGGTGCTGAACCTGTGTGCTTCCCTGTTGCCGAACTTCAATGTGAACTTCTAATGTACCCGCCTGAGTCGCAGTGCCTTGAAGCCGTCCAGTTTCTTGATCAAATTGCAACCAGCCAGGTAAGTTCAGCTGAACAATTTTGGTGCCGTAAGTTTCTCTTTCAGTATTTGGATCGAATTCAAAATCTGGTCGTTCCTCTTCATGATAAATCTTGAACTGGAAACTACTATCTGGCTGAGTAAAACTTTTAATTTCTTCAATCACGTTGCCTGCATAGTCGTACTTAAAGGTTGTGTCTGCACCTTCTGCATCGGTGGCGGTAATAACCTGGTTGCGGCTATTGTAGATGAACTGTTGAGTGATATCGTTATCGGTTTCGGTAAACTGACCATTGCTTAAACTGTCCAGCACATGGCGCCGTACTTCCAAAGCATTACCCAGAGCATCGTATTTATAAGAAGTCACCGCTTTTTGTAAAACATGACCCGCTAAACCCTGAGTACTGTTTGTCAGACTACTGGATAAACCATCTGTCAATACTTCAGCTTCGGCTGAGGCCACAGAAACAGCGGCACTATTTTGAGTATGTGACAAACGGCCAATAGCATCATAAGTTGATTCTAACGTCTGCCCATTATCTTGAATGACTTTAATAATATTGCCCAGCTCGTCAAATTGGGTTTCGCTGGTCAGAATGATGTTGTTAAGTGCTTGCGCCCGATAACCCGAATCTGTAGCTGCTGTTACCGCCTGATGCGCCTGGTGGATATGTTGACGTACAAAGGTTTGACGACCCAAGTCATCATAGTCAAAAGTCATCAAGCGATCAAAACCAGTGAGGATATCTCCCGCTGCAGGCGGATTCGGTTCGCTGGCGATGGACAGCATACCAAGTGTCGCGGAACTCAGCGCACGTACATATTCCAACTCGCTTTGTACCTGCCCTAAAACATCATAGGAGACGCGGGTTAAATACCCTTGTGCATCCACTGTGGCTACTCGATTACCCTGGGTATCGTAATAAAAATAACTGTCCGCAGTGACGCCAGGGGTTAATAAGACCGATTGTTTTACCACGTCGCCAAAGGCATTGTAGGTGGTTTGGGTGGTCGGACTCGCGACTGTTTGTGCCGTTTGACTGGCTAAAATGTAATGGCTGATCGCAGGCTGTTTAACCTCGATTTGACGGCCTAATGAGTCGTAACTAAAAGTTAACGTGCGATCATTGCTTGTGTTGGTTTTAGCACTGGCGACATTAGCCTGTGTCAGTTCCTGGCCATTTTGGAAACCACTGATTTTTGTAAAATCCAGTCGTTCACTAAAACGGATCAAAGAGGTTTGGTTGCCCAGCGCATCGTATTGAAACTGTGTTAGATAGCCTTCCGCATCAATCTCATATTTCACGCGGCCGAGTTCGTCATACACCTTATATTCATAAACATGACTATCCACTTTACCCGTTTCGCTGATGGTTTTGGTATTAACCACGGCCTGATTCAACGCATTGTAGGTCACTATAGAGTTCACCCCTGGAGCATTAACGGTTGCCGTTTCTGTCACTTCTGTTTGACGGCCTAATGCATCATATTCGAAGCTTGAAGTTCTAAGTAATGTTCCATTTAAGGGAGTGTTACTGGCAAAAATGGTTTTTAAATTAACCGTGTCTGTAATGAGCGCATTCACCGTCGCCGCCTCTATCACTTCTTCATGACGTGCGGTGACATTGCCTAAATCATCATAGTCTATGCGCGTGACCAGACGTACCGTTTTAGATTGAAGTACACCGCCCTACCATTCATACTGAATGATTTCCGGGGTAAATTCCTGGCTAAGTCGTCCGCTATCATCATAGCGATAAAACCAGGTTTTTCCTTTCTGGTTGGTATAACTCGACTTTAAACCATTGGCATAATAGCTGAAAGATTCTGTCTGATTTTTAGCGTCGGTGATGCTGCTCACTCGACCTGCTGCATCATAAACGGTGGTGGTGGTACGATCGCCTGCCACCAACATATTGTTTGGAAAAAAATCAGCCAGTGTCTGATAGTTTAATCCGCTTAGGCTTAATCCCACCAGCTCATCAATGCCTTTTTCAAAGGCGATACTTTCTTCAACCTGACCAGCCGCATTGTAACGGGTTTCTGTTATGCCGCCTTCGCTATCCAGGGTAAAACGCAGTCTCCCCGCTTCATCATAAAACATTTGTGTGCTACGATTGTTGTTCGCCCCAAACGCACCAGCGTTTTGTAATGCCTGCTCAATACCCGCTTCGTCCAGCGTGGCATTAAATACGATGCTTTGGTGATAGGCAATGGTTTCTATCAAAGCGCCGGAATTATCAAAACGACTTTCTTTGACGATTGCTCGATTTTCAAAACCACCTGCCACTGCCACACGCAGCTTTTGCAGGCTAAAGCGTGCGCGGTTTTGATTATCATAAACGGTAAAGGTATGTTGATCGTTGGCACTGGCGCGATTTTTAATACCCTGTACAAGCGTATCGCTCAGATTACCTGCCAGTAGTTGTGTTGTCTTTAGCGCAATTGTATTATCTATCTGCGCATAACGTACCGCTTCAACCGCCAAACCTTTGTCGTTATAACGGCTCTCGGTAATGGCACCGGTTGCATCCAGACTAAACTGCAGTCGATTGTCATCATCGTAAATAAAGTAGCTCGTCAAAGCCGTTGAAGCGTGAGCGATTGCATGGTCTTTTACTGCCGTTTCATCCGCTTGTTCAAGACTGGCATTAACATTCGTCATTGCTACTGAATAACGGGTTTTGGCCGTCAGGTTGCCATTAAGATCATAGTGATTTTCAGTCAGACTGCCCGTGGCTGAAAGTTGGAATTGAAGACGGTTGGCATCATCATAAACAAAAAAGCTGACGTTATTTTCTGCATCTTGCTGACGTAACAGATTACCGTTTTGATCATAGCCGTTATAGGTGATTAAAGGCGTACCATCAGGATCCTGTATTTGTTGTGTGACACGACCCAGATGATCATAAACAAAGGCCGTTTTAATTTCATGGTCACTACCAAAACCATTGCTGATACTTACCTGACGACCCGCTGCATCATACTCAAAATGGGTTTGTATTGTCTGTGTGCCGCCGCCTGTTAAGCTGACCGTTTGAATGGAGTCGGTTAATCGACCCGAGAGATCATATTGTGAGGTGACAACTCGATCTTCCGCATCCGTCACTTGTGTCACTAAACCCAATGTGTTGTATTCAAAACGTGTCTGCAGGTTTAGACCATCTGGTGAGATAATTTCTTGTACCAGTCGTCCCAGTTCATCGCGTTTGAAAGCAACTTCTCGTCCTTCGCCGTCAATGGTCAGAACCACCTGATTATTGACGTCATATTGCTGCTCATTAATCAGAACATTGTCCACGAAACTCTTTAAACGGTTGCCGTTATGATCATATTCATGACGAGTATTCACGCCATCAATCACCACAGAGTCCACTTCACCAAATTCATTTAAAAAGGTGGTGGAAGTGAGCCCTTCAGGTGTCAACACCGTTAGGCTGCGAGCCGTTTCATCAAAGGTGGTTGTGGTCTCGTTACCAAAGGTATCCATTCGAGTATGCACCCGGCCAAAGGCATCCAGAGTTTCCGTAGCCAGGGTGTCGCCATTACGTTTGATCACACGCTGATTGGCATCGAGTTTATAGTCAAACGATACCCGATTACCTTCACCATCAATTTCTGCTACCACGCGCCCAAAGGCATCAAACTCGGTGGAGTTGATGATATTTAAACCATTAAGATCGGCCGTGGTCGTGGTCAATAAACCACGTTTGTCATATCCAAATTGGTCGGTACGTATGTCCGTTTGATCGGTGATCCAGGATGAGCTGGTCGCTAGCTGACCAAAGGCATTGTAGCTAAAATCCGTCTGACTTCCATCGGCACCCACGCTGAAATCGATGCGGCCACGTTTGGTGTACTGGTTCTCAGTGACGCTATCAAGGTTCGCGGCCGCAGAGCTGCGTATGACATCAATGGCATTTTGAAGCGTCGTTGAAATATCGCCACCGGTTAATGCCAGAGTGCTTAAATTGAGTCGCTCGGCAATCACTCGTGTGGCCTCTAACTCACCAAAATCGTTGTAACTAAACTCCGTCACTTCACCCCGTGAGACGCCACCAATGGTGAGCACCTGAACACTCAGTGAGATTTGATTATCCGCATTGTAATAGAGGTAGCTGACGCTATCATCACGCCCGGTGGTTTTAACCAGACGACCAAAACTATCGTAGTCGTTTCTGGCACCTTCGGTATTAAAATAGCTGTTCAACACGGCCTGACTGCTGATCTGGTTACTTTGATTGCCATCCAGACTACTGGTGAGTAAACCACGTTCATCGTACTGAAAATATTGTTCCCTTGCCTCTATACCGCTTCCTTGTTTCTGATAAACCAGTTGTCCCGCTTCGTTATATATAAATTCGGTGACGCTGCCATTTGCCGCTGTTTGTGTGGAGAGCTCTCCACGCTCGGTATAGGTAAAGCGCGTGATTTGGTCATCGGTCGCTATTTTCGCCGGCAATGTCAATGCGCTGTCCACCTTAAAACCGACAATCCGTGTAGCATATTGATATTGTTCAACTAACTGGCCATTGAGATCATAGTTAAATTCAATCACCGCGCCATCACTACCCACGTTGGCTCGTAACAATCCTCGACCATCATAAAATGAGGCGCTATGCAGTGCATTGAGATCGGTGGCTGGAATAAGGCTATTTAAGCTCGCCGTTTCCAGATCCAAATCGACGATGTTACTGGCCAATTGGCTATGAGCAATAGCGCCCGTCTGGCGCCCCGACGCATCATAAATAAACTCTGTCACATAACCTTCACCATCCATCGTCGCCAATACCAGACCATCGCCTGAATAAAAACTACGACTGAGCCGAAAATCACTGTTTGCAACAATGCTGCCGTTGTTTAAAACATTTGGCTCGCTATAACCTAATGTAGCCACCACTCGCGACTCGGTGTCATAACGCAGTTCACTCACATAACCCAGTGCATCCACCACAAACTGTTGGCGCCCCAAGATATCGTAGTAAAATTGATTGGCTCTATCACCATTACTGGCAAGCTTCGTATCCGCTGCGGTAATAAAGGTGGAAAAGTCACTGGCTGTGTCAAAAGGGCCGTTTCCAAGCCAGCTCTGGGTATTCACCTTATTGGCATAAACAATGGATGTTTTTAACTTGCCACTTTGATCATAACGATTCTCAGACACCCGTCCCACAGAGTCAATCACAAACCGCTCTCGCCCTAAGCCATCTCGAATAATATAAGACCAAGCATCCTGTAGATCCTGTGTCGCCACCAGACGGCCTTTGGGATCATAACGATTTTCAATCACACCATAGAGATCCAGATCAGCCGCCGTTCCCTGCTCGACAGCGATCAGGTTACGGTTGTTATCAAAAGTACTACTGGTGACTAAACCACTGGCACTGGTGATCACCAATTGTTGTGTGGCGTCCTGATATTGGTAGAAGGTTTGAACGCCTCTTGCATCGCTACTTTGCAAAAGTCGCCCCAGGCCATCATAAACAAAGTGTGTACTATGATCGCCATCATTCAAACTCGCTACGCCCTCTGGCGCAATTTTTGATAGCAGGTTACCGTACACATCATACTGAAAATGGGTGGTGGCCGTTTGTCCTGAACCTGATAAACCGGTGTTATTCTGGTAGTTGGTCTGGGTTTCAAGTTGTCCTAAAACAGAATAGGTTAAATCGGTGATGGATAGATCCGTGTCACGACTTTGCGCGGCGATACTATCTCTAAAACTATTGAGTTCAGCTAACGTTGGTGTGGCATCAACAGAAAAATCCTCCCTGAATACAACTTGCTTGATTTGTTGGCCTAATCCATTGTATTCAAAATAACTCACCCGACCTTCAGCACTCAGGGAATATCTCAGCTGGTTGTTGCTATCATAAACAAAGTATGAATGCAGTGCGTCCGCTGGAAACAGTTCATCTTGTGTATTAACATCAGCCGAAAGATAGCGCGTTTGTTGAATAAGCTGGTTATTATCGTTGTAGAAAAAACGCACGGTATTACCCAGTGCATCATATTCTCGGATTTTATTGCCATTGTCGTCATAAACAAAGTTGATGGCGCGATTCTCGCCATCTATCACCGTTAATAAATCGCCCGTGGCATCATCATAACGATACTCCGCGGAAACCTGTTGCCCCAAAATCACTTCGCCACGATAAAAACGCAAACGATTGTTGGCATCATACTCATAACTGAAAGTGGTGCCACCCACCGTAACATCGGTTTTATTGGCCGCCTCATTGTAGACAAATTTGGTGATATTACCTTCACCATCGGTCACGGTATCGACTTTGCCATCGGCATAAAAGGTGAACGAGGTTGAGGTGCCATCATTATTTTTGATGGACTTTAATAAATGACTGGTCGGACTCTGGTATTCGTAGGTCGTCTGATAAACCTTGTTATCGGTCAAATCATCAGGCGTGATATCGATATTGACCCTTTCCATACGATCAGCACTATCGTATAAATATTGAATGGTTTTTTGACGTGTGGCTTTTTCCTGACCATCTACCTGCTGATAAAGCGTATAGTTTTCCAGAAGTTTTAAAGAACTGGTGAGAGCGGCTTTATAATTAAAATCAATACGATTCTGCCCACCTTCGATATCAATTCGCAGTTGTTGCAAATAGCCATCGCTGCCATAACTAAAATGTAACCCTTTGCCTTCACGATCTAATATCGATTGCAGTTGACCATCGGCATTATAGGTTTCTTTGATCTGACTGGAGCCTTCGGTATATTCGTATTGACCCGCGACCAGACGAATAACATCATGCGCCCCTGCACCATCCGCGCTTAAAAAGCTTCCGTCAGCCTGCTTATCAAAGGTTTGGGTGGCGCCATCTGCTGTCAAACGTTGGATAGTATTGGTTGAAATAATCAGTTCACGCGAGTAACCATAACGCCAACCATCCTGATTGTCGTCCTGTAACTGACCAAAACTGTTGTAAGTACGTGACTGGGCAAAATCAACACCAATACCATCAATACCCTGTTGGCGGCTTTGCACCACCAGATTACCTGAGACTGCATTGACATAAACGCCACTGGCTGCCTGACCCAGGCTGGCATCATCATGCGAACTCCCTGCCCCCAACAAACTTAACGATGAGTTAAATAAGCCCAAATTATCACTGGTAACAACTGCAACCATATCAACCTCTTAGTGCAAAAATAATCTGTACATTCCCTTTGTTTGGGTTGTACAACCTTATTTCTATATAAAAAATGTATTCAAAAATGACGGGGTACAGCCTGTTATAATTGAAGTCCTCTATATGTTAACCAGTGATTTTATGAAATGTTTAGTTATTTTTGAAAAAAATTCATTTTTTTCAAGTTTGATAATATATCGCAAAATTGTGAGACAAAATTCAGCTGATTTAGTGGCTTTCGCCTCTCTTATCCCGTCAAAGAAAATCTGGCTGGCATATTTCATCCTTCAAATTTTATATGTCTTAAATTTTCAATCAGAACAAAAATTTCTCAATTGACTTTTTCGGAAACTTGTTGTTCACTGTAGTTCTTTAGAAATCATCTTCTTGAATAAAAATACGTATCACTATGGAAATTAAAAATCTATCTCCGCGGGAATTATTGCATTTTGCCTTGCATGCTTCTAAAAATGGGCGCACAGACTTTGCCATTCAATATCTCAAACAGCTTGTCACAAATGAACCTGAAAACTTAGATGCCCTTTTTTTGCTAGGCTCTGAATACGCTGAAATCAGCCTGTTTGATGAAGCCATATCCTCCCTGCAAAAAGCACTAACCATAGCACCTGACGCTCACATCGTTCGCTTCCAATTAGGGATGCTTTTTTTGACACTTAATCAAAATGAAAACGCTTCTGAACATTTAAAAAACCTGGAAACATTGCCTGAAGATAATGCAATTTTTCATTATGCTAAAGGTTTGCAGGCAATCATTGAAAATGATCTTGAAACTAGTAAATCATACTTGAAACAAGGGTTATCCCTACCCAATGACAACCCTTCTTTGAAATCTAATATCAGTAAATTGTTGGAGAATATTTCGACGGCGGCACAAGATGAACCTACAGGCTTCTCAGACAAAGATGATAATGCCAGCAGTATGTTTTTATCCGTTTACGACTCGTAAGTAAATGACTCGGATCTCTAAAACAGGTAATATTGACGCACTCCACAATGTGGGGCGTACCAGTTCAAAATCTGTCAATAAAAGCCAACAATCGCGTAGTAAAAAACCCTCACAATTAGATATTTCACAACTGGAAAAAAAGGTTCGTTTACTCGTTGAAAAAAATGACCTTCCACCAGAACAATTAAAAGACAGTATTATTAAAGAAATTATCAAATGGCAATTTGGGGAAACGGCTCTGATGAATAATCAATTTAACCAGGCTTATGACAAATTGAAAAAAATGACTGAAGACTCACCAGCCTATCAAAAAATACTGGATGATTTTATGGACGATTCGAAATAGTTCCTGTTCCATCCCTGCATAAAAAATCCAGCTCGAAAATTGAGACAACCTAAAGCGACAATACCGATTAATTCCTGGTAATTAACCTCAGTTCTGGATAAGAAGGAAAAAAATCATTTATGCTCCTGTGCTTACCTCGGCATCCTGCCTATCACGGGTATATACATCGTATACA
Source organism: Enterobacterales bacterium (assembly GCA_041556195.1). GTDB lineage: Bacteria > Pseudomonadota > Gammaproteobacteria > Enterobacterales > 21-14-all-40-8. The sequence goes on from JBFFIY010000059.1 coordinate 13,409, forward strand.
GCAGCAATGCTGGGAGCATTGCCTGTCCTGCACTCGCAAAATAAGTGTATCCTTGCACAAAACCACGAAGGAAACGAAGCGCAGAGTTCAGGTTAATTAACTTCAACTATAAAAAATTGCTGAAAATAATTTCAGCAATTTTTTAAAGCTATACCAATTTTTCCAAAAAATTAGCAGAGCGTTACTTCCATTTTTTTCGAGCATACAAAACGAAACATAACATCCAGAAGCTGGTGAAAGGTCCGCCGCCACCGCCTGAACTGATATTAGCCGGGGGTTGCTCGCTTCGACTCGGATCAAGTGGAAATGCATCATTATTGTCAGAGACACCGTCACCATCATCGTCGGTGTCTGCGTTGTTACCAATACCATCATTATCGGTGTCTACGGATTCTGACGCATCTAAAGGAAATGCATCATTTGTATCAGAAACACCATCACCATCATCGTCAAGATCAGCATTGTTACCAATACCATCTTCATCGGTATCCACTGACTCACTGGCGTCTAGTGGGAAGGCATCGTCTCCATCTAATATCCCATCACCATCATCATCATCATCAGCATTATTACCGATACCATCCTTGTCTGTGTCAACTGATTCTGTAGCATCTAACGGGAACTCATCATCCCCATCCAAAACTCCATCATTATCGTCGTCTTCATCAGTATTATTGCCTGTCCCATCTTCATCGGTATCATCCCATTCATTTGGATTTAGTGGGAAGGCATCACTTTCGTCACTAACACCATCGTTATCATCATCAACATCAATATCGTCTGTCACCCCATCTCCATCCGCATCGACAACATCCCCCGCTTCATTGCCTATTGTCAGGAATTTATTTAATTCTTGAATGACATGAACTCCAGCATCATTTTCGAGACTAATTCTTAACGAAGCAGAATGACTACCTTGTACAAGAGGTAAAACCATCTGATGTTCTCCCGCTTGTTGGCTTTCATAAATATTCTGCCAATCACCATCGGCAACCTTTAGTTCGACGAATACCTGGATTGTTGAAGCATTACCGCTGGATAGATTGAATGATAATAAATTTTCAATACGGTTAATTCGATTTGAGACATTACCCGCATTTTTTAGTTTTAGATTGTATAATTGTGGTGTAACCAGTCCCGTTGTTGGAAATAGAATTTCAATTGTTGACTCAACAGGTTCATTTTGATGAGTACCTGAAAAAAGTAAGCGCATGGTTACGTCCTGGCAAGTTTTATCAAAGTCAATAAAACCTGTTCTATTTGGGTCCGACCAATGTTTAAATCCAAGTCCACCCGACTGAACAACCTCATCGTCACAAATTATTTCGTAGTTAGTGCCTTGTCCTGCAAAATACCGAGTGTTCCAAATATCCTGGGTCAAAGCATTAATATTAGAATTTAATTCATCTTTAAATTTAAAGTCTGACGAATTACGTGTCACTCTTCCATTCCAATAAAGTGATTGAGCATTTAAAGGTAATTCTCTGCTTGTAAAAATATCAGTTGTACCACTATCAACATTAAAATCTCTAAAATGAATTATGTTATCCATATCCACGTCAAAAGGTAAACTGTCGGCAAGCATACCATCAAGAAAATCTTCCCCAGTGGCTGCAAGGCTAACTATTGCTAATGGAACACCTTCGTAGCTCTCATCTATATTCCAGAAAAAATTTAAAGAATTCTTGCTTTCATCTATCGGTACATAACCACCTACCTGATTTTGTACCTGAGATAATTTGATCCTATCCTGAAATTGAGGAATATTAAATGGAATATTCAGCATACGGGCAGTGGTTGCATTAATCTCATGGCTAACATCAGCATTCATTCCCTTCTTGGTATAAAACAAATTAAAAACAGATGAGACTTTATCTTTTTCAGTTTCCTGAAATGTACATTCTTCGGTTAATACAAACGCGTCGGAAAATTGATTAGAAACTGTTAATGGTGGTAACCAAGATTTTAGGAAAAATTGAAGTTCAAACAGTAAACTCTCACCCGTCAAGCTGTGCGACAATTTTCGAGAACAGGAGCGGGTTCGCAGCTTATCGGCTCCAATATTATCACCATCTTCACCAATAAAATCATCAAGACTAATTTTGTATAAAGCATCGTCAAGCGATACATTGTAATTGGTATCACTTGAAATTACATTGCCTTCAGTAAGATGAAAATAATTAATTAATTGTGGAATATCTGCGGTGGGTAACCCCATATCAGATGTAGTCGCACGAGCTTGCGTGAAAATATTGTAGATACCGGGTTGTACCAATAATTTATTTGTTGTGCTTAGCACTCCGGGAGTATGATAACGTCGAAAATTACCATCATTCCACAACTGAAAACCTAGCAATGGTGTTTCCGTAAAGATATTAAGTTCCAGACCGTGTTCAACTACCAGTGGAATTTGTAGCACGCTACTCTCCGTTTGTGCACGGATCCAGTTATTAAAATGCATGGGGATATTGTTGGGATATGTCAATTGTTCTGTATCAACGGTCAAAGTTACTTTGAGCGTTTTCTGTGCTCCAGATTCAATGGTAAAACTGTTTTGTGAAAGCTGAATAGTCATCCCTGTAGGTACCGTTTTTCTCAATAATAATTCAACGTCCTGTGACTCCAAACTAAAGTTCGTGAGCACGATGTCTTTCTCTACAGACCACTGTTTCGAATCAGTTTCAATATGGCCAAAATCAATGGTTTGTGGATCACTCACGAGTGTCTGGCTGCTGACTTTATTTAGATCTAGCCTACCAGCCCCCTGCAGAGCCACTAAAAGTTCAAAGTTTGAATCATTATGAGTAAAACTAAGTGGGGTAGCACTATTGACCAATAAAGACTTCACCTGTAACACTGTAAAATCTGGAAAAAGTTGCCTTGCAAGTGCCGCCGCTCCAGCAACATGTGGTGACGCCATACTGGTGCCGCTCAAGGACTGATAGCTGCCCCCTGGAAATGTTGAAGTAATATCCTCTCCTGGGGCAGCAATTTCAGGTTTTAAAAAATTGAAACCATCTACCGGACCTTTAGAGCTAAAACTGGATATTTCATCTTCTTTAGTTGAAGAAGCAACAGTTATAACTTTTTCCGCCAAACCCGGAGAAGTAACAGTATAAAAACTTCCTTCATTTCCTGCTCCAGCAACAACAATTGTTCCGCTATCTACCGCAGCATTTGCTGCCATTGAAACAGAATCTATTGGGCTGCCTGGACCGCCAAGACTCATATTAATGACATGTGCACCATCATCAGTAAATGGATCGCCATCGGGGTCCACAGCTAACTCCAAAGCAGCAATTATATCACTTCCAAAACAAACGCCTGCAGCACTACAGACCTTATAAGCATACAAAGTTGCATCTGGCGCAACCCCTCGAACTTCACCATTTGCAGCTACAATTCCTGCTACATGAGTACCATGCCCCAGGAAAAAACCTGTTCCATCATCCATCGGATCGGCATCATCATTTGCGATATCATAGCCTCCTGATACTTTACAATTAGCCCCAAAGCACCCGCCTAAATCTGGATGAGTATAATCTATCCCTGTATCTATAATTGCTACACGAACTCCCTGACCTGTAACTGCTGTTCCGTTTGCGTCTGATCTATTCCATATTGCATTTACCCCTATAATTTCTGTGCTTTCGGCAAGTTGGGGGGTGTATATAGTGTCTAATGAAACACTCTTAACATCAGGAAGTTCTCTTAAGGCATCCAGATTTTTCATTTTGGTAATGACAGAAATCATATTACTTAAATGAGTTGATTGACGTTTAACTTTTTGAATGAGTTTATTTTTGACAGAAGAATTAATAAACTGCTGTTGTGTGGCTTTAAGTGACTTTTGATAAGATATAATATTACTTTTATGTGAATTTAATGTCTTCTTTCTACTGTTGACATTCGCTTTTTCAGCTCCCTGTAATGATTGAATATAGTTAGAAGCTGGTTGCAGCCTAAACTGAATGATGGCTCTGACGTTATCATCAGAACCATACTCAACATGTACATGTTCTTGGCCTGAAGCATTCTTTTTAACCGTAATTAAACTCCCTTCAGGTATTGAATGTTTCTTAAAATAGTCCTTTGCCAGAATAAGTTCTCCATCTCGTTTTAAATCCGTTTTGTTCTGTTGTGGTGAAACAAAACTTGACTTATGAACGGGTAACTCAATCGCTACGCAATTGAAACTGACAACATAAATTAGCGATAACCATCGTAACGCTCTCCCAGTGTAATTTTGATAATGCAACACTTTTTCTCCTAGAGTGATAATTAAAACAAATTATGTCATTTATAAACATCGAGATAAATCATCTGTTATTTACATAATGACCATACTGCATAGTAGTCTGGTTAATTTAATCTGATTATTGTAATCAACCATGCTACTCAATTTATCAAAAATACAAATAAATGTTCTTTGCTGAAACCATACTTAATCTTAGCTATATAGTTGTTAACCATCGTTTATCGAAAATGTTTAGTTAATTTAAAAAAATTAACTTTTTATGCATAATTTCCTGACAATTGCTCAAAAATCAGACAAACTAATTAAATGAAATATCTATAAATAAACCTCAAACTCCGTCGGTCTAATCATTTCTCTCAATTTTGAAAGGGCATTATTATGCAATTGTGATACTCTTCCTTTAGTCAATTGCATAATGTCACTTATTGCTGAGAATCTGAACTGGTAAAAATAATGGTACATAAGTACTGTTTTCTCTTTATCGGCCAGTTTATTCAGATAACTCGATAGATTTGTGGTTAATTGCTGTCCATATACATCATTAAGCAGACTATCTTCCTGGGTGAAAGCATCCACTTCTGATTCCAATAGATTTCCTATCATAATGCCAACAGTTACTTCACATAATTTTTCAAAACTATTTTCTGATTCAGACTGTTTTATTAGTGATTCAACCCTTTCCTGTTGATTAATTTTTTTTTGGAAGTGGTATTGTGCGATATTTTCAGTTGCTTTATTAATTTGGTTAAGAATTTCTCCTTTTATACGTTTAAAAGCGTATGTCTGAAATTGTGCTCCTTCAATCTGCTTGTAACGTTTTATCGATTCAATTAAGCCAACAGTTGCCCAATGCAGATAATCACCAATTTCATAGGAACTTATATAGTATTTAACATAGAATTTCCGTGCCAAAATTACTAACCAATCCTGATAGTGCTCTATAAGTGCGTGCAAGGAATCAGTCGTTTCAGTTCCGAACCAATCTTTCCAGAGAGTAACTTCTTTCGTTACACGCATATTTTTACAGCAACCTAAAAAACATTAAAACTACTCAAAAGCGATTGAGTAACTAAAGACCAACCATCAACCAGAACAAAAACAAGGATCTTTAGCGGCATCGCTATTGTCATTGGAGGCACCATAATCATACCCAATGACATTAAAGTGCCGGCAACAATGAGATCTATCATCAAAAAGGGTAAAAATAGAATAAATCCGATCTGAAATGCTGTACGTAATTCACTCAGCATGAAAGCTGGAATCAACTGAGTCATATTGATCTCTTCGGCAGTTTTAGGAATAATCGTTTTAGAGAGATCGAACATCAACTTTAAGTCTTTCTCACGAGTTTGTTTTATCATGAACTGTTTAAATGATTGCCCAGATCTTTCGACAGCATGCTGTAACGTCATTTCCTTTTCGGCATAAGGTTTATAGGCATGTTCTTCGATATCTTTTATCGTGGGTTGCATAACAAATAACGTGAAAAATAATGACAAAATAATTAGTACAATATTCGGAGGAGTTTGTTGCATGCCAAATGCAAACCTTAACATGGAAAGTACCACGACAATTCTGGTAAAAGCCGTTAATGCAATAATAACTACAGGGATAAATGAGAGTGCAGTCATAAACAGGAACATGCTAACTTCCTGAGTAACCGGCTCTTCTCCCTGAAACAGATTAATTAAATTTATTCCTTCATCCGCACTTAAAGTACCACATAAAAGAGCACTACATATTAAAGCGATTTTTCCAGTCACTTCCCTCATTTGAGCATTATTCCCCATAACCATTAGAAGTTTCTGAAGTACTCAGTTCTTCTTTACAGTCTGGTTTCAAATTAAATTTATTTAGTTCAATTAAGTCAATGTTTTTGTTTGATTCAGTCATAAGATAACGTTTGCTATTAATCTCTAAAATATAAGTTTGAGTTGAAGGTGAAATCTGTTTTTTTTCGACCACTGTTACAATTGAAGTGGATTTGTTCTTTAGCAAAATAATGCCTTTCTGCTTTAAATACTTAACGAACACAATAGAAATAACCGCTACTAAACCAACAACCAGAAGCAAACCTAATACATATTCGTTGCTTACTGTTTCAACCTGTTTGAAAGGAATTGTTTCCACTTTAAATCCTTATTAATTTAATGCTCTGAGTTACTGATAATATAGTTAAAGTATCTCTGTTATCTCTATACCATAGCTATCTTCCACAGCGACTATATTACCCTTTGCAACAAGTTTCTCTTTAAGATAAAGGCTGGCTGTTTCATTTAGTTTTGTGTGCAATGAAACTACTGAGCCTTTTTTTAAAGAAAAAAGCTCATTAACTGATATTTCTGCTTCTCCTATCAATGCAGTGAGTGAGACTTCAACGTCTTTTATAAGAGAGTAGTCTTTTTCAAGCACACTTTTTTTAGATAAATTGTCCGTAGAGAGATCATTTAGCTCTACATTTGAAATTTTCTCTGTCATATTAATATTCCCCATCTTAAAATTCTATATAAGACAAACTCAGTAATCAGGTGAATTGGATTGCTTTTTGCTCATCCTGTTTACCTAAAACAACTGTATTTTTTAGAGAACAATCTTCAACATATACGCGAAGTTGCTCTGTAGTCTTTTGACGAGTCGTTAATACATCGCCAATTTGTAGTGTACTAAAATCTTGCAAACTGATTTTCAGTCCTTCAATTTTAGCCGAAAGTAATACCTGACAATTTGCAATAGCTGATTCTCTTGTGACAAGATGATCTCGACCTTTCTTATCTTCACCAAAAATCAGATGTTTAACAATATTGTTTGGCAGTAACAATGTGATTGTTTTTTGTTCGCTGGAAACTTTGACCAGCCAACCGCTCATATTATTATTTAAAGTGGATATTTCTCGAATGCAATTAAGAAGAATAGTATTATCCGTTACCTTTAAAAGATTCTCACCTGAAATTTGACTTGTTAGATCATCAACTACTCGTTCAACCATAGCAACCACATCAATATTCGCATCATCAAACTCACAACTCTGACAACCCGTCATTTGTTGAATTAAACAGCTAATGAACTCGGGTTCATATCCTACTCCAATAGAAAGTTGTCCTTCGTCAGACTGAGCCTGATACCAGTTTATATAACTCATACCAAACAAAGAAGATAAATTCTCATCTGCAATTAGCTCCATTTTAATCTCAGGTGGATTTTCACAAATTCCAACAGAAATCCAATCTTCCAACCAGTGTTCCCAGATTGATGCTATTTTAGATTTGACAATATCAAGATGGTTATCAAGTAATGGTAATAAGTGAAAATTCATTTCATTAACCACGAGTGCTGTCGTAAAGTTGCTCTACCAATTGGTTTGCAATATTCATAACTCGAGAACTCGCCTGAAAGCCTCGTTGAACAATGATCATATCCGCAAATTCTTTAGCTAAATCTACATTGGACAGCTCTAAACTAGAACCAATGATTGTTCCAAACAAACTTTCACCTGCATGACCTATTGTTGGTTTATTAGTTTCTAATGCACTAAAATAAGAACCATCGACTTGTTGCAAGTCCTGCTCACTGGTAAAATGAGCAAGTGCTAATTGTAAACCATCACGGGTGTCACCATTAGAATATAGTAGTTTTAACTGGCCATTGGAATCGAACGAAACACCTATCAATCCAGATAAAGGAAAACCATCATCCGTTTCTGCTGAAATATTACTACTTACACCAGGATTTGAAGTGCCGCCATCTGATGTATTAGCAGTACCAAAGCTTAAATTAACAACATCACCTACAGCGCCTGGCAAAGTTAAAGACAAGTTTTCAAACCCTGCTACAGGTGTTCCATCTGGATTAAATTGAATTTCACCATTCATCAACACGTTACCATCAGCGTCTGTGACTTCGGCAAGCCAGCTTCCTGGAGTCGCAGCATTATTATTGGTGAATTTAATATTCAGGTTAATTGTTTCCCCTTCTGTGTTATAAGCAACGATATCATTAACCGTAAAATCAATATCTGTAGGAGACAGATTACCTCCAAAAGTTATTGATGTAGTTGCCTGTGGTGATAGTGTTTCCAAACCTGAGACACTAATGTCAGCGAGGATGCCTGCATCATTTAAACCCTGTACTCTAAAACCAGTATTAATATCGACCAAAAGACCATCATCATTAAACTGAAAACTACCTGCTCGAGTATAAAAATTACCATTTTCACCTTTCAATACAAAATAACCCTGACCTGAGATAGCCAAATCAGTTGTGCTACCAGTTTGACGAATATCTCCTGGTTGCAAACGCATGTTTGTGCCACCTATCATTGCGCCTACTCCGTTACCACCACTACTCAGGGCTCGATAAAAAACATCATTTCCACGAAAACCTGGCGTATTCATATTTGCGATGTTATTACTAATCGTATCCAAAGTTCTTGAAAAGGTTAAAAGGCCTGATAAGCCTGTAAAAAATGCTTGTGTCATTTGAGTTTCTCCAATTTTAAATTAGTTTGTGACCAGTCTTATTTGTGAAATACTAACATTCGAGATAAACGAGTTATCGGCTTTGGTAATCGTCAAACTAGCCCCCGCCTGGGTAAAAGAAATAGCAGAAACTGTACCCAACAAGCTCCCTGTATTAGTAGACACTTCAACTGTTTTACCCAACATAGTTAACGCCTGATCTGATGAATTAATAAATGTTTGTTGCTGAAGTGTCTCCTGTATTTGACGTGATTGTTCTAAGTTGGCAAATTGTGCCATTTGAGCCAAAAATTGTTCATTATTAATAGGCTCAAGTGGATCTTGAAAAGTTAATTGTGCTAAAAATAGTTTAATAAAATCATCTTGAGAAACTCCATTATTATTAGTCGCATTTTGTGTACCCAAACTCGCACCAATTGCATCAACTTGCATAATCACCTCCGTCGTTTGAATATAGTGTTTTTCCGTTATAACCAATCAGTTTTATTTTATAGTATTTTTCTAATCTATTTTTTAATTGACTCAGATTATCCTTAATAGAAGAATCAGAACTTTCATAATCACGATACCAAATAGTCAGCCCCTCTTCGTTTGCAAAAAAAGTATATTTTTTTGACAAAAACTCATGAGCAACTTGTGAACTCAGGCTATTGTAATGTTGAACACTTGTTTGTTTAATATCATTAATAGTAGAATTTGCACCTGAATTGTTTTTTGAAATCTGATGAATAGAGTTTTGCCTATTGGATAAAACTTGTGTAACTTCCCCAGATTGTGAACTAGCCACATACCTATCAACAGGATGAGAAACCATTTTGGAAGTAGTTAGCTCTTTGCCGTTTAAAGTATTATCTAAAGAATAAACTGATTCCGCCAAATGAAAATTATTTGATTGTGTAAGATGACCTGTTGCAAATGCAGTTAAAGGAACCCATATTTTCATAACACTCTGATTGTCATCTGCCTGGCTCAAAACGAAAACAGTTTGTTCCTGCCCTATTATTTCATTGTTGAATATAAGGGGGATAACATTCACAACAATTTCATGCAAGTCGGAAATCTTATTTTGTTCTAACTGTTGTCCATTTAACATTACAACTTCATCGTTTTGTATTTTATATTCCCCCTGAAGTAAGATGGTTTCAATATTATTTATAATTTCATCTTGCAGAGTTGCTCCCTCTACCATCAAAAAATCACCCATCACAAGTTCAGAATTATAATTTCTGTCAGGGGCATCAATCAATAGAGTCTCCGTCACTATAGATATGTTATTAAGTAATTGCGATTGTTCTAAATTATTTCCAACAAATTCAACGGCTAAATATTCCGAACTACCAGCATCTGTTTTTTTATTTATTGAACGCTCCGAAACTGCAACATCACTTCTTAAATGACTCCCTTCAAAAAAATTAAAAAATGTTGACTGTTCAGTTTCTGAAACATTGTTATTAACATCTGTTTTGACAGAAAATGCATTCATAACAACCAATTGTTCAAATATATTTTTCGCATCAATTCTACTCATGACTTATACCTTTTAGACAGCCACAGCTCCTCAGCATTTTTATCAATATTTTTTTCTGTTTCTTTGATATGTTCCTGAGATACTCGGTCTATCACTTTCGAATAACATCTCCCCTTCATTAACATTCTTTCAAACTGCTTTTTAATTTCATCCGATCTTTTTTTTATTTCTAATAATGCTACATTTTTTTCCTTAATTTCATTATTTAACTTTTGGGAGTATTTATTAAGCAATTTAATTGAATCGACATCAATTTGAGCGACACTACCTTCTGATATTTTATTATTACATGCTTCAAGCTCATTAGAGGTTTCTAACAATGCTTTTTTTGCATCAATACATTTCTCTCTATGTTGAATAAATTGTTTTAAAGCAGCTTCAACAGCAACATCATTTTTACGGTTCAAACTTGATAAAACATCAATTTTACGTTTCAATTCATCCATTACTTTCTCCCAACAAACTCACCAGTGAAGCGTAGGTTTCAGAAAACAACTGACCTTCACCAATTGATTGTTGTAATAACTCGGTTAATAAAGGAACAAATTTAATTGCTCGATCAATTTGAATAGATGTTCCTTTTTCATATGCACCTATCTCAATCATATCTTTTGATTGCTGATAATCACTGAGTATTTTTAATGCCTCATGGATCGTCTTTTTTTTCTTAGTGTCAACCAAATGATCAAATAGCCGACTTTTACTGTTCAGTATATCCACTGAAGGATAAACGCCCTTATTTGAGAGTTCTCTTGAAAGAACAATATGTCCATCCAGGATCCCGCGCATATAATCAGAAACAGGATCATTAAGATCGTCACCTTCAACTAACACTGTAAATAATGCACTGATGCTTCCTTTACCTTCAAAGTTACCAGCTCTTTCAACAATTGGTGATAAAGAAGAAAATACTGAAGGGGTATAACCCCTACTTGTCGGTGGCTCGCCAACAGCCAGGCCAATTTCACGTTGAGCCATGGCAAAACGAGTGATTGAATCTAAAGTTAACAGCACATCTTTACCCAGTTCACAAAAGTACTCTGCAATTGCTAATGCGGAAAAGACAGCGTGAGTGCGAACTAGTGCAGGTTGATCTGCTGTCGCCACAATAACAACCGATTTTTTCATACCCTCTACTCCCAATACATCTTCTACAAAATCTTTAACTTCTCTACCTCGTTCACCGATTAATGCAATAACGTTTACTTCGCAATCAATATTTTTTGAAAGCATTCCGAGTAAACTACTTTTCCCAACACCACTTCCAGCAAAAATCCCCAAACGTTGTCCTTTACCAATAGGCGTAAATAAGTCAATCACCTTGACCATGGTGTTAATAACTTTATCTATCTTTTGACGACTCATGGGATTATGTGATTCATGGTAAAGCGAATAACGTTCTTCTTCTTCTATTGCTTCTTTTCCATCTAAGGGTCGTCCAAATGCATCTACTACACGACCTAGCATTGACTGGCTAACGCCTACAGATGCAGAATGGCCAGTTGCCACAACTTCACTTCCAAGTGAGACACCCTTCATCCGTCCAAAAGGCATAAGTAAAACCCTACCATCCCTAAAGCCAACTACTTCAGAATAAATTGGTACACGTTCATTGTTAGGAAATACCTGACAAATATCACCAATATGAACATCAGGACCTGATGCTTCTATAACCAAACCAACATATTGTAATACTTTTCCCGTACGAGGATATAAGTCAAGTCGGTTAATTCCTTGCAGATATTGCTTCAAGTCAAAGTTCCCTCTTTTACCTGGGATTGTTGATAGACTTCAAGTAAATATTCTTTAAATATTTCCAATTGAGATTCCAATCTGGCATCAAGACTACCGGAATTAGTTTCAACAATACATCCTCCTGGCAGTACCTGAACGTCTGGTATTACCTCAATATGTTCAAGCAGTGAAAGCAACTTAGAGCCAAGTTTTTTAAGTAAAATAAGCTGATAATCTTCTAAAGAAACTTTAATTTTGACAACTTTGCTCAATACACATTTATTTAGACATTGAGATAACACTTCTTCAATTAATTTTTTTTCAACTACTCTTGCACCAATTATCTTTAACAAAACCTCATAGATAATCTCTACACCTATCGATTCGAAGTATTTTATTTCATCATTCACTTGGGAATTTAAATCATTTAAAACTTGTATAAGTATTTCTGATTGCTTTTTAACATTGTCTGTAGATATTCCATGTTCTTGGGCTACTTCAGCACGAGCCTTTTCAATACCTTTTTTCTCTCCAGCGCCCTGACCAGCTATAAAGCCATTCTCTTCACCCTGTTTAAGCCCCTCTTTTAACCCAATTTTCTTACCTTCATCAAAACCTTGTTTTTTTGCTTCTTCATAAACCTGTTCTAATTTGACTTCCATGCGTTGGATTTCGGCCTCATAGAATGTCTTTTCTACCATTTCAGATTGATATTTTTCACCTGCAACCTGAGATACTAATCCATCCTGTCTAGCTTTATGTTCTCTCTGTTCTTTACCTTTTGTTAACCTAGAGGTTTTTTCATAGAATATATTATTGGAGCGGATCAAATGACTCATAACTCAGTACCCAAAGATTTCAACAGATATTCAATAAACAGCAACTTAAACTTTGGAGACATATTATATTTACGACTTTCTCCTAATTGCATTACTTCATCTCGCCTTTGATCATTAAGCATTAACATGAAATTATCACGTTCTTCTTTTAGAAGACTTTGTCCATACAAATAACATTCCGTAACTGTTAAACCGCCACAATTATTCAAGATAGTTTGTGTGTGATTTGAAAGAGTTTTACGTTTGTTTTCCTGTTCAATACTTTCAATTAAAACTCTTGGATTTTCCAATCCAAATTTCGACAATACAGCTAATTCACTTTTAATAGATTGTGAAATATTTACTGGTAATTGCTTCAAGACCCATCGTTGATCCGACCTCCCTAATTGAGCCAATTTTAATGCTGTGAGTCTATACTTATTCGGGTTAACCATTTGTATTAACCACCTCATGATTAACACTTTCTTCATTAACCCATTCTTTAATTTCAGCAAGCAACTCTTGTCTTATAATATTTTTTTTCCTTGTTTGAAAAAGAAAAAAAACAATAATAAAAAATGAAAGCGTACTTAAAACAATCAACGTTATACTTTGGTTTTCTGAAGAAACCATAGAGTATTTTTTTGAAGGTTTCTCAGGTGAGGTTTGCTGTTGAATTTTAAGCAAATCAGCTTCCGTCAACTCATAGTTATGAATATCATTTTCAGCTTGCGCAACTTGTGTTACACGATGCAATTGAATTGAATCTCCACGTTTTCTATCTAAACCCACAGATGCCGCCACAACTTTTTCTAAATTAGCTAATTGCTCTTCAGTGATAACAGAGGTAACAATTACGGCCACAGAGATAGAGGTTACAGCACCGCCCATATATTCGGTCTGTTTTACTTCTTTTCCATATAAATATTCAGTATTTTTGTCTTCTACTGTTTTAGACTTTGTTACAACACCTTTTTTATCTGTTTTATCGCCATATTTGGTATTTGTTTTTTCATGTTTTAAAAAGCCATTCTTATTTTTCTCGGGTTTAAGTAAATTCTCAGAAAGTAAAGTCGTGTTTTTATAATAAAAAATAAAATAAATA
>JBFFIY010000060.1:0-26504 GCA_041556195.1 Enterobacterales bacterium
TTATAGCTTGATTGAAACAGCCAAGGCAAATGGACTGACACCTTTCAATTATTTGATGTATTTACTTGAAGAGTTGCCAAAGCAACCTGATGATCTTGAATATCTGATGCCTTGGAATGTTGATTTGAAATCTATTGTCTAGGTGGTCTTCACTAGACGCTTACGTTCTATTTGACTTTCTTTTATTATGAAGTCTTGATGAATAAACAGAAGTTGGTTAATTTGTAATAACTATGTTACCTATGCCCGAGTTACCTGATTTCCCATCGTGTAATAAACGGAGATTGACGCCCATGTTATGTTTTGAATCGGCGTAATCAATCGCTTCTTTTTTGTTGATTTTGCCTTTTTCGAATAGCTCCAGAATAGCCTGGTCAAAGGTGATTATTTCTTTTTCCAGATTACGTTCAAAGGCGTCTCTAATTTGGTCAATTTCTCCTTTTTGAATTAGCTCTTTAATAAATGGAGACTCCTTTAATATTTCAACCGCTGGCCAACGCTTACCATCTACGCCTGGAATAAGTCGCTGACAAATTATCGCTTTAAGGTTATTTGCTAAATCCATTAGAAGTTGTTTGTGAAGGGCTTGAGGAAAAAAATTTATTACTCTGTCAAGTGTTTCTACTGAATTGCTGGCATGAATTGTTGCCAGGCATAAATGACCAGTTTCAGAATAGTTGATGGCATTGCGCATTGTATCCTCATCGCGGATTTCGCCAATCAAAATAACATCAGGTGCTTCACGCATCGCATTTTTTAATGCATCTGCATAACTTAAAGTATCAGTGCCAACTTCTCTTTGATTAACAACGGATTTTTTGTACGAATGTAAAAACTCAATTGGATCTTCAATTGTTAATATATGACCATGTTTTGTGGTATTGCGATAATCAATCATAGCGGCAAGCGTGGTAGATTTTCCCGAGCCAGTAGCACCTGTGATCAGTATCAGCCCTCTTTTTTCCATAACCAAATCTTTGAGATAAAGCGGTACATTAATATCTTCAATACTTGGAGGCTTAGTTTTTATATTGCGAACAACCATAGCAACCGAACCACGTTGGTGCATGACATTAACACGGAAACGGCCTAAACCATGAATAGAGACCCCCATATTAACTTCCAATTTTTCTTCAAAAACCTTCAAATGAGTATCATTCATCATGGAATATGCAAGTTCTCTGACTTCAGTAGGGGTTAAATGGCGATTCTCAGAAATGGGATGACAAATTCCTTCTACTTTAATCAATACAGGTGAGCCAGGACTAAAAAACAAATCAGATGCATTTTTTTTTGTCATTAGCTTCAGGTAATCAGAAATTTTCATAGGTTAATTTTCATCCTGAATAGCGATATTTGTAATAAAGCGATAATTTACAGAACTCAGTATCTTTATATTGTCGCAATATAGTAAGTTTAGACCAAATTTAAAGAAATATTCATAATCTCTGTTTCAGAGGCACTTATTTTCAGGATTAAAAAGTATTTGACCGAATAGCAGTTTTGAATTTGCTTTTTAAACTTAAATCACGCTGGTTGTGATGCTCTTATTTATATGAATCTGGGACATGTACAAAACATCAATAGGTGTAACTTGTTGATATTTAAGCTGTTTAATATAATTGGATGACCTGTCTTATCCCGAATTGAGGTTGTTTAAATGATAACAGGTCAATTCAGATAACATTTAAGAGGACTGTGCACCACTGACCAGATCCTGGTCGGTGGTGCATTTTATGTTTTGTTAATTAACCTGAGCTCAAGTTAACTAAAGGCTCAACCAACTATTTACTTTAGCCAGATCATCTTGCGTGAGGATCCCGGCAGCTTGTTTTAGTTTCAATACATTAACAACATAATCGTAACGACTTCGTGCAAGAGTACGTTTTGCATTGAACAGGTTGGTGGTACTTAGCAAAACATCAACCATGGTGCGTGTTCCAACATCAAACCCAGCTTTGGTAGCTTCCAGAGCACTTTGATTTGAGATCTGGCTTTGGGTAAGTGCCTTTATGGAACTAATATTGGCCACAACACCACGATAGGCTGAACGAGTTTGTCTGGTGACTTGTCTGTGAACTCGCTCTAATTCTTGACTGGCATCGGCATAGTCTGCCTGAGCTTGCTTTACTTGAGAAGAAGTTCTTCCTCCTGAAAAAATTGGAATGGAAAAAGTCAAGGCCCAGGTTGTGCCATCTGAATCTCTTCCAGTGGGCGTGATAGATGGAGGCAAAGGTAAACCTGTCATGGGATCATTCGATTGTACAGTTGTAACACCTTTGGATGAATTGTCGGAAAAGGAGCTACTAAAGTCAAGAGTCGGGTAATGACTGGCAAACTGTCGTTTGATTTCCTGACGAGCGATTTCTACAGCTAATTGATTACTTCTCAGGTTGATGTTGGATCTTTCAGCCACTTTTTCCCAGTCCGTGATGTTTGCAGGTTGGGGAGTTTCAAGAGGAATATTCTCTTTCAATCTTGAAAGTCTCTCCGTATAACTACCAGTAATTTCTCTCAGTGCTTCATAAGCATTATCCAAATCATTCTGGGCGTTGATTTCGCTGGCTATAGCCTGATCATATTGAGCTTGTGCTTCATGAACATCTGTTTGAGCTATCAATCCGACATCAAAACGCTGCTTGGTTTGTTCAAGTTGCTTTCCAACAGACTCTTTTTCAGCTTGGGCAAATTCTAAATTGTCCGCAGAGGAAAGCACATTAAAATACACTTCAGCTACGCGGATGATCAAAGTTTGTTGTTCTACCTCATGTGACATATTGGCCTGTTTAGCTCTCTTTTGAGCCTGAGAAAGCGCAATCCAGGAGTCATGATGGTATATTTCTTGAGACAAACTGATCCTCAAAGTATCTGTATCTGTATCATTATTCGTTTGGCTGGCAGGAAAAATTTCTCCACCAATGACTTGGTCTGTATCCGCACTTGTAGAATCAGAATTAGAAGTGCTAACCGTAGCTGATAGGTTGGGCAACAGTGTAGCACGTGCTTGTGCTATACCTTCCTGGCCAGAAGCTGCTTTGGCTTTGCTGGAAAGAAATTGAGGATCACTCGTCAAGGCTTTATTATAGAGATTGATCAAGTTTTCAGCATTGGCTGTTGAGTAACAGCCAAAGCTCGCTACAAGTGCTAGAGTTAATATTCCCGTTTTTGTCTGTGTCAGCATGCTTGTTTTTTCCTTATATTCATTTTCGTTTTTTTGGCGGACTTTCCAACAGATAAATTACCTGTTGGTTTATTTCATTCAGGCGCACCTTGTTCTGGAAATACGTAAGCAATAAACATGCCTTCATATACTTCAAGAAGGTGTTAATGCTCCATCAAACTGTTTTTACTTCTATGGTGGTGATACCAGGCTTCATTTCTAAATGCAATAAAACTCACCCTGAGCCACGTAAGTGGTGTATTTCGCTAATTAAAAGTTAAATTGTTGAGGTTGTGGTTTATTTGTTAAAGGTGATACCACTGTTTCATACAGAACCTGTTCTGACCACTCATTTGCACCAAGACGGGTAATGAGTTTAGCGTTCATAACCGGATCTGTCCCGATTATGCAAAATAAACGTCCGTTAACGGACAGGCAATTCTTAAAGCTATCATTTAAACTGGGCATGGAAGCGGTAATGGCAATAACATTAAATTTACCATCGTGCTCCCAACCATCGCTAGCATTGCCTTGGGTATATTTGACGTTAGTAAGTGATAATTGGTTTAACTTTGATTGGGTATTTTTTAGAAATTCTTCATTAGCATCCACCACAATGACATTGTCAGACAAACTGGCTAATATAGCTGTGACATATCCATTACCCGCACCAATCTCCAGAACTCTGTCATCAGGTTGTACTTTTAATGCCTGTACCATACGAGCTTCTTCTTTAGGCGTCATCATTTGTTGGGAGGATGAAAGAGGTAAACTGACATCCGCAAATGCCTGGCCTGCGTATTCAGGAGCGATAAAAGCTTCTCTATGGATGGTATGTAGAAGGTTTAACACTTTGTCATCAAAGACGTTCCATGGGCGAATTTGTCGGGAAATCATATTTGAGCGAGCAATTTCAATATTCATTTTATCTAGGCCTTTAGTAAAACTAATTCAGCTATGGTTTTAACTTCTTCCCCAAGATGATTTTGAAGTATTCAATTTTTACTTCTTATTGCATATTGGGTTTACTGAAGACAAATCTCCAGTTTTTTAGATGTAACAGTATTATAACGGATATTATAGCAGTGGCTATAGCCAAACCACTTGAAAGTGTGCATTTCATCTCGGTAATAAAAAAGATAATTTGATATAAAATCATAAAGATAGTGTTTATACCCCTAATCATTCATTATGCCTGATTAGGGGTATAAACAAGATAGCAAACTACTTCACATAAGCTAAGTTTACTATGTTTAAGATTTGACCCAACCTCAGGTCTAAGATAAGTTATAGGTATTCATTGAAAATGAGAATCGTCAGAAGTTAACGAAATTTATGAAATCAAGCAACACTAAACCTTACCATGATTTGATCGGAATGATGGCTCATTGTGAAGCTAATTATTTAATGTTGATCAAATTGTTGCCTACGGAGATCAGTTGGTCTCCCATTAAATGCTCAGTGAATGCTGAGTACAAATTATCAATAGAGCTTGTTGAAAATACTCGATATACCACTACGATTAATTTGCACTCGACTATACATAATAACCGCTCATTGATTACAATGAATAAATGGCCCGTTCGCTTATATCATGATGCACAGTTGGCAGAAGTGTTAGCAACAGGGCAAGGACATCAGTTGCCAGCAAGACATGAATACCCAAATAGTCAAATGCGACAACCCGATGAAAAATTCAGGCTTAATGAACATCTTAGAGACTGGTTAAAAGTCTGCTTGAACGTTTTTCCTGATGGATTTACGGCTTATTCTTCAGCCAGTGCCAGCATGTAAAAGAAGGTGATAGTAAATTAAGAGATCTGTAAAATATCCTGCATGCAAAAATTTAAGAGGTATGTCTAAATGAGTAGTATGAAACAGTAAGTATGATACAAATAGTTGCTGATGAAGTTGATTGCTTAGAGCGAAGGAAAATAGTTTGGAACTGGATATGACAACTTACCAATTAAAACACTGTGCCAGTAGTGATAATGAATGCATTAATTTGATTCAAATCACTGATAGCCATCTGTTTTCTGATACCTCAGGAAAACTTCTGGGCCTGGAAACAGAAAATAGTTTGAGAGCGGTAGTTGAGGATATTGGAAAAAGTGATAAAGGCGATCTGATTTTGGCAACAGGTGATCTTTCACAGGATGCCAGTGATAGTTCTTATCAGCGATTTGCGCAACACCTTTCATCGCTCGCTACTCCTACTTTCTGGATCCCTGGAAATCATGACAAAATCAGTGTCATGGAACGTAGTCTTGTTGGAGACAATGTTTATCCTCACAAAAGGATCCTGGTGAATAAATGGCAAATTATTTTATTAGACACCAGCGTTGATGGAAAAGTACATGGTTATCTGGCGGATGAGGCTTTAGAGTTTTTGCATTGTGCGCTTAAGGAGAAATCCGATTATTTTGCTCTTATTGTGTTACATCACCAACCAGTAAAGATAGACAGCCATTGGCTTGATGGCATAGGTCTTAAAAACAATGCCGAATTTATGGCCTTACTGGCATTGCACGCTCAAATACGAGGTCTTTTATGGGGGCATATTCATCAGGAGTATGAACAACAAATTGGTAATATTAAATTGATGGCAACACCATCCACCTGTGTTCAGTTTCAGCCTCAATCTCAAGATTTTGAAGCCGGACGACAAGCTCCTGGCTATCGTCGATTGAAACTAATGCCAGATGGAACCATTCAATCGAAAGTAATTCGTATCGCTTCCCAGCCTTTTGAAGTAGATTACAGCATTAAGGGGTATTGAATCTGAAACCTGTATGTTTCAACTTGTTTGGCAAAAAAACGAAGATAAATTTCATTCCATTGCAGTGTAGTGTAGTAGTTTCCAAATATGATAAACTTGACCCGCCCAAAAAATAATAATAGTGTCCTGTTGCCTGAATTAATCGTTAAATTGGCAATGGTTGCTTAAGTAAGAATCCCACCCATTTATAATATATGAGTTTTTTAATTAGAATGCTTAATTTATGAGTAATTATACCGCTGATGCTATTGAGGTCTTAACTGGCCTGGAACCCGTTCGAAAAAGACCGGGAATGTATACCGATACCACTCGTCCTAATCATCTGGCACAGGAGGTCATTGATAATAGTGTTGATGAAGCTCTTGCAGGCCATGCGAGCTTAATCACGGTAATTTTGCATGATGATCATGCGATTGAAGTTACTGATAACGGGCGGGGCATGCCGGTGGATATTCATCCTGAAGAGGGGATCCCAGGGGTGGAAGTTATCATGACACGCCTACATGCTGGCGGAAAATTCTCTAATAAAAATTACACCTTTAGTGGTGGTTTGCATGGTGTAGGGATCAGTGTGGTTAATGCCTTGTCTACTCGGGTAGAAGTTCGTGTAAAAAGAGACGGTAATGAATATGCCATAACCTTTGCTAATGGTGAAAGAACAACCGATTTGGCGGTTGTAGGTAGTGTTGGTCAAAGAAATACCGGAACAACGGTTAAGTTTTGGGCCGATAAACAGTTTTTCGATAGTGCCAAATATAGCAATAGCCAACTCAAACACCTGCTTCGGGCAAAGGCCGTATTATGCCCTGGCCTGAAGATCAAATTTATTAACAACCTCAGTAAAGAAACCCATGAATGGTTGTACGAAGATGGGCTTAGAGCTTATTTGTTATCTGAAACCGAAGGATTTTTACGATTACCTGAATCACCCTTCACCGGAAGCATGGAAGGAAATGGTGAAATTGTTGAATGGTCTTTATTCTGGTTACCTGAGGGTGGTGAAACAGTCACAGAAAGTTATGTAAACCTGATCCCAACGGCACTTGGGGGCACGCATGTTAATGGGTTGCGTACAGGTTTATTAGAAGCCGTCAGAGAATTTTGTGAATTCCGTAGCATATTGCCCCGAGGTGTTAAACTGGCTGGTGATGATGTATGGGAAGGCATTTGTTATGTACTTTCGGTGAAACTACAGGATCCCCAGTTTTCGGGGCAAACCAAAGAGCGGTTATCTTCGCGTCAATGTGCCAGTTTTGTATCAGGCATTATTAAAGATGCTTTTAGTTTATGGCTCAATGAACATTCGGCAATTGGTGAGCAATTGGCCGAAAAAATGATTGCCAATGCACAACGGCGATTAAAATCATCCAAAAAAATAGCTAGAAAAAAAGTGACCTCGGGTCCGGCTTTACCTGGAAAACTGGCCGATTGTTCAGGCCAGGATCCCATGCGTTCTGAGCTGTTTTTGGTGGAAGGAGATTCTGCAGGCGGTTCAGCCAAACAGGCCAGAGATAAAGAATTTCAAGCTATTATGCCACTTCGAGGTAAGATCCTGAACACCTGGGAAGTAGATAGTCAGCAAGTACTTGCTAGCCAGGAAGTCCACGATATATCTGTCGCTCTGGGTATTGACCCTGATAATGATGATTTGTCTGAACTGCGTTATGGCAAGATTTGTATTCTGGCTGATGCCGATTCAGACGGATTGCATATTGCTACATTGTTATGTGCTTTATTTGTCAGACATTTTAGGACACTCGTTACCACAGGCCATGTGTTTGTGGCTATGCCGCCGCTGTACCGAATTGATGTTGGTAAGGAAGTTTTTTATGCACTGGACGATGCCGAGCGAGAAGGTATTTTGGCAAGAATTAATGCTGAAAAGCGTAAGGGGAAAGTCAATATCCAACGCTTTAAAGGTTTGGGTGAAATGAATCCTTTGCAATTAAGAGAAACCACTATGGCACCCGATACGCGGCGATTAGTGCAACTGGTTGTTGAGAATAGCGTACAAACAGATGAAATAATGGATATGTTATTAGCTAAAAAGCGTGCGTCTGACAGAAAATATTGGTTAGAAACCAAGGGTAATCTTGCTGAAGTGGTCACTCAAAATGAACAGGAAGCGGCATTATGACGGATACTTTTTTTGAACCTGTTGAGGGCTGTGAACAGAGATCGTTGGCGGACTTTACTGAGCAAGCGTATCTGAATTATGCCATGTATGTCATTATGGACAGGGCTTTGCCTCATGTTGGTGATGGTTTAAAACCGGTACAGCGTCGTATTCTTTATGCCATGTCAGAACTGGGTTTGAGTGCAGCTTCAAAATTTAAAAAGTCAGCCAGAACAGTGGGTGATGTGTTAGGTAAGTTTCATCCGCATGGAGATTCCGCCTGTTATGAAGCCATGGTACTCATGGCTCAACCGTTCTCTTATCGCTATCCTTTGGTATCCGGTCAAGGCAACTGGGGGTCGACAGATGATCCCAAATCCTTTGCTGCCATGCGTTATACCGAAGCCAAACTTTCGTCTTATGCCGCAGTATTGTTATCGGAATTAGGTCAGGGGAATAGCGATTGGCAGCCTAATTTTGATGGTACTTTGAAAGAACCCATTTTGTTACCTGCAAGGTTGCCTAACATTTTGTTAAATGGATCAACTGGTATTGCAGTTGGTATGGCTACAGATTTACCACCTCACAATCTTATTGAAGTGGGAAAAGCCTGTATTTACATGTTAGATCACCCCAAAATTTCCGTTGAGGAAATTCTTGAGATCATACCCGGTCCAGATTATCCCACTGAAGCTGAGATCATCACCCCTAAATCAGAATTACTAAAAATATATACTTCTGGGCGAGGTAGCATTCGTCAACGCGGCATATGGTCAATGGAAGATGGAGACATTGTTATTACGGCACTACCTCATCAGGTATCAGGGGCTAAGATCCTTGAGCAAGTTGCTGCGCAAATGAGAGCTAAAAAATTACCTATGGTGAGTGATTTGCGTGATGAGTCGGACCATGAAAATCCTACTCGGTTGGTGATCATCCCTCGTTCTAATCGGATTGATGTAGAACAGCTTATGGGACATCTCTATGCCACCACCGATCTGGAGAAAAGCTTTCGTATTAATTTAAATATGATTGGCATTGATGGTTTGCCCAGAGTCAAAGATCTAAAAACCATAATTAAAGAGTGGCTGAGTTATCGTATTGATACTGTTAGACGACGACTTCAATATCGCCTGGATCAGGTTTTAGCCAGATTACACGAATTGGAAGGATTGTTAGTTGCATTCCTCAATATTGATGAGGTTATCGCTATTATTCGCTCGGAAGATGAACCTAAACCTGTATTGATGTCACGTTTTGCCATTTCAGATCTTCAGGCTGAAGCCATATTAAACCTGAAGTTACGCCATCTGGCAAAACTTGAAGAAATGAAAATCAAAGCCGAGCAAGCTGAGCTTAACAATGAAAAAGAAAAGCTGGAATTATTGCTGGGATCTGAGCAGCGTTTGAAAACATTGATCAAAAAAGAAATCAAACAGGATATGGAGAAGCATGGTAATGCCAGGCGTTCTCCCTTAGTTGAAAGAACAGAGTCGAAAGCATTAAGTGAAAATGATTTACTACCCAGTGAACCTATTACAGTGATCCTTTCGGAAAAAGGCTGGATCCGTGCCGCAAAAGGGCACGATATAGATGTTGAAAAATTAATCTTTAAAACGGGAGATAATTACTTAAATTCTGCCAGTGGAAGAAGCAACCAATTGGCTATATTAATTGATTCAAGTGGTAGAAGTTTTGCCCTGGCATCACATAGTTTACCTTCGGCAAGAGGGCATGGTGAACCATTAACTGGTCGATTAAATCCTTTGGCAGGCTCTAGTTTTATTTCGGTATTAATGGGTGAAGAAAGTCAATTGTTACTTATGGCTACTGATGCTGGTTATGGTTTTGTTACCCAAATAGGCGATTTGATAACGCGTAACAAAAATGGAAAAGCACTGATTTCAATTCCATCTGGAGCAAAGGTGTTACAACCTCAAGTTGTAGAAAATTATGAAGAGTCGCTGGTAGCAGCAGTGACGACTGAAGGTCGATTACTGGTCTTCCCTTTGCGTGAGTTACCTAAATTGTCTAAAGGAAAGGGTAACAAGATTATTAGTATTCCTTCTAATCGAGTAAAATTACGCGAAGAATATGTGGTGGATTCAGCTATATTGTCTACTGAACAGTCTTTGGTCATTTATTCTGGTAAGCGCTTTTTGACACTTAAAGGTGCAGATCTGGCTCATTATCATGGTGAAAGAGGACGTCGAGGTTCTAAACTTCCAAGAGGTTTTCAACGGGTAGATAAACTGGAAGTCGAGTGACGCGGAATGCCATGTAGAAAAATATACTGATCCAGAATAATACTTATCCAGAGTTCAGGTTACTTAACACCATTTTTAAATTGATTAGAGAAAAAGTTGTAGAGGAGTAAGTTTGATTAAGTTATCTTGGCCTGCTTGGTTTTCAAGACCTGTCATGCCTTTACTGGTTCTTGCTGTACTGGGAGCCAGTGTTAATCTATTTCGGCTTCCGTTGGCATTTGAATCCGAAGTGGTTTTGGGGCCAGTGTTTGCCTTATGGGTTGCTGCCTACCGTGGCCCTTTGGCTGCCTTGTTTGTTTCAGTCATTGCAACCATACCTTTGGCGATTGATTGGGGAAGCTTATGGCCAGTGGCAACCTTTGGTCTTGAGGCGTTATTGGTCGGTATTTTTTATCAAAAGTTTTCAAGAAACCTGATCTTGACAGATTTTGCCTTTTGGCTTTTGGTTGGAATGCCTGTTGCCTGGGTTTCTATTTCTCAAGCTTCGACCATTGTCGATAGTCACCGCGTTATCATCATGGTCAAACAATTGATTAATGGGTTGATCTGCGCCCATTTAGCAGTTGCTTTAGGCCTTCAAGGTCGTCTACGCACCTGGGTAACGCCAACAGTGGATCCGCAGTTGGGCCTTTCTTTACAACTTAAATTGTCAAGACAACTTGCCAGCTTGCTGGCAATGATTGCGATCATCTTCTTCGTTTTTAATTTACAATCAAATCTGCAATCCTTTAATCGTGAATTGGTAAATCGGTTGGATTCATCTCAAGCAGCCGTTATTGGCGAAATGCGCACACAAATGGCAAAACGTACCATAGCACTGCGAGAAGCAGCACTGCTTTTTTCTCTGTTGAAAAAACAAGATCTGGACATGCAAGTACAATTGGATGCTCTTCACCAGCGTATTCCCAGTTTTGATACCATGTTGATCACGGATAAAGAAGGAAGGTTAGTTAATACCAGTCCGTCTGGAGCTTTTAAAAAATTTAAAGAAGCTAACTTAAAAGTAGATGATAGAGAATATTTCAAAGAGGCTCTTCATTCCAACAATACGTTTATTTCATCTGGATTTATGGGAAGGGGTTTTGGTTCACGATTGATTGTTGCTATTAGTCAGGGTATTCCCAGTGAAAATAAAGTAAATGATACTGACAGTCCTGATAAAAGGGGAGCTAATCAAGGAGCGCTTAATCAAGGAGTGCTTAACCTGGGAGTAATAGAAGGGACATTGGTTTTACATCAATTTACAGATTTTAAAGATACCTATAATGATGAATCAAAAATAAGTGGTATTTTGTTAGATCAGAACGGTAAGGTGTTGTTTTCCAGTCAAATACTTAATATTAAACAATTGAGTCAACCAGCTTATACCATCGTGAGTGGTGCAGTCGATGGACACCCAACGCTGAGATTTGATAGTGATGAATCAGGCAAACTATATTTTTTCCGAACCGATAAATTACCATGGGGCTGGACCTTAATCAGTTTGCAGGATGAAACTCCATTAGCGCAAAAAATTGAATCGGGCCTGATTTTATTAGCGGCTGCATTATTACTACTTTTTTTTGTGGGCAATATTTCTGCCACCTACATTAGTAGGATTTGGACAAGATCTTTAACTGTTTTGGTTGGATCTGTAAATAAATTGTCAGAGAATCTTCAACAACCCTTGCCCGTTGAGACTATTAGAGAATTGCCAACTGAACTACGAGTGCTAGCTGATGCTCTGGAAACAGCTCGTCAACAAGCTGTTCAAAACAATTATGAATTGCAATTGTTGGTAAATAAACGAACTGAAGCTTTGCAAAGAATTAACACAGAATTACAAAAATTAGCTACAGAAGATTCCCTGACAGGATTGCCAAACAGGCGTGCATTTGATGAAAAATTACACAATGATTGGAAACACTGTCGGCGTTCCAATACACCTCTTTCTTTGATAATTCTGGACATAGACTATTTCAAAAAAGTCAATGATTCATACGGCCATCAGTCGGGAGATCTGATCTTACAGCAAATTGCTTCTTTTATGAGTCTGATTATACGCCGGGATACCGATCTTATTGCCCGAATAGGAGGGGAAGAGTTTGGTGTTATTTTGCCCAACTCTGATCATGATACAGCCATTAGAATTGCTGAGAGTCTTAGATTAACGCTTATTCAAAATACCTTAAAAATTCCTGATGGTAGAGATATTCATGTGACTATCTCTGGTGGGGTGGCAACTACAACTGATTTTGGTGAACCCAACAGTATTGGCAAGTTTTATACCCAAGCTGATAAAGCATTATATCGCGCCAAAAGTGAAGGTCGAAATCGGGTGGAAAGTGCGCAGGATAACTAGCGTAAATAATGATTAGGGGTATATTTTCTTGTTTGGTACGGATCTTAAATGCATGACTTTTAATTATCATACAACTAACCAATGGCAGTTTTGCTCTTCTTTAAAACAAATTGAAGAAGGAGAGAATGATCCGCCTTATATCAATAATTATTGGTTGTTAGTAGAAGAACCCAGCAAACTGAAAGCTCAATTAACGACTTTTCTGAATTTAGAGTTAGCGGAGTTAGCAGTGAAACTGGTGAACCCTCAAGTGGCTCAATTATCAATAGGAGACGATTTAAAGACTTTAGCGGGAGTGGATTTGGCTGGTAAAGGATGGGAACTATGCAAAGCTCCTGCTGCAATGATATCTCGTCCTTTATTGGTGACTTTTGATATGGATTCAACTTTGATTTGTGAAGAAGTAATTGACGAAATTGCGCGAGATGCAAATTGTTATGAGCAAGTATCTGCTATTACAGAAGCTGCCATGCGCGGTGAACTGGATTTTAGTCAGAGCCTGAAAAATCGAGTCGAATGTCTGGCTGGATTACCTCAATCACAATTACAACAAATAGCTGATCGCTTGACTTTCTCGCCTGGGGCCAAAAAACTGCTGACTCAATTGCACCAATGGGGTATAAAAACCGCAATTTTATCTGGCGGATTTGATTTTTTTGCCAAACAAATAGCTGTCAAACTTGAGATACCAATCATTTACTCCAATCGATTAGAAATTCATCATGGCAAGTTAACCGGTCAGGTGTTAGAACCTATCATTGATGCTAAAGCTAAGGCTTTTCATTTACGACAGATCTCCAATGAATTTGCTATCCCACTATCAAGAACCCTGGCTGTAGGTGACGGTGCCAATGATCTTCTTGTGCTATCTAAGGCGGCCCTTGGTATTGCCTGGCACGCCAAACCAGCGGTTGCTACAAAAGCAGATCTAGCAATAAACTCTCTTGGGTTGGATGCTATTGGCTGGATCTGGCAATAGCATTTTTCTAATAAAAGTTGTCGTTATAAACCAGCTTCATCAAAGTCAAAGTGAAGATTAGGCATAGGGGGTGATAGGTAAAATCCCTGAACATAATCGATGCCAAGTGGCCAGATCTGAGCCAATGATTGAGCTTCTTCAATCATTGGTACAATAGTTTGTCGATTAGCAGCCTTGGCCTGGTTAATGAGTTCAGGTAATCTTTTTAGTGTTGCCCCATCACGGAGCTCAGACTGAACCACTGCTCCAGATATTTTGACGAATGGCATAACGGATGCTGATAATCTCTCTAACAGATTTTCGCTGGCCAGGCTTGAACCAAAGTGATTAATCGCTAACCCAATTTTTGCTTCAGACAAAGTCGTTGCCAGGGTGATGACTCTTTTCAGTCTGGAAGTAGCATCAGTTTCATCAATCTGAAAAATAATGGCTTCGTTGGGTAATCGAGCAGCCTTTAATGAACGTAATATATACTGACTGAGATTATCATCGTCCAGCGCTGTTGCTGATAATTGAATAAAAAACCTCGTAGGACGAGATGCCTTATCTCGATGTTCTTTCAGTGTTCTCATTGATTGAGCGATAACCCAATAATCGAGTTTTAGTGCCAGAGGGCTTCCCTGGGTAACCGGAAACACTTTGTTCAATGGTACAGCTTTATCTTTTTCATCTTTTATTCTAAGTAACACTTGGAAAAAGTCTTGTTTTTCGCCATGGAGTTTAACAATGGGTTGATAAAGTAAATGGATCCGACCACTCTCCAGAGATTCCTGTATTTTGCGTAAAGATTCTTTGGTTTCACGATCTGTTGAAGCACTTTCGCCATCAACTGCGTACTCAAAAACACAACTTTTGTTACCTCCGCCACTTTCGGCACGAGCAGCTGCAGCATGCGCATCATGCAAAACCTGGGCAGAATCAGGAGATCTTTCATTTATAGGAGCTATACCAATGGAAATAGTACCCGTGACAGTTTGTTTATTTGCCTCAAACAACATTTTAGAAAATGACTGAATAAGTTTTGTGCAGTCATTATTAAGTTCTTTGGTGGTCGTTTTTTTGCGTAAAATGGCAAAAGAATGTCCACTTACTCGTGCAACGATATCTTCATCACTCGTTGAGTCTCTGAGCCAATCCGCGACTCCTACCAAAATTTGGTCAGAATCTTTAAGTCCGTAAGTTGTTTCCCACTCATCAAATTGATCGAGTTCAATGTAGGCTAACCCACCATTTGTTCCACCAGTGGCCGCTGAATTTACCAAATCAGTTAATTGTGTCGTTAAACGTTCGCGATTACTGAGTTTGGTCAAGCTATCTACTGTGGAAAGCTCAAGTAGTTTTTCCTGCAACTCTGCATCATCAGCTTTGATGTTAATCAGTACCTGGATACAGGGTTCATTATCATAACTGGCAGAAGACAGAGATAAAAACCCATCAAATTTTTCACCGTTCTCTTTGCAGCCAACAAATTTAAAAGAACTACCATCCGAAGCATGAGATTGCGCTCTTAAAAATGCTTTGAAGTCCATTCGGTATTCTTTATCTATCATATCCATAATGGGCATACATTCAAGATCATCCCAGTCAGTATAACCAAATAATTCGAGATAAGAATGATTGGCATAAATGTGCATGCCATCATGGATATAAGCAATGGCATCTCTTGAATTTGCCAAAAGTAATTCACAGCGGTTTTCAGTTTCAGCTAGATGAGCTTCAGCTTGCTTTCTTTTACGTCGGTCCTCCAAATGCTTAAGCTCATTGGTTACAGCCCAACACAGAAGAGGTTCATTATCATCAGGTATATAAGATTGAACACCGGAATCTAATGAGGCAAATACAGCTTCAGGCGTATAATCATCTCCAATTTCAATAACAGGAATATCTCTACCACTTTGATTAATTAGTTCTAAAGCAGCAAAAATGGGAAGCTGGGGACAGTTATCGCGAGCCAGAAAAATGTCCCAACTTTGACGGTTCAGGGCATCTTGTAACTCTTCATCATTGACAACCTGAGTTGCTCTAACTGCTAAACCAGTATTTCTTAACACATTTAATACTTGTTCTGCATCATTAGATGATGCGTCAAGCATAAGTGCGTGTACGGTTGAAGTATCTGATGACATGAGTCGCATTTTATCCTTATTTTTAGAATTCTGGGAAAATATTTGAATTATACTGCTATTGTAGCCAATTCCTGAGATTTAGCCTACGGGGTAATAAGAAAAATATATTGTTATGTTTATAGCTGCTTGAAAAAGAGGGTAATTGAGCAATAGAGCAACATAAGAAATCAATCCTAAAGTTTGTTAATTTGTTGTATGAAGCAGACTCTAAATTCAATTACCCCCGCTCCAAAAATCAAACTTAATCCCTGAACATGAAAAGAATTACCAAAAAAACTCACTAACATTACTTTTTTTTATTGTAAGTAACTGTTAGTATCCCCTCGAAGTTATTTTTTTCAATATAACTTCGGCGAAGAGAAGCCGGTTTCTCTCAAGGATCTTATTTTAAAGGACTAAATTTATGACATTACCTGTCTACCAATTCACTCGCTCTATTTTATGCTCTTTTACCTCCTGGCTGTGTTTTCGGCTACATCGAAAAATCAATTGGTGTTTGAACTGTCTGAATACTACCAACAGTTCATCGCAGAATGACTTGATCCCAAAGAAGGGGGAGAACTTATCATTCAACCAGATCATTATTCCCTTGAAATTCAATGAACCTTTAATAGGTGTTATGCAGCATTTTGTCTGAAATAGACCAAAAAATGTCTGAATTAAGCGAATTTGAAACCACCAAACTGAATAAAATACCTTTATCTAAGCCTGAACCATGCTTTTTTAAAAATAAATGTTGTTTATAGAAAGTCAATTTTACTGTTTTGATTTTATTGAAGGAACTAAATCTATGTCATTACCAATCAACAAGCTCGCTCAAACCATCCTGTTTTATTTTAGCTTGGTGCTATTTTTTGGTTCCTCTGCGGCTGTATCGGCTGATGAACTGGTGTTTGAGTGGTCTGCTGAAGATTATGAGATGATCAGCGCTGATTTTAATGGGGATAACTTTGAAGATGCCCTCTATCAATCCAGAATGGAAGGTGAGCCGAGTATTTTGCGCTTGTCTCAGGTCGTTCTCGCTGATGATGAAGTGGCAGAGCCTGAAGTGACTTATGCTTTAACTCCGCTTTACAGCCATTATGGGGATGTTCCTTTTGATGCAAAACATCGTATTCTGGTGGCAGGTGATTTTAATGGTGATGGTTTCGCTGATCTGTTGGGATTAAAAAGAGAAGATATCGACAATAATTCCGGTGAAGACGGTTATCTGTTTTTGGGTCATGCTCAGGGGATCGCCTACCAAACACCCCATCAAAAACTCAAAGCCAATAAATTAAACTTTCTAAAAAACGCCAGCCTGTACCACTATATCGCCAAAGATCTTAACTCTAATGGACGTACCGATTTATTGGCCATAGCAAAATTCCTGGATGAAAATGAAGATGGGGAGTTAGATAACTCCCCCCATGATAAACACTATGTTGTTTTATCCAATGAAGACGGAGAATTCGATAAAATCCATCAACAAATTAAACCTGAAAATGATAAATGGGCCTCACGTTTCGGTGCGGTTATTGCGCGAGATTTTAATGATGATGGTTATGTTGATTTGTTCTTTCAAGGTCAAGATAGCGGCGATCAACACCATTTAATTTTCTCTAACAGCAATAACAAATATAAAAATATCAATTCAGTGGTTTATGATGATGATTTTGATGATGGCAACTGGAATGGGGAGCAAGCCTATTTAATTCCAGGTCATTTTACCGATGAACAAAACATTGAACTTTTAAGAATACCGGTTGATGCAGGTTTTGAGAATGATGCATCAGGACAACCCAATGGTGCAAGCTCTGCCCAAAGCCAAAGCCAAAGCCAAAGCCAAAGTCAGTCGAGCGAAGAACCTATATTGAGCAAGACAAAGAAGCACTCAGAAGGCTCATCCAGTGTAGGGATCTCAATGATATGTCAGGATCCGCTCGGTACAGGCTCCGAGTTGCAAGCAACACCCACAGCCATAGATACCACCAGCCTTAAAGTATTAGAGCCTAAATCTCGAAGTTTAAAATCGGTGACTATTTCTCCAAGTGCCACTTGTGGAGGGTCGCTTCCTATTCCATCAACACCAGCTTACCTGACCGTTCCTGGCACTGATGATGACGGCGCTTTTACCGCCACATGGGGCACCTCAACAACGACACAGCCAATTTACACATTACAACAAAGTATGAATTCCGGCGCCTATACAACCACTACTATTGGTTTAGCGACGAGCAAAGCCATAGCGGGGCTAGCAGATGGCAGTTATGTTTATCGGGTAAAAGCCTGTAATTCCAATAACGAATGTAGTTTGTATCGTTATAGTGGCACAGTGGTTGTGAGCTCCTACGTGCCGCCTCCTTTACCCGTTGCCCCAAGTTTTCAATCTAATTTCCCAACCCTGGTCAGTGTGGATGAACTTTATGGCGTTCCCTGGACCATTTCCGATCCTACCGTTACCCGTTACCAACTAATGCGCAAGGAAGGGCTGGGTTCTTATGTGCAGGTTTACCTGGGTAGCTCCACAATAAAAACGGAGTCTTCTTCAACGGGCAATATAGATCGAACTTACAAAGTTAGAGCCGAAAATGCAACAGGCTGGGGACCCTATTCTCTTGAAAAGACGACCCACATTAACGCTGGCCCAGTTGCTAATAATCAAGATGTTTCATTGGACGAAGACACAAGTAAGCTTATCTCTCTTGGTGCCACCGATTTTGAGAATGATCCGCTAGGGTATTTTATTGTCACCAATCCGACTCATGGAACCTTGACAGGTAATTTGCCACTGGTTACTTATGCACCTGTTCTGAATTATAACGGAGCGGATAGTTTTACCTTTCGAGTCAAAGATGGTCTTGAATTTTCAAATACAGCCACGGTGAGTATTGATGTGGTTGCGGTGAATGATCTCCCGACCGGAACCGTTACTATCAGTGGTTCAGCAGTTGAAAACCAGATCCTCACCGCAATTAGTACGCTGGCCGATGTCGATGGCATGGGCATACTCAGTTACCAGTGGAAGCGTAATGATGTCGCTATATCAGGTGCAACTATTTCTACCTACACCTTGGGTGATCTTGATGTAGGTAAAACCATGAAAGTAACCATATCTTACACCGATGGTGATGGCACCCCTGAGAGTAAACCCAGCGCCGCAACAGGGACTGTTGCGAATGTGAATGATCTCCCGACCGGCACGGTTACTATCAGTGGTTCAGCGGTAGAAAACCAACTTCTCACCGTAAATACTACAGGTTTGGCAGATGCAGATGGCATGGGCGTATTCAGTTATCAATGGAAGCGCAATAGTATAAATGTGGGTACTAACAGTCAAACATACACATTAGGTGATGCCGATGTAGGCAATACCATGGCAGTCATCATTTCCTATACCGATGGTCATGGCACCCCTGAAAGTAAATCCAGCGCAGCAACAGGGGTCGTTGCGAATGTGAATGATCTACCGACTGGCACGGTAACTATCAGTGGTTCAGCCATAGAAAACCAACTTCTCACCGTAAATACTACAGGTTTGGCAGATGCAGATGGCATGGGAACATTGAGTTACCAATGGAAACGCAGCGGTATAAACGTCGGTGGTAACAACCCAACTTACACATTAGGTGATGCCGATGTAGACAATACCATGGCAGTCATCATTTCCTATACCGATGGTCATGGTACGCTTGAAAGTGTCCTCAGCGCAGCAACGGCTGCGGTAGTGAATGTGAATGATCCCCCGACTGGCACGGTAACCATCAGTGGCTCAGCGGTAGAAAATCAGCTCCTGACGGCTAACAATACCTTGTCCGATGCGGATGGCATGGGTGCACTCGCTTACCAATGGAAGCGAAACAGTATAAATGTCGGTGGTAATAGCCAAACTTACACATTAGGTGATGCGGATGTAGGTAAACGCATGACGGTCAAAATTTTCTATACCGATGGTCATGGTACACCTGAAAATAAAACGAGCGCGCAGACAGCAATTGTTGCGAATGCCAATGATGCACCAACTGGTACTGTGACCATCGTTGGTTCAGCCGTTGAAAATCAGCTCCTGACGGCCAACAATACCCTGTCCGATGCGGATGGTATGGGAACACTGAGTTACCAATGGAAACGTAGCGGTATAAATGTCGGTGGTAACAGCCAAACTTACACATTAGGTGATGCCGATGTAGGCAATACCATGACAGTCATCATTTCCTATACCGATGGTCATGGTACGCTTGAAAGTGTCCCCAGCGCAGCAACGGCTGTGGTAGTGAATGTGAATGATCCCCCGACTGGCACGGTAACCATCAGTGGCTCAGCGGTAGAAAATCAGCTCCTGACGGGCAACAATACCCTGTCCGATGCGGATGGTATGGGAACATTGAGTTACCAATGGAAACGCAATGGTATCGCTATATCGGGTGCTACGAGTAGTACCTACACCTTAGTTGCTCTTGATGTAGGCAACACTATGACGGTCACAGTTTCCTATACTGATGGTCATGGTACACCTGAAAGTAAAACCAGCATAGCAACAGGGGTTGTTATTGGGGATAATACCCCGCCTGTTGCCAATCCGCTGACTAAACAAATGGCTCAAGGAGATGTTAAAGCCATTACCCTTAGCGGTAGTGACGCAGACGGCGATCCGCTGAGCTATTCTATTGTCACCAATCCAGGCCATGGAACTTTAGCTGGGACAATACCGGAACTAACCTATACACCAGATCCGACCTACAGTGGTAGTGACAGTTTTACCTTTAAAGTTAATGACGGAAAAGTTGATTCCGCAGATGCGACAGTCACTATTAATATCATTCCGTCTTTTGGAATTCTTGAATTAAATACACCACTTGATAATGCCAGTGTCAATGTGACGAATGGTGTCAATGTTTGTTTTGATTGGCAAGCTTTAGTTGGAACTGATGAATACCGGCTATCAGTCGGCACAACACCCGTTTTATCTCAAGATAAATGGATAAAAAAGGAACTAACAGAACCTTCTGCTTGTTGGGATGGTGGGTTAGGGTTTGTTTCAACAGGTTCTGCGCCACCAGTACCCAGCGCATTGACCGCAAATACCCAATATTATTGGAGAATCACTGCTCTCAAGAGAAGCAGCGCAGGTGCCGTTGAATTTGCATCGGTTTCAGAAACTCGTTCGTTCAATGCGGTGGATGGAACCAACAATGACCCACCTACCATTTCTGGTACTCCAGCAACAAAAATAAGCGTGGATGAACTGTACAGTTTCTTACCGGTAGCAGTTGATCCAGAAGGTGGTACTTTAACATTTAGTGCTACCAACTTACCAAGTTGGATGACAATAGATCCGTTAACAGGCGAATTAAACGGGACACCAAAAATTGCTGATATAGGTGTTTATATTAATATTGAAATCATTGTAATGGATGACATAGGTCAAAGTGCATCATTGCCGACTTTTGATATTACAGTAGACATTAAACCAGAGCCCCGTAGGGTGATATTTATTCATACAGATCTATTGGGATCTCCAACTGCTGAAACTGATGAATCAGGGAGTCTTACAGAATGAAAAACTATTTATTGAAATTAAGAATTATTAAATTAGCCCTATTATTATCATGGACGGTATTAGCTGTAGAACCTATAAAATCAGAGCCTATTGATACGACTCTGATGAAAGTTCCTGAAGATATCATTTCAGATTTTCCTAATGAAAGAATCTCTGTTCAGACTCTAAAACTTGAACTGGAATATAATGACTTTGTTATACCAGGCAACAATGGTATGGATATTATCGTTAAAAGAACCCGTGGGCAGAGAGGAATACCCTTACATTCTTTTCCAGGTTTTGGTTTAAGCATGCCAGGAATCGAAACTCATAAGCTTGTTGGTCATACCGAGACTGATTTAGTAGATTTTTCATGTTTAGGGAAATTAAGCTATTTAACTGTTGTAATGGAAGGTCGTGAATTAAACAGCATTGGTTATAGCAACGCTTCCGATATACCTGTGAATACAGTTGTAGCATTTAATAATAGATCAATCCTCAAATGTGAAAATAACATTCCGGTAATATTATCTCAAGATGGAAGGAAGTTAGTATTTGGTGAGGTCTTAGATCTTTCCGCAGGAGGTAATTTAACATTCAACTATTATGTGACTGAAATGGTCGATCGTTTTGGGAACAGTATTTCATATGAATACAATAGTGTGGGCAATACATATGGTAAAAATAGACTGACTAGAATCGTTAGAAATGATGGTGCAGTGGTTAACTTTAACTATATTTTTGAGGGTAGCGATGCGAAAAATATTGAATCTATAGTGTTTAATGGTAGAACATTTACATACGCCTTTGATGCAGCTACTAATGTGGGTTCCATTACCGATCCTGCAGGGAGAGAGTCTTTTTTTGAGAACTATTCAATTCTCAATAAACTTAAATCAGTAACAGATTATAACGGTGTTAAGGTTACCTATGACTGGTATCCAGTTGATCCCGATGGTTCTAGTGTTTCTGGACTGTTGCGTTCTAAGACGATCACCGGCTCAGGCATTAAAGAGCGTTTATTTTTCTACGATCAACCCGCTGTTTTTAGTGGGAATAAAGCTCTTGCAATAGAATTTGATTACTTAAATGGTAAAGATTTAGTCGTCGAATATGAGTTTGATAAAATACCAGCATCTGATCTTAATTTTACAAATGGCAGCGTTGCACTAACTGGAACACTGAAAGCTAAGCGTGTATTTTTTGGGAAGAGCAATATATCCACCGCCAATACCTATTTAGATCCAGAATTTTTTGATTTAATCTATTCCGAATTTACCGATTGGGACTATGCTATGGATGGAGAACATAGCTGTAGATATCGAATAGGAACGATATGGGATAGAGAACGCAGCTGCTCATATCCCTTCAGGACATTAAAGACCATCAATATGTTTACTGATGATAGCCTGGAGAATAGCTATTATGTTGAGTATACAGGTTACAATGAATACGGCGCACTTTCTGATTATCACGAATACAATTCTTTTTCACCCTCTACTCGGTATTTAAGAAAAGGATATAATACTGATGTCGATAGTTGGCTTCTAAACCAGCCCACGTTCACCAAAATCAGTAACAATGGTGTGAATTACACAACCGCCTATGAGGTGACCTATCATGATGCAACAACCTCTGGTGGTGTGTATGCTGACTTGAACTTACCTTATGAAGAAAAATCTTATGATGTTTGGTTTAATCGTTATACCAGTTATGACACTGCCGGTAATTTACAAACCCTGGAGTTAAACCAGAAACTACAGAAAGCCGATGGCACCGAATCTAATAAATATCGCTATAAAACCTTTGGAAATTACAAACGAGGGCAACCACAAAGTATCACACAACCCGCTCGTTATGATGATATTTCGTTGTTAGTTGAAACGAATATCATAGATGATAATGGTTGGATTATAAGTAAAACAGATCTAAACGGTAATGCCATTGGTTTTGGTTATGATAGTATTGGCCGATTAACTTCTGTGGATGTACCGAATGATAGTAATAACTGGTTAGACATATTCACTCAATGGTCACAAACAACAAATGCCACGACCAAACGCACAATACACAATTGCAAGTTAAATGCCAATAAAAGTGGGTGTGAGTCGGGGACTATAAGCACTATCAAAGAGAATCAGTTTGATAGTTTGTTGCGCCCAATATTAGTGACCAAAACGGATGTTCAGAACAATGTTAGTCGCTATCAGAACAAACAATTTAATAGCTTTAATCGAGAGACTTTTAGTTCTTATTGGTCCACAAGCGCCACGGAAACATCAGGTGTCACCAATACCTATGATCATTTACAACGATTAAAAACCCGTGCGCGGACAGGTGGTGGGATAGAAAATACCAGCTATCTTAGTGGTAATAAAATACAGGTGACAGACGCCGAAGCGAATGTAACTACTACCACCTACCTCGCCTATGGAAACCCTGTTTACAATCAGGCTTTGACAATGGCATCACCCGAAAATGTGACCACCACGCAAGCCATCGATCTATTCGGAAATATTACCTCTATTACCCAAACTGGGCCAGATAAAGCTGGAACAGGAACTGTGACACAAACCGAGTATCGCGCCTATGATAGCCAACATCGTTTATGCAAAGTGGTGCGTAATGATGTTGGTACCACTGTGTTTAACAACAACCTGTTAGGTG
Organism: Enterobacterales bacterium; assembly: GCA_041556195.1. Classification (GTDB taxonomy): domain Bacteria; phylum Pseudomonadota; class Gammaproteobacteria; order Enterobacterales; genus 21-14-all-40-8. The sequence goes on from JBFFIY010000060.1 coordinate 23,954, forward strand.
AAATTCAGTGGCAAGCGCAAGGCGTTAGCGGTGGTACTAACAGTAACTGTACCAGTACGGATGATCCCACCAAAAAAGTGTCATTCACTTACGATAATCTGGGCCAAACCTCCAAAACTGACTTTCCTGATGCGGCCAGTCCAGATATTAGTTATTTACTGGATAACAACGGCAACCTTAAAACACTCACGGCAGGCACGGTAGCCCATAATTACAATTACAATAGCCTGAATTTACTTGAAGATGAAACCCTCACCTTGCCGAGTAAAACCCTCTTCATTGACTATGGTTATAATACACAAGGACAACGTTCATCTCTGAGTTACCCTGATGGCGACCTGGTTACTTTTGCACCCAATGGTTTTGGTGAGCCAACTCAGGCTAGCCGACAGGCTCGCACTGGAAGAGAAGCTTATACTTATGCCAGTGGCGCAACTTACTACCCTACTGGCTCAATTAATACCTTTACCTATGGCAATGGTTTAACTCATAAAACAACACTAAACAACCGTAATCTTCCCAGCAGCATAAAAGATCACAACACTAGTTTAACGGCTCTACACTATGGTTATACGTATGATAATAATCTGAACATTACCAGTCTTACCGATAATGTGGATAGTAATTTTAGTCTGACAAATTTGGCGTATGATGATCTTGACCGCCTTACTAGTACGACGGGAAACATTGGCATAGGCAACAGCACTATCAATTATGATGGATTGGGAAATATAACCCAATATAACAGCCTGAACAGTGCTCTGGATTACACTTATAACACCACGAATAATCGCCTGACATCAGTTACAGGTGTAGCGGGAAAATACAGCGCTTTTGCCTATGATGATAGAGGCAATATTGAGAGCAACGGCCTTAATAACTTCACTTTTAACCGCGCTAATCAGATGGTTAGCTCGGAAGAGAATAGCTACCTATATGACGGTAATAACCGCAGAGTCAAACAAACTGACAGCAAGGGAACCAGTTATAGCCTGTATAGTCAGGACGGTACTTTACTATACCGAGAAACCGAAGATGGCGGTATTAATTATATTTACCTGGGTAAAAAACTAATTGCAAAAGATGGGATTATTCCTATTAATAGTGGAAAACAACATTATCGCCCCTTTGGTGCAAGTATTGAAGGCGAAGTTGATGATGTAGGCTATACAGGGCATAAATTTGATACTGATTTGGGTTTGAGCTATATGCAGGCGCGGTATTATGACCCGGTGATTGGACGTTTTTATAGTAATGATCCGATAGGGTTCAGGGATGTCCATTCGTTTAATCGGTATGCTTATGCGAATAATAATCCATATAAGTTTACTGATCCTGATGGGAGGGTAGCGCAAGCTGCCCCCGCGGGTCTTGGGATTGTTCTTCTTGCAGGCTGTACTCTATCCGAAGGATGTAAAAAAGCATTGGCGAATGGTATAGTTGGTATAGTTAATGTAGTTAATGATTTTCAATCTGTATTTAGTGAGTCGTCAGAAGGTGAGCAGACTGGTGAAGATTTTCTCGAAGAACTTAAGGGCAAGTCAGTAAAAGATTCCAAGTCAGGTAACACAAAAGTTAGAGATTTAGATTCAGGCCTTTCTGTTGATGATTTATATTCAGATTTCCCAGGTGAAGAGTCTGAAACTACTGATGGAAGCCCTATTAAAACAGCTGAGGATGGTACTACAGCCACAAAACATAAATCCTCTAAAGACAACGGAAGAAAAACTCTTGAAGTAAGAAAAAAGGGAACAGGCAAATCTACTAAGTTTAGGGAACCGAAGAGTAGGAGATTTAGCAATTCTTCAAGTGCTGATAAATTCGCAGGCCGAAGGAAATAAATATGATTAAGTTGACAACAATTGAAAAAATGCTTGGGAATTATCGCAGACTGCCTGAATATCCTTTTAATAATAAAGGAGAGATTGCTGTGTTTCCTGGTTTAGATGATTATTTAGTCGATGAGGCTTTATACAGGGCACTATACAAGGCGAATAATTTAGTGGGTAACAAGACTTTTCTTGCGCAAGCATCTGTGGGCATAAAAGGAGAAAATATTCCATCTATCCAGCAAGATGGGATAGATTGGAAATCCTTCAAAGAATACCAGTCTTTAAATTTAGTATATAAAGGCTTTTATATGACAGGTGAAAATCTTAACTGGTTAGGTATTTATCATTTAGATGACTATATTGTTGTAGGTGGCAATAATGATTTTGTCGAGATTGTCTGCAATGAATTGTATGGCGATAGCGATTGGTTATCTAAATTTGAAGAGGCATATAAAAGTGGCCGTGTGGCTATATATGAGGAAGATTTTGACTATTTGTACAAAAGCTTATTTAAACCATATACGTAGGATCAAAAAAGGATAACAAATGATTAATATTGAAGTAATATTGAAGTAATAACAAGGGACACACGCTTTATAAAAAATCAACTTAGTGACCTAGCTCCAATAGTTGGTTTTATTGTTTATAGTTTTTTCAACCTGAAAAATTAAAAATTTGGTTCGTATTGAGTGCAATAGGCGAATTTATGGCGAGTGAAA
>JBFFIY010000061.1:0-26226 GCA_041556195.1 Enterobacterales bacterium
ACCCCTAAAATGAGCCATCTCATCGTTCAAAAATGGTCAAATAATCGAGTATACTCACATTTTTTGCCTCGATCTGACTCATTTTAGAGGCAACCTGAACAGTTACGGGTACATGTAACAACTCGCTGAGTAGTTACATTCGGGTTTTATAGAAAACACCAGCTGAGCATAGCACACGCTGTGCCAGAGGCACTAATCGCAAGTCGAAGCTGGAAGCTGATAGCGAAGCTATTTCCGTTTTATTTTTTAACTCGTCAATCTCGTTCTAGCTCAGACAATCAAGCATGTAATCAATTCTGGGGAAAATAGAACATGTATTTCTACCAAAGTTGAGAATATACGCCTGTAGATTCTCAGCTTTGAGAAAATATAGATGCGAAAAAGCCTATAACAAAAATGAAATAAGCAAAAAGGCCGAACAGGCAAAGATAAAAATAAAACTCTAGATATATCATTTGTTGCTAACTCATTGATAAAACAAGGAATGCTTCAAGTTCGCAGATTTAAAAAAGAAATGTGAGCATGGCTGGCATGATAACTGCTTTTATTGGGGCAGAGACCTAATAATTTTTTCCAATGGTAAGAGGAAAGTCAAAATGAAAACTATAAAGAATGTTCTTCTGGGGTTTGCAGGAATTGCGTTCACATTATCTTCTGCTACCGCAGTAGCAGGTGTGAAAGATTCAAAACATAATCTGGGATCAACTAACAGTGTAACGTCAAACACTACCGATGCGACTACTGAAGTTTGTGTGTTTTGCCACACACCTCACGGAGCCGATACCAGTGCCGCTGTGCCTCTATGGAACAAAGCTCTGCCAAGTAGTGCGAGCTATACTACATATGATAGCCTTGGCACTACTTCTTTAGATGGTGGTATTACTGCTGTAGGTTCTGTGTCAATCGCATGTCTGTCATGCCACGATGGCTCTCAAGCAATGGACGTAATGATTAATCAACCAGGAAGTGGTGGTTATAACGCTGCAGGTGCAAGACTTGTTGGTACCTGGACAGGTGATGGAACCATGGATATTGCAACAGGTTTGCTTAACCAGGGCCCAGTACCCATGATTGGAACCGATCTTAAAAATGATCACCCTATCGGAATACAATATGGTGGCGGTGGAGTGAAATTATCTACGCCAACAGCGGCAACAGTTGATAAAGATTTCATCGCTCCGCAAAATAAGGTTATTAATTCTCAAACTGTCTGGTGGGTTGATATCGCTTCAGGTACAGTTGGCGGAGCAGGTTTCACTGGTAATGCTGCAGCACGTGATAAAACTGATATGCAACTTTACACACGTACCGATGCAGCACTAGCAGCCGAGGCAGAACCTTTTGTTGAATGTGCAAGCTGCCATGATCCACATCAAAGTGCAACTCCAACATTCTTAAGAGTTGATAATACTGGAAGTGCTGTTTGTCTGGCTTGTCACGATAAATAAAAAGGCACAAAAATATTGACACAAATCAGGGGCTTCGGCCCCTGATTTGTTATATTGTATTTAATAATTATAAAAGTGTCGGAGTGTTGCAATGATTTTACGATTAGCTATTATCGGACTTTTTTTGTTAAATAGTATTCAGGTCAATGCTGTAGAAAGTAACATTGAGAGCAAAAATGCTGCGAATAAAAAGCAAGAAATTTTCTCGCAGATAGCAGCAACCATAACTTATCAGGGAAATAACAAAAACATTTACATGGCTGATTTCCAAGAAGCCGTTTATGAAAAAATACGTAAAACTTTTTATCATGGACACCCACCTGAAGGAAAGGAAGAAGCTGTTAAAAAAGAAGTATGGGAAACTATTCTAACGAATACCCTGTTGCTGCTGAAAGCTGAAGCAGAAAAAATAAATGTTGATAGAGAACCAATAAATAATGAATTAACGGAATATGACAAAAAATACTCCAAAAATGAACAATGGGAAAAAATTAAAAAACAATATCTCTCAGTTTTAGAAAGAAGATTGTTAAGAAAAAATACCGCAGAAGTTATGAAGAACAAATATTTTGAAACAATCAACCCTTCAAAACAGGATGTGAAAGATTTTTACGAAAAAAATCCTCAACTTTTTACAGAGCCGGAAAGAATTAAAGCCTCCATTCTACTTATAGGTGTTGACCCGTCTTCACCCAAAAATATTTGGGAGCTAGCTTTTAAGCGCTTACAGGATATTCGTAAAGAGATTAAAACTGATGTGGATTTTTCCAGAGCAGCAAAACAGTTTTCTACCGATGTCAGTGCAGATAATGGTGGTGATATGGGCTTTTTACATCAGGGCCAAATTGGTGGTAGAGCGAAAATAGCTGTTGAATCATTACAAGTGGGCGCTATAAGTGATCCCGTTTATCTTTTAGAGGGTGTAGCCCTGTTTATGGTGACAAAAAAAATCAGCCCTACACATCATAAGTTTAATGATGTAAAAAAAAGAGCGAAACAATTGACTGTACGGGAGCAACAAAAAAAAGGTTGGGATAATTATTTAAAAGAATTGAAGGCCAATTCAACAATAATTACCCAATTAAAATTTGACGATAATAAAACTATTTAATAACAACCTTTTGTTGAAAGTTGTGCATGAAATATTTTCAGGCCATTCTTTATACCTTTATATTGGCAATTATCTCTGATAATGCTTCAGGTACAGATTGGTTTGCAGCTACACCATGGCAATACAGAGGTTTTGGTTATGTAGGAACTATTTATTCCATACAGGATAATCTTGAAAACGGAGAAACAATTTCAGACTTTTCATTGGGTGGTCAGCTTCAATTAGATAGTTTTACCCATGGTTATATTTATCGTCCATGGATTGCGCAGTTTGATTTTAAAGGAAGCTTTTTTTCAACATATCGTCAATTTAGCCTGGAAACACTTGAAGAGCAGGGCATTCAGCAGGGTGAGATAAACACAAATTTTACTTTTTTTGATAAAAGTGAGTATCCCATTCACCTTGATTTTGATAAAAGGAAATCATTTTTAGAAGGAAATATCGATTTAATCAGTGATGTCCAAAATTTAAAACTACATTCAACGTATCAGGCTAAAGGGTCACCGAGTAAATATCGGTTTTCATTCACTAATCGTAGCGATGAATCAAGTCTGGATGAAAGAGCTCATGATGTGAACACGTTGGAACTTGATTGGAGTACGAATAATAAATTTCAGGCATGGAATGCTAATCTGGTATTAGAATCACAATCTTTGTCTATAAACCCTGTTGATGGTGAAAAACAGCAAGATAGATTTGACAGTGGAAACCTGGTTGTAAACCACCAATGGAATCCAGATAGCAATCGTTCAATCTCCAGTTTGTTTACAGTAGGAAAGGAAAATAATAAGGGATTTTTGGCTTCAAATAATATAGAACGCTATCAATTAACATCGTTTGCAATGCTGACAGATGAAAATGATCCACGTCTTCGTTACACCTTAAATTTTTTAACCGATGTATTAACTAGTCACACAGCAGCTAATGGTGTAGAACTGAAATCAAATGAAACACAGACAATGGTGGTCAATAGTGGGGTGTTTTTTGATATTGATGAAAACTGGACTGCATCAGGAAGCCTGAATACAACGAATACACAAAAGACAGGAAATGAAGAATTATTTTTATCAGCTTTTGCGGGCGTACGCTATGATCATGATTGGGATTTTGCTCAATCCAGTATTTATCATATAAGTGTAGATAACAATGTGAGAGCACAAAAAGGCCAGCAGGATCAACAGACACTGACTTCTTCATTTGATCATGGTCTATCCTCTGAACAGGAATTACTTCAAGGCCGTTTTTCCTGGACGCTTTCCCAACAAATTAGTGATCAAATATCGGCTAATGAAACAACTGGTGATGATACTGGTCGGTTAGGACATGATGTTTCTTTACAGTGGTCAACAGCAGATGATGACTCTAATACATTACTAATGCTAAGAGGTGCAGATGCAAGACCATTATCTGGAGAAGGGGTTTTTTTCAAGCAAGTTACCCTGCAGCTTAATCGTCAGCAAAATTTAACTGAAACAAGCGGGTGGAATGGAGATGTAAGTGCTCAGTGGACCAAAACACAAGATAAAGAAAAGCCGCAGGAAGAAAGCAGCATTACTGGAAATCTGGGTTACCACAACAGACAATTTATGGGAAATCCACTAATGAGTTTACGCAGTCATCTGAGTTTTCCGATTGATAAACTGGTTTTCAATAATGGACGAAGAGAGAATGACAGAACTAATTGGGATACGGTACTCTCTTATCGTCTGGGTCTGCTTGAATTAAGAGCAGAACTAATATTAACGGATAAGAGTCGTCATTTTCGACTGGAGATAAGGCGTTCTTTTAATCTGTTACAATATTAATTTAGAACAAAATTAAATAAAAAATTAAAAAGATTTATTATGGCCAAAAAAATCTAAAATAAGTTGATAGTGATCAACATAAATATGGCTATAACAGGGATAATTAAAACAAACGAGTTATTAATGGTTTACTATAAATAAGTGGTTTTGGCATGATAAATGAAAACTTGGAAATACCCATTGTGGAGCTCAGTTCTGACGAACCAAGTCATCGCTTAAGTTGGTTGGAAAACTTTTTTTATCATCATAGAGAAAAAATACCCTGGGTACATCTATTCATGTTTTTTCTTTTTGTCATCATACTTTTTTTACCATTATTTTTACCCGAGCCCACTGAAACAGCTCAACCCTGGTCTGACTTTACTGTATTCTCAAACTATTTAATGTGGGCTGTGTGGTTTCCGTTGGTTTTTCTCTCTGTAATTTTTAGTGGTCGCTCATGGTGTGGGTTGCTTTGCCCCATGGGGGCTGCGAGTGAATACGTCAATCGTTATGGACTTTCAATAAAAACTCCAAACTGGATCCGTTGGGAAGGTATGCCCATTGTTGCTTTTATCCTGGTTACTGTATTAGGACAGACTGTCGGAGTAAGAGATCATAAAGAAGCCATTGCTTTTGTTTTTGGTGGCCTCATGTTAGTTGCCATGATTGTAGGTTTTATTTATGGAAAAAAAGCTCGTGTCTGGTGTCGTCATATGTGTCCAATTGGTCTTTTACTGGGTCTTTACTCTCGCTTAAGTATGATAACCTTTCATCCTAATCGTCCTAAACCTGGCGAAAATCTTTATCGAGAAAACAGTATTTGTCCTACTATGATAGATGTACTTAAGAAGAATGAGTCTCGTCATTGTATTGAATGTTTTCGTTGTGTTAACCCAGAATCTCAAAAAACCATGAAAGTGAGCGCTCGTCCAATGGGACAAGAGGCTGAAGAAATAGATTGTAATAATCCAAATTCTTCTGAAGTGTGGTTTTTCTTTATAGGTACAGGTGCTGCCCTGGGAGGATTTTTATGGCTAATCTTGCCAATCTACCAACAATTTCGTCAAATAATAGGTGAATGGGCCATAAATATGAATTGGTTCTGGATTGGAGATAGTGGCCCGGGATGGTTGATGAGTGTGCACCCTGAGAGACGAGAAGTTTTTAATTGGTTGGATTTTTCCACGATTATTATTTTTATGTTGGGTGTCACTATTAGTTTTAGCATTGTCATGTCTTTGATTAATCAACTGGAAAGTTACTTGATTAAGCGTATTAAGCCAGAAGTAAGCCAAAAGCCTGTATTTAATATTCTGGCCTATCAATATATGCCTGTTGCCATGATTGCACTTTTAATTGGATTAGGTGGAAAAATATTTACTCTGATACACAAACTGGGACTCTCTGCTGAGAACGTGAGTTATCTGAAAGTAGTGTTATTTATTTTTGCTATCTTTTGGGGTGCTAGAATAGGTTATCGAATAATTAAACGTATGGGACTTAGTAACATGCAGGCAATTGCTCCTATGTTTATTGGTACATTAGGTTCAGTTGCAGTGGCGCTTAGTTGGTGGCCAGCGGTCTTTGGTGTTTAAAAAAGAAAGGTTATAAAATGAAAACTTCATCTTGTATTAAATTATTGTTAGCACTACTGAGCCCGGGCTTATTTGCTGCTGGTCAGCAAATGGAACCAAAATATAATTATGGAATGAAAATACAGGGGATGTATATTCAATCCGTGTTGATGAATATGGATGACCCTGATGCTATGAAGCAGAATAAACACATGATGCCAAAAGATGCAGATATACATCTAGAACTCAGGTTATCTGCTGATGAAAACAATCCCTATGGTTTTGCCGCATCAAGTTTTATTCCTTATGCTAAAGTAGATTACAGAATTGAACGAGAGGGTTCAGACTGGTTCACATCTGGAACATTAATGCCAATGGTGGCAAATGATGGACCACATTATGGATCAAATATTAAACTTAAAGGTATTGGTAAATATAAGATTAAATTTCGCATCTCCCCACCACAAATAATGTTTCATACTGACAAAGAAACAGGAGCAAAAAAATGGTGGAAACCATTTATTCTTGATTGGGATATGGTTTATACGGGAGTTGGGAAAAAGGGTGGTTATTAGAGTAACTGATCTTTATTCATTTAAGGCTGGCTAAGGAAGGCCGGTCAGTATTGAAAAACCTGGTAATTTACAAAATAGAGTAGCCCGTTTTTTAATCTACGGCAGAACCATTTCCACAATAGATTTTCACGCAATTTTTACCAGAGGTTTTTGCCTGATATAGAGCAAGATCAGCATGTTTGAATAATTGATTGAAATCAGTAGTTTTCTCATCAGCATAGGCGACTCCAATACTCACAGTAAACTTAATAGCCTGCTGTGAATCAAGAGTTAATTCTTTTTTAGAAATGTTAGCCCTCATCCTTTCAGCGATCAATTGAGCTTCATCAAGTGAAGTGAAAGGAAGAAAAGCAGCAAACTCTTCACCACCTATTCTTGCCATAGAATCGTCTACTCTTAAATCCCGGCTACTTTCAGTGGCGGTGAGTTTAATAACCTCATCACCCACATCATGGCCATAATTATCATTAATTGATTTGAAATTATCTATATCAAGCAAAATAATAGAAGGCCTTAGTTTACGTTGTTGGCTTTTTTCTAAAACCTCGTTTGCATATGCCAGAATACTTCGTCGATTGGCTAAACCCGTTAATGGATCGGTCAGGGCATCTCGTTTGTAAGATTGTCCAATAGCAACCTCGCGTTTTAATTCTAGAGCATGTTTATGAGTATTTATTTTTGTTTCGGTATAAATATGATAGCTCAAATGTGCTCTCAATAATTGTTGTCTCAATGTTTCATATGCTTCGATCAACTCACCTACTTCATCCTTCCTATGAGTATAGTTAAGAGTTAAAGCATAATTGCCTTGTGCTAAACCCCTGGTGGCTTTTGCAACCGAAATAACAGGATTTTGAAAACATGTTATCAACCAGAATAAGGTGTTTATTACAAAGACTAATAAAATTAAACAACCAATTCCAACAAAAGATGCTTGGAAATAGGCCGTTCTTTTTTTTTGGTATGTTGTGGCCAGTAAATAGAATAGTTCTTCCTGTATAAAGGATTCTAGTTTATCCATTGTTTTTGTAGTACTGTCCCACCAATTAATAGCACTAACAGTTATTGTTTGTTGATCTTTGGCTAAAAGCGCCTGATGTCGCATGCTATCAATTAGTTGTTCATTTTTTGAATGAATGATCAGATTGAATTGGTTAATTTGTTTCTTCGTTCCGTAAGAATAAAAAATATTTCTCATGCCACCTTGCAAAGCTCTGCTTATCAACATTTCTCGTACCAGGAACTCATCAAATCCAAGTAATCCAAAACCAACTGCTCCTGCTGCTCTTTCTACTCCCGCCGATTCTTTCAGGTGAATTAGGCTGGTTAAAGATGAGATTGTATTGGCTACCAGAGTAGGAACTTCAAGACGTTGTAATTCTTTTGAGGAAGAAATCAGAGTTTGTATTATTAAAGTGTAAGCTTTGGTACTTTCACGATAACTGGAAGCTTTATTATCAACCTTTTCTCTTAAATGGGGTAATACCTGTAGTGTTGATAATGCATTTTCAATAGGCTGAGTTATCCTGGATAATAATGAGCTATTTTTTTTTCTAATTAATTCTGCCATGGTTGCAGCTATTGCACTATCAGTTTTATGACGCTGGGCGATTAGCTCTTTATTGAAAGCCAATTGATCTGATGCCAAAAATGCGGAAGAATAACCACGTTCTTTTTGTAAATTATGTATGACAACGGTGATTTCCTTGTATAGTTCAACCAATTGAGTGACATCCTGATTAACATTGATGGCAGTGAGAGAATTATTAAAGATAATATAAATAAGCATTAATGCCGGTAATGTCATGCCAATAATTAGCATGAAAAGTCCTCTGGATAAAGACATATGTTTTTCAAAAAAACGTCTTAAAGTAAAAGTGGTATTGAGGGTTGATGGCGGATTAAAAGCAGCTTTTAATGATTCACTATAACTCAGATCTACATCAGCAAGTTGTTCAGTATACCAACGATACAAATATTCAACTAAAGCCAGCTTTTCTAATTCAGAACCTTGCAGTGCAAGATCAAGCGTATCAATAGAAAAATTTCTTAAACTCTGAATATGTCTTTCCAACAGCTGAATCAATGCTTTATTGTTAAGTCGATGAATACAATCGGTTTCATATCGAATGAGATTCTTTAGTACAAGCTTAATATCATCCGTGAGGGGGCTCAATTTTTGTGAAGTAGAATGTTGACCGATAAGTTGTATGATTGTATTCGATATTTCGACAAACTCTTTTCTTAAAGCGTCAATTCTGGTCACCCCTGTAGCTAAACCCTCATGCCAAATTAATTTATTCATGCGGAATGCTTGGGTGAAAGAATAAGTTTTAGTTCCTTTAACAAGGCTAATAATTGAACAGAGTTCGTTGAAATATCTTTAGATTGTTGTAAATCAACAATACGGTTACTTATCGACTGCCAACGATCTCTCTCATATTTTCTCAATTTTAAAATGGATGCTACAGTTAAATGACTGGGTTCAATTTCATCTGGAGAATAATCTAAGTTGGCAGATTTTTGAACCAAACAATTAAATTCCGCTAACACTTTAATCACATATTTTATCCAGATAAAATTAGCTACAGCCACAGCGAGAATATTGACAATAAAATAACCTCCTATTACTTTAGCTGAAAGCACAACGAATTGTAGATAGATTTGTTCCATCTCAACTTTATGTATGCTGTACATATTTGCTTCCAATATGTCGGAAATGCCATAATAAAAAATGATAATTCCAGCTACTGCTAGCAGTAGCTGTATGGTTATCATTGCAGCGATCAATATGCCTTGAACGGAATGATCTAGATAGTAAGTACGACGAGTAAATTCAAAGTTAAGTTTCTGCTTGCTCATATGTCATGACACTCCATACACAATTGGGAACCAGCCATTTTGATAACTAAACTGCCATGTGATTTACTATATCCTTCATGGCAGCTAGTACAACCAACTTTACCATCAGGTAATTCTATCTTAGTATTGAGTTTTTCTATAGGCCGGTATCCGCCATATAATGCCGATTCCTGATATAGCATCCCAACGGGATGGCTGCCACCACTGCCGCCATGTTTAATCAGTCCCTGATTTGCCAGATCTACATTTAATATGCCTTCGAGCTTTGAATGGCAGGCAATGCATTGTAATGTAAAGCGATCTACAAGTAGATTTTCCTCACTTGATCTGGCATCCAGATGTCCCATACCAACTAAAGAAGTTCCTTTATCAGCCATTTGTTCAAAAAAAGTAGGTTTATGGCAACTTAAACAGTAATCTTTGCCTTTATATTCACTTCTATTCATGCGGTTTATTAAGTTATGAACGTGATGACAACTACTACAGGTAATTTCACCTTTCCAATCGACTGTATAAGGAGAGGGAATTTTCATCTCAGGTTTAAATCCACTAGGATGGCTGTTACGAATGGCATCCTTGTGACAACTGCTACAGAGTTTTTCCTGAGAGGCTACAAGAAGTTTTGCATTATTAGCATTAATATCAGACTGAGCTACGTGGCAATTGCTACAATGACTGTCAGCGAGATGACCTTTTTTATTGACAATAGAGCTGACGGTACTCCACCCTAGAATCATCAATAACAGAAAGACAAGTGGTAACCATTTGTTATGTTTTCTTGCATATGGGCTATTTTTGTTGTCGATTAAAAAATTAAAATGATTCATCACTTTCCTGACATTTTACTTTGAAAACCTGTTTTTGCAGGGAGTGTAAATTATTTTCAGTCTGGTTAAGGTTTTCATTTTCTATGGAATTAATTGTTGATTGAATGAGTATTAAAACCTCTTTCTCCTGTGATTTCCCAATTCTAATTGCTTCTCTAAGAGAGCGATAACTTAGTTTCAGAACGCTACTATCCTTATGACGCAAGCGCGTAAATTGACTGTTCTGATCTTGTGTGATAAGCCCTAATTGTTTGCTAAGACGAAATAAAGGGCCTGCCAGTCTAAAACTGCTATACAAGCTTAAAGCCCAGGTTGTTGTTGCTATAATAACGACAAAAAACCCACCTGTTAACCAAACTAATTTTAATAAATTATTATGGCTGTCCCATAGTTTTTTAAGCACTTCATTGTAGCCAATTTCATTGATGCCAAAGTACCATAGGGTTATCCCAAAAATAATTAAAACAGTTATAGCAAGCAGCAAAGAAAATCGCGCAATTAATTTTAATGCCTCTACTCCGGCCAGGGATTCAAAATTGATCATTTTATGGCGCATAAATTCAAACTCTGGTTGCAATTTTACTGTATTAATAATAGTATTTTCATGTTTAATAAAGTATATCTTAATTACAAAAAAAGGCTAACGGTTGATCCATATCAACGTTGATCTTCAAGGCTCCATTTAAAATTCAAAAATTCCTATTGTAAGATACAGTATGATTTTGTTTTATTGCTCATGATTGGCAATTTAAATGAAAAAATTTAAGCGTTTATAGTGAACTCACTGTCTATCAGAGAATAAGGCATGAAAAAAAGCATACTTCGCACTACATTTTTTATCACAGCATCTTGTTTGGCACTGTTTTTTACAAATCCAGTTCAAGCTGAATACGGTGATATTGTTATTAATAATTATTCCGATGAATCTGGTATGCGACCAGTAGTGTTTCCTCATTGGTTCCATCGTATCCGTTTCAGATGCAAGGTATGTCATGCTGATCTTGGCTTTAAGTTTCAAGCTGGGGGTAATGAAATAAACATGTTAAAAATAATTGACGGGCAATATTGTGGTGCTTGCCATAATGGAGAAACAGCCTGGGCAGTTGAGAACTGCAATTTATGCCATTCAGGTAAACCTGGCACTCCAATACAGGTTCATGGTAGTACGGTTCAAAAATTAACACCTGCAAGTTCACCATCCAACAATTAAGTCTGCCGGAGCATAAAATTGAAAGCTATTTTTCAAATAGTCAGGCTAACCACTTTTCTTTTGGTTGCTGCTAGTCTGAATAATTTATACTCTGCTGATGACAAAAAAGGCGCAGTAGTTGTTGAAACCTATTGTAAGGGATGTCATCAAATAGGTGTACTTGGAGCTCCAAAACTGGGAGATAAAAAAGATTGGCAGAAACGTGCTGAAAAAGGGTTTGAACAATTGGTACAACATGCTGTTAATGGTTTTAACTCAATGCCAGCTAAAGGAGGACAACCAGCTCTTACTCATAATGAAGTGGAAAATGCCGTTGCTAACTTACTGACTGCCGCAGGTGTCGATTATGCCGATAATCCAGGACCTAAAGCAGAACCAAAGCAAAAAACAGCCTCAAAAAAAACGCAAAAAACTGTTGTAAGAGAACAACCCACAAAAGTAGAGAAAAAAACTCAGTCAAAAGTTAAAACCAGGGTTGGAAATTCAAATCGCTTTAACCGGTTAATGAAACCTCGTGAACAATGGAATCCTGCTCCTGCAAAAGATGGTATACATGATCCTGACAATGAAGGCACCTATTTACTGCAAAAACCTAAAGAAGCATTTGCTGATCTTAATAAGTCCTCCTCAGGAAATCGAGTCGATTGGGTAAAAGCCTTAGAAAATAAACTGATTAGCCCAAGATTTGATCTCAATGATCCTGATAAAGAAGCTTTTGTGATGGATCTCGATATCGTTCGTGAGGTCAAGGGCTCTATGCCAGATGTTGTGTATCCCCATAAACAACATACTCAATGGCTTGATTGTTCTAATTGCCATCCAGATATTTTTATTCCAAAAAAAGGTGCGAATCAAATTAGTATGGCTTCCATTTTAATGGGGGAAAAATGTGGTGTTTGTCATGGCAAGGTGGCATTTCCAGTTTCAGAATGTCGTCGCTGTCATTCAAAATCTAAAAAAATCAAAAGCTTTGGTAACTAATCCTATGTTTAGATTGAAAAATAATGCACCTTTCTATTCAATAGGTGGAATATTATTTTTAATGGGTCTGTTTTATCTTATACCCAGTGATATCTTTGCTATTTCGTCAACACCCAAACTGATCGAGAAAAAAATGGATCTTGCACAACAGATCTACGCTAAACATAATCAGACTATTTCTACTCAGCCCAAAGAGATCCAGTTAAAATGGCAACAAGCTGCTGAAGGTATTATACAAGCACAAAAACATGCCAAATTTAAACGCTGGAAAAAAACCGATTTGGTTTTGACTCAGGTTTTGCAGACTTTCATGTCTATTCGTTCAAACATAGTTAAAAATCAATCAAAAGCAATTTGTAATGGGGAATTAGCCAGTTTAAAACAAACTGCTAAATCATTGTCCGATATTTTAGAGCATTCAACCTCATCTACGTCTGATTTTGAACAGATCCGCACAACTTTGGCCACTCTGTTAGCTGTACCCAGTGATAAAGTTGCTCAACATAAGAATTATTGTCTGTCATTAAAAAATGCAATTAACAGTAGTATTGCAGCAATTGACCAAACCCATAAAAATAAAACCGTTTATGTTTCACTTGATTTAAGTACGCCGCAAAAGCGTTATCAATATGATAAAAATCGCTATGTAACCTACAAATTGTTACTTCAACAACGACTTGAAAGTTTAACGTTAAGCGATGCGATCACTAAAAAGATCATGTCTCACATCCAACAGGCAAATTCCTCTTTTCAACAAGCAGAGAAGAATTTTAATGGATCTGAATTTAAATCTGCTGAATCTTTGCAGGTTATTGCAAATAAAAACCTGGTGTTAGCCTTAAGGTTATCAGGCTTATACATCTCGGAGTAATTCATGCAAATCACTAAAGCGTTTCTGTTTGTCTTGTTAGCATTTGCTGTCACAGCGACAAGTCAAGCGAAACATCTTGAAACTATTGTTCTACAACTTGCCAGTTCATCAGCAAATTTAAATACTAGTTCAGAAAAAACGGTCGCATCACATTCTAAGGTACAAGCTGAAGATATTAAAATTCCTGATGTAACTACATTGCCTGAGGGTACAGTTGGACAGGCTGTTTTTGTGCGCAAGCTTCTGACCATTTCTTCACCTGCCATACAAGTTAAAAAATCTGATAACCTACAAGCTAAAAAAGAATTTGCGCAAGCTATCTCGCAATATAATAAGGCCATTGACGAAACAGATAGCGCCAGAAAAAAACTATTGTTAGATGACGTTGTTAAAAGGGTTTTTAAGGCAGCGAAATTATCCACTACAGAGCAAATGACATCAGGTAAGCAGCAACAAGACTTCAATAAAAAATTAGCCTCTCTACACTCGTTAATGAATGCGCTGGAACGAATTTCACAGGAAAAACATAAAGACAATCTCGAATTAAAAGCCACTTTAAAACATATATCTGATATGGAAAAAGAAGCAATACAGGCTTTTGAAAAACATAATGAGCTTTTGGCAATGAAAACCCTTGAACCAGCCTATTTGTTAGTGAAAACCTCGGTTCAAAATCTCAGACAAGGAGATGTACTTGTACGCTCACTTAATTTTGAGAGCAAACAGGAAGAATATGAATATGAACTGGATCGTAATAACACCCACTATATGTTATTGAAAATGCTTGTAGAAAAGAAAACATCTCTTTCAGATTACTCCAAGCAGAAAATTATGGATTATCGTTTAATCGCTGAGTCACTTTCAGCAGAAGCCAAAGCTGCGGCACAAAAAAATGACCATGAACAGGCGATTAAACATCTCGAAAAATCCACCAAAAACCTGATTAGAGCAATACGTATAGGGGGTGTTTTTATTCCCGGTTAATAGAGTACCTGGTTAAAGCACTCCTCTACGCGCCTGATCTCGTTCAATGGATTGAAATAGAGCGGTAAAATTACCTTCGCCAAATCCTAAATTATTCTGGCGTTGGATAATCTCAATAAAGATTGGGCCAAATAGGTTTTTGGTGAAAATTTGCAGTAAGTAACCATCTTCATTGCCATCAACCAGCACCTGATGATGTTGAATTTTTGCTCGATCTTCAGTGACCTGAGGCACTCGTTCATAGATAGTGTCATAGTATTCAGGAATGATATCCAGTGTTGAAATTGAACTTCCTTCCATGGCATCTAATGAAGCGATGATATCGTTGGTGATAAAAGCAAGATGCTGCACACCAGGCCCATTGTATTCATGCAAGTATTCATCAATTTGATTGTTCTTGCTGCCCTTTCCTTCATTAATGGGAATACAGAAACTACCATCAGGTGAACGCAAGGCGTATGAGACTAATGCTGTTTGGGCACCTTTAATATCAAAATAGCGAACTTCATAAAATCCAAAAATATTTTTATAAAAGTCTGCCCAGGTTTCCATGGTACCCTGATGGACGTTGTTGGTCAGATGGTCAACCGCAAGAAAGCCTTTGTCTTTAACCTGAGTGGGTTCGGCAAGATCTTCAAAATCATTCTGGTAGATGTTTCCCTTATCTGCGAATTTGTCTATGAAATAAATCAGGCTATCGCCAATGCCATAAATGGCTGGATAGGGTAGATCCTTAGTGTTTTCGTCAGCTGCCTTTGCGCCTCTTTTCACAGCTTCAGTAAAAGCAAAATCAGCATCATCAACTCGCCAGCCCATAGAGCAAATGGCAGGGCCGTGGCTTTTGGCAAATTCTTTGGAAAATCCGGCCTTATTTTTGTTGAGCAAAAAATGAATATCATTTTGATTATAATAAATGATGTCTTTGCCTTTGAATTTTTTTAGCATGGAAAAGCCGAAATCAGTAAATACCTGATGCATATAATCCTGATCGGGCGTTGCAAATTCAGTAAATTCAATACCGCGTAAACCTAATGGGTTTGGTGCTTGGTTCATAAGTTAAATCCTTAAAAATTTGATTAGAGTTTCGAGATTTTAGATTACTCAAAATATCCATGTTTTTTTGTCGAGGTTCGAGTTATTCCAACCAGGAGCGGTTATAGTCAGCATCCATACAGCGTTTAAAGTGCCGTGTCATTTTCAGTGGGTTGAAAGTATCAATCATCACCGCATATTCATTGGTTTCTTTTTTACCGATAGAATCCTCGGTTTTACCGGGTTGTGGTCCATGTGGAACACCTTTTTGATGTAGCGTAATATAACCGGGGCCAATACCTTTGCGACTCATAAAATCGCCTTCTACGTAATAAAGCACTTCATCAGAATCTATATTGCTATGGTAATAAGGGGCTGGAATAGATTGTGGATGAAAGTCATATAATCTGGGTACAAAGTTACACATAACAAAGTTATTGCCAGTAAAAACAAGATGAGCCGACGGAGGTAGATGAATTTTTCCAACTATGGGGGCGAATTCATCAATGTTTAACGCCCAGGGATAACAGTAACCATCCCAGCCTTCAAGATCGAACGGATGCCATTCAAGCTGATGTCTTTGATAACGATCTCCATATTTGGTTATTAATTCAAAGCTACCTTTCTCAACCGTGGCTGGAGGTAATTCAGGTGTGCGAAGATCTCTTTCACAATAGGGAGCGGTTTCGAGCATTTGACCATGTTCATTACGATAGTTTTTTGGGATATCGATCATAGAAAATGATTCGGTGATCAGCAGTCGAACATTCGAGTAATCATTGAACTTGAGTTGAAAACAGGTTCCTCTGGGAATAATCAGATAATCCCAGCGTTTGATTTGTATATTGCCGTATTCAGACAGTAATTCTCCTTCACCTTCATGCACAAAAATAACTTCGTCTGCATAGGCATTACGATAAAACTGATCGGTATCTTTAGTGACTTTAGCTGTATAAATAGCGACATCGGCGTTATACATTAGTTTGCTACGGGCGCTAAAGAAATTGCCCTGAGTATCAGATATTTTTGTATCTATTTTGTAATTCTGAACAAGGCTGTCTTCCCATGGTTCTCCATGAGAGATTTTTACAGGCTCTACATTGAGGGTTTTACAAGGCATATTGTGGTGGTATTTATTAGAATAAATATTAGCAAAACCATGGGTTGAGAAAAGTTCTTCTCTATAGAGTTCCCCATTCTCTTTTTCAAAACGAATATGGCGTTTAGAAGGGATATTTCCCTGTTTGACATAAAACGGCATTTACAATCTCCAATAGAGCAGGCTTTTTTCAGCAAAGGAGCTATTTTAAAACTTAACACCTTCAAAAAAAAGAATGGAAATTGAATAAACATCATCATGTTTTTAGATTAAGATGGGAGTAAGAATAGGAATAGTAAGTGGATTGTTTCAATGAAATTAGATATTGAGAGTTTTAGAGTGCTGGATACCGTAGTTGTAAGTGGCAGTTTTGGTCGTGCTGCAGAGTTATTGGGTCGCGCCCAATCAGCAGTGAGTTATCAAATCAAAAAGTTGGAGCAGCAGTTAGGTACTCAATTATTCGATCGTAGTCAATATCGAGCCACCCTCACTCCTGCTGGAAAAGCCTTGCTTATCGAAAGCCGTCGCTTGTTATTGCAACTTAAACATATAAATGATTTAGCTAATAGATATGCGGAAGGTTGGGAGCCAACATTGGAAGTTGTGATTGATGGTGCCTTGCCAATGGATCCTGTTATGAAAGCTTTAAAATCGTTAGCAGATCGTCATGTACCGACTAAAATTCAACTCAAAGTAGAGTTTTTAGGTGGTGTACAAAAACGGTTTATTAGTGATGAAGCGGATTTAATGTTGGTTAAAGATTATGTCGCATCTCCCGGACTGATCTCCGAACCATTGCCTGATATTCATAATTTATTGGTTGTTTCAAGCGGACATCCTTTATCACAACTAACTAATGTTGATAGAAGACAATTATTGGAATACGTAGAATTAACGGTTAATGACTCCTCTGGATCAGGACTTAATTTACTCGATGCTCACCAATTTGGCGGCGATAGAGTGTTTTATCTCAGTGGATTTATCTATAAAAAACATGCTTTACTGATGCAGTTGGGCTTTGGCTGGATGCCGGAATTTTTAATAAAAGAAGAACTTGCAAATGGTGATTTGGTTATAGTTGATTACCAGGTTGGCGCCCGTTACAGGTTTAGCCCTTATTTGGTTAGTTCAGACTTTCGGCCATTGGGAAGAGCTGGAGAATTGCTCAAGCAGTTGATCTTAGAAGAATTTAAACTTTTTTCAGATGTGCAATAACTTGTGCGATAGGAGTGGTTTTTAGTAAACAAGGCTTTTATTTTTCAATAAAAGCCTTTGCTGGTATCATGGCGGCACTTTAGTTTAAATTGAATAGTTTGGGAGAGCTGATAATAGTGACTTCATACATAACTCGAGTTCAGGTTATATAACATTCGATTTTTTAAAATAATACTTTGTTACGGAGTAAAGCCTTTAATGGGTGTTTTTCAAAAAATCTCCACTTTAGTGGAAGAGACATTGTCTTTTTCTGAAGGGACTCTATCAAAACAGGGACCTGATGTGGCCTTACTGGGAGAGATCCCGGAATTAGATTCTATGGCAGTGGTATCGATTATCACTAGCCTGGAAGAAGAATTTGGTATTATGATCGATGATGATGATATCTCAGCAGAAATTTTTGCCACCTTAGGTAGTCTTTCAGATTATGTTGAGGAAAAATTGGCTTGAGATGTAACTATTCAGAAAAAGCAGGAGCAAAAGCCTGTGATGAATTTTAGAGACAGCCTGAACAGTTACTTTGAGATTAAAAATATCAGATAAAACTTTCAACTAACTGACAATAATAGGTATTGGTGCGAAATGATAATGATTCAATCAATACAAGATTACCTCTGGCAGTTTAGAGATCCCCTTCAAAGTATTCAGCTCTTTGTTTTAATCCTGTCAATTGCTTTTGCCTGGATCCTTGATAAGCTCTATGCCTCCTGGTTTTTAAAACACGCTGGAACCTCTGGTGCCATGCGCCAGTTTAAAACCAAAAGAACCATTCGCCGTGTCGTTTTTCCTGTAACTGTGAGTATCCTCGTATTTCTAGGACAAATTATTCTGGAAAGTCTTGAGTTACCCATCCATGTTCTTCGAGTGGTAATGCCACTGTTCCTGGCGCTAGCCGTTGTTCGTATGCTGATTTACTTCCTCAGGGCAACCCTTCATCAATCGACCTGGATCTCAAGAGGCGAAAGTGTCATTTCCAGTCTGGTTTGGGCAAGCTTTGTTTTTTACTCTTTGGGATGGTCTGCCCCCATTTTAGCAGCGCTTGATGGAGTAATTCTCTACTCATCCGATAACATGAACTTGTCGCTGTTGGGAATTTTCAAACTGTTATTGATGATCGTCTTTTTGCTGTTAGCTTCACTCTGGTTATCTAATCAGGCAGAACGTCGTTTACAGAAAGTCTCCATAATAGATGTTTCCATGCGGGTTGCTATTGGTAAAATCCTCAAATTTGTATTAATTACGGTAGCATTGTTAACAGCCTTATCCAGTGTCGGAATAGATTTTACTGCGCTTACTGTTTTTGGTGGGGCATTAGGTGTTGGCTTAGGTTTTGGCTTACAGAGAGTGGCCAGCAATTTTGTCTCAGGATTCATATTATTGTTCGATAGCTCCATCAAACCCGGTGATGTCATTACTATAGGCAATAATTTTGGTTGGGTAGTGGCTTTAAATGCACGTTATGTGGTGGTTAAGAATCGAGAGGGAGTAGAGACTCTTATCCCTAACGAAAACCTGGTCACCTCGGAAGTAATTAACTGGAGTTACAGTGATAGCAAAGTGAGACTAAAAATTCCGGTACAGATCAGCTATAGAGATGATCCAGAGCTGGCGATGGAGATCATGATAAATGCAGCTACTGTTCAAAATCGCGTATTAAAAGAGCCCGCGCCAGTTTGTCGTCTAATAAAATTTGGAGATTACGGCATTAATCTCGAACTCAGGATCTGGATCAAAGATCCTCAAAGCGGCATCGCTAATGTTCGATCAGCCGTTAACCTGGCCATTTGGAAAGGTTTTAAAGAAGCCAAAGTGACTATTCCATATCCTCGAACCGAAATTTTTGTGCTGAACTCAGGCATGGACACAGATAATACGGCTAGCCCAACCGCCGAGTAATACTTTTTATGGATGTTAATTTATATAAAAAACCAGCAAATTGACTAATTGTTAGTTTTTATATTATTTTCCAAACTTTTATAATTCCACTCTCGTCTAAAGTAATGCGTTGAAAATATTGATTAAATCTCTCTTTATTAGTAGCTGGCACAATGTTTGCTTTATGAGTAATACTTTCCCACATACAGCCTCAAGGATCTTAAAATGAAACATTCAAAATTAATTTTGCCCATTACTTTGGTTGCCGCACTATCCGTTCCAGCTTTACAGGCTTCAGGCTCAAAAACTTCTGATCACAGCACTGTAAATTCGGATATTCGAGTAGCAACAGGAGAAAATACTCAAGAGCTTTCATCTGTTAATGGTAATATTGATGTTGCCAGTGATGCCCATGTTGGTGCTATTTCAACAGTGAATGGCGATATTGATGTAAAAAATGGCAGTACTATAGCCAGTGTTGAATCTGTCAATGGAGATATAGAATTGGCAGCAGGTGTAGTGATAGAAAACGGAATAGAAACAGTGAATGGATCTGTTGAACTGGCACAGGGTGGAATTATTAAAGGTGATGTGGGATCTGTTAATGGTGATTTAGATTTCAGCGCTGCAACCGTAAAGGGCAATATTTCTGTTGTGAATAGTGATATCCATTTAAAAAATGGTACAGTAGTAGAAGGTGACCTAACCGTTAAAAAAGGAAAAAACAGTTGGTTTTCCAGCATGTTTAAAAGCAAAAATTCCAAGCCAAAAATAACTTTTGGTGAAAACGTTGTTATTAAAGGAAAAGTGGTTTTTGAAAGAGACGTTAAGCTAACTGTTGCCGATAGTGCTCAGGTTTCGGATATTGATTATAAGTATAAAAAATAATAAGTATAAAAAATAATAAGTATAAAAATAGCCCCTGTAAAAATCAGGCTCAATACAAAATCAGGCTCAATTTCAAAATTAGATCATGCAAAAACACAGCCCTCAGGCTGTGTTTTTGGTTTATGACGTTTTGGCATTCTTGTGAATAAACTCAATCACTTCCTCTCTGGTTCCCTTAAAAAGAATTTGCCCAATTTTTTGATTCAGTTGATAATCGTACATCTTATCGTAATAAAGTTTAAGAAGCGGCTCAATCCACAACTGATGCAAATGGGGGTCAGAAGTTAATCTCTGTTGTTCGAGTGCAGCTTCCATTGCTTGATTCAATTGGTTATAGAGAGCATCACCAAGACGCTTACTAACCTTATGTAAACTGGTTAAAAGGTATTGGGAATAGGTTTTCCAACCATTGACAGGATCAAAATCCAGATGCTCCTGACTCAATGCCACTACATATTCATCAATAACCACCTGTACTCTGCTCTCCATGGGCTCTTCAACCAGAATGATGTCACTTTTCTGGAGGTGATTTTTAAATTGCGGAGGTAGCAAATTTCTGCCGATGAGTTTACTTTCATCTTCTACCAGTATCGGGGTAATTTGTTGATGGGATTTTTTGAGGATATTGATAGCGAGCAAATTATCAAAATCTATCTGGCTGGGCTGGGGTTTTACTCTCTTACCGAAAGCTGAGCCTCGGTGATGAGCGTAACCTTCTAAATCCAGAGAGTTTTCAACAGCATGAATAACCCTGGTTTTACCGCTACCTGTTCGACCACCTATTACCCATAAATTATTGTTCGTGTTGGAAAAATCATCTATCACTCCCAACAGATAATTTCTTAGTGCCTTATACCCTCCAGCGATTTTTGGATAATCAATGTCAGCATCTTTTAGCCATTGTTGAGCCAATTGGGAGCGCATACCACCACGAAAACAATAAAGGGCACCTTCAGGGTGTTCTCTTACAAAAGTAATCCATTGATCAATTCGTTGCTGTTTGAGTTCTCCGCTAACTAACTTGTGTCCAAGTTCAATGGCGGATTGTTGTCCCTGTTGTTTATAACAGGTGCCAACCTGCTCTCGTTCCATATCATTTAAAATGGGTAGATTGGTTGCTGTGGGAAAAGCCCCTTTGCTAAATTCAACCGGAGCTCTTACATCTAACAAGGCGGTATTGTTAATAAAAAGTTGTTTGAATTGATTTTGTTGGATAAGTTTCAAAAGCTGTCTTATATAAGATCTGGTATATAGAGAATGCTAACAAAGACAGCATCGAAACGCACTGTTTATCAATTTAATCTGTTTGTTAAGTAAGCAAACCTTTTTCTGCAAGAGAAGTCATCTCTCCATGACCAATAACAAAATGATCTAACAATCGAATATCAACCAATGATAGAGCATCCGCTAATTTATGAGTAATGCTTATATCGGCCTCACTGGGTTCGGCACTGCCCGATGGATGATTATGCGCCACAATGACAGCCGCAGCGTTATGAAAAAGTGCTCTTTTAACAACAACTCTAGGGTAAACAGATGCCGCATTAATGGTGCCATGAAATAAGGTTTCAAAGTGAAGTGGAGTGTGGCGATTATCCATAAATAATACTGAAAAGACTTCTTCTTTTTGATGTTGTAGTCTGGATTGTAGGTACGCTTTGGTTTGACAGGGTGATGATAGCGTTTGTGGTTGTTCAATATATTGACTTTCTATGTTTTGATGTTCTATCTTCTGGTTTCCTGTTTTGTGACTTCCTATTCTCTGGTACAGGCAACGTGAAGCCATTTCCATCACGGCTTGAAGTAGAACATATTTAGCTTCACCTAGCCCATATCCTTTACAAAAATGTTGTTTATCAGATTGTATTAGATTAGAAAGTGAGCCAAACCTGATAATTAAAGCTCTGGATAATTCAACCGCAGACAAACCTTTAACCCCGGTTCTTAGAAAAATTGCTAGTAATTCAGAGTCACTAAGGCTGTTTGCACCAAATTTTAATAACCTTTCTCTCGGGCGTTCTTGCTCAGGCCAATCTTTAATGGACATAGTATTTCCTTCCTTGGGTGATAGTGATAAACATAAAAAAATCAGTTGTTAGTCAATAGCTTGCGCAGACTTTAGTTATCCCGAAACCGGGTTAGTTAACCTCAACTGGTTTAAATTCATGGCTAGCATAGTTTATTGTCATAATCAGAGATAGCGTAATTTAGGACTAGTTTTGTAGGAAATTGTACAGAGTTCGTGTAATCCTGACTCTAAGCTGAGTAATTGAACTTACTTACTCAGCAGGATTTGATCAATAAGAGACATGGAAAACACCGAATGTTGTCGATTTGTTAACCTTAACATTTGCGACCATAGATTGAAAATATCGGTATCAAGCTCTTCAAATAGCATATAACCACAGGCATAAACAGCCTTATAATTGCCTTCAGTTACTGTAGTTTCAATGCTCCTTCCCTGGCTGGCTTTGGTGCATTGTATTTCCATTTGTTCAGTAAATTGTTTTTGCTCTGTTAGCGTCCATAAATTGGAAGCAAGCAATGCATTAACGGCAAGGATCTCTGCTCCACCCTCATGAAACCAGGGCTTATCACGGTTAACCGCTGAGTTAGGTTGCCATAAGTGAGCAATTTCATGGGCAATTAATTTTAAGAGAAACCTTTTAATATAGTCCGATTCAACTGAAAGGCTTTTTCCTCTGAGGGTAAAAATAATTTGTCCATTAATCGCCCCTCCTTTCACTGAAATTCCTTCAATATCATTTAAAGCACCTGCGGCAAGAAAAACCAGGGTTTGGTTGGGGAGTTGTTGGTTAAGTTTTTGTCGGTAAATATTATTCAGTTTTGAAAATATGGTTGGACTGAATAATTTTTTTAACCAAACAGGCATAA
Organism: Enterobacterales bacterium; assembly: GCA_041556195.1. Classification (GTDB taxonomy): domain Bacteria; phylum Pseudomonadota; class Gammaproteobacteria; order Enterobacterales; genus 21-14-all-40-8. The sequence continues at coordinate 23,235 of JBFFIY010000061.1, forward strand.
GTGGATCGATGATGAGAGCAAGTTTTCCACTGCTATGCTCACTGATTACGGGTTTTTGCGGGCCAAAATAAGCGTATACAGGGATGTTTTTATTAGCTTCTTCAGGTAGAAAAACAAACTCACCGCTTAAGGGAGCCAGAGAAAAATGTACAAAGAGTGGTTGTAGGCCATCACTGGTAATAGCTTGCCCGACAAGATGGTATAAATAAAACGCTACACCACCATCAGAAAATGTGGATAAGGGAATATAGTGATCTTCTGGATAAACTGAATAAAGAGAAATATTAATATCAAGCTGAGAGATTAACCGGTTATTGCTAATAATAAGATCACTACCATCATATTGAGCTAATTGAACTCCAGGGGTTAATATTTTCCAGGATTTTGCTCGATAATCAGCGATGGATGGCCCTAACTCCAGTCCCTGAACAGGTTCGGCAAATTTATAAGAGACGTGCCACTGGGTGCGAGTTGTTTGAGTTATTTTGATTTCTGTTTTTATGGAAGTTTCTTCCGCTGCCCATAAGCTTAAAGGAAGATGAGTGAAGAACAATACGGTTACCAGAATGAGGATGTTTTTCAGAAAATGGTGCAAATTTATTCTGCTGGCTGAAAACTTAAGGCATTAACTATAACAAATGTTGTCTAACTTGTATTATCCAATAAAATTACTTGTTCAGTTTTCGGATGAACTCCATAAAGAAGAACCCTATACTTCATTAAATTAAGTCAAATAGAGAAAGTTATGAATCAGGTAAATTTGCCCGATCAACAAGTGATGTATCAGGCATTGGTTAATCGAGATGCTTCTTATGAGGGTGTATTTGTAGTAGGTGTCAAAACCACAGGGATATTTTGTAGACCTACTTGCCGAGCTAGAAAACCCAAGGCTACAAACGTGGAATTCTTTGCGGCTGCTAAACAAGCGCTTAGTTTTGGCTATAGAGCCTGTAAATTATGTCATCCCATGCACAGTGCGGGAGAAACACCCGAGTGGCTGGAAGGATTACTGAAAGAGGTAGCTGATAAACCTGGTGAAAAATTAAATGATCAAGCCATTAGAAATAGAGGCATTGATCCCGCTCGTGTACGTCGCTGGTTCAAAAAACATCACGGGATCACTTTTCAGGCTTATACCAGAGCAGTCAGAATTAACAGAGCATTTGGGTTAATAAAACATGAAGATAAAATTATTGATACGGCAATGGATAGCGGATATGGATCTGTCAGTGGTTTTAATGACGCTTTTAAGAAAATAACCGGACAGTCACCTTTAAAAAGTAAAGACCAGCAAGTTATTACCATAACGCGCCTGTTAACACCATTAGGACCCATGTTCGCAGGCGCCACAAATCGTGGAATTTGCCTACTGGAATTTACCGATCGCAGAATGCTGGAAACTCAAATAAAACGTTTAAGCAAACTACATAATGCCAGGTTTGTTCCAGGTCATCACCCTCTTTTCGTTCAACTAGATCAAGAATTAGCAGAATACTTTTCTGGAAAACTAACTACTTTCAAAACACCCCTGGATCACCCCGGTACAGACTTCCAGCAACAGGTATGGAATGAATTAAAAACCATAGATTATGGTCAAACGCGCTCCTATCAACAACAAGCCATAGCCATTAATAACCCAAAAGCTGTTCGAGCTGTGGCAAAGGCTAATGGTGATAATAGAATTTCCATTATTATTCCCTGCCATCGGGTGATTGGAAAAAATGGTCTTCTAACCGGTTATGGTGGCGGACTCTGGCGCAAGCAAAGATTGTTAGATCTGGAAAGCGGCAAACTAGACTGGAGCTAGTGAGTTATCCAGAAAATGATCAGAGCTGTTTACATAGGAATTACAGTAATAAAAGGCAATAAAGCCTTTCCAAATCCAAAAACATAGCTAAAGATAGGTATACCCATAAAACTTAAAGCCACCAGAGCGAGCAAAAAAAACGAACCATATTTCTGGTTAAAAACAACATACTTATAGGCCAGGTTTTTAGGGAGGAAATAAGGCAAAATATAATGCCCATCCAAAGGACCAATGGGAATAAGGTTAAAGATCATCAACACCAGATTAATCAACGCCAGATAGATGAAAAATGAACTGGCATCACTGAACAAACTCCAACCCATACTCAATGAAAGCGCATAAAAATTGATAACCACAAACGCAATCAAAAAATTCATACCTGGCCCAGCAGCAGATACCCACAAGTCAGCCCAGTGCGAAGTGAAATTTCTGGGGTTAGTCGGAACCGGTTTCGCATAACCAAAACCAATCACTATCACCATAAGCAACCCCATAGGATCAATGTGGGCGATTGGATTTAATGTTAACCGCCCCATCTGCTCAGCGGTATTATCCCCAAATTTTTTAGCTACAAAGGCATGACCGAATTCATGAAATGTTAATGAAAAAGTCAGTGCAAACAGGATGAAAAAGAACAGTTGGTAATGACCCTGGCTGAGGAGAATAAGCATTTATTAAAAACCCGTGGCGTTATGAGTGACAACGACATTTTACCTGAGACTAACCTTATAGCCAGTGATTTAATAATTAGTAGTATATAGCAACACCACCACCACAACTGACCTTTCCCCATTTTAGTGGGCAGTACAAAAATTGTACTGCCACATTGAAATATATTCCCATTCAAAAAATGTGAATATTACCATTTCATACGCCATTGCTTGATCGTTTTTTGATCACCTGTTATCCTTTTCTCTTCTTTTTTAGCACTAAATTCAATTAAAAAAGATATTTTAGACCTTTTTTGAATGAAAAACAGACTAATGCAGTGTAAGGAAAAGGATTGGAAGCCTGAGTTTAGTTGGAAATAGACTTCTCTAAGTCGCGTTTATATTTAGATTCAAATTAATCATACTTTCCCCAATTTCTGCAAGATTTTTCCATCACAAACAGCGTTATTTTGTTTGTTCGGTGATGGAAATTAAAAAATATCGTTAAAAAAATATCGTTCTGCTTTTTAATTTA